>NZ_JAUBVD010000016.1:0-135677 GCF_036705675.1 Microcoleus sp. AT8-A3
CTTAGTTGAATCCCTCCCACAATTCATGTGCAGAGTCAATTCTAAAATCTAAAATCTAAAATCTAAAATCTAAAATTATTGCTGGGCGGTTTAAACTGCTGAGTCTGGTCAGGAAAATTCTGACCCGGATTTAATATGAGAGCTTAGTTGAATCCCTCCCACAATTCATGTGCAGAGTCAATTCTAAAATCTAAAATCTAAAATCTAAAATCTAAAATTGCTAGACTGACGGGCTTTATACTGTTTTTTCTGCTAAACTGCCCCGGAATATGTCAATAAATGTTTGATAACTGGTATGATTTACGTGCTTCGAGAGCATAAAATACTCGGAAGCAACCAGTGGGGCCAGACACAAACCTCACTATAAAACGCCGTAGAGGGAAAGATTGCCAGTACCTTGAAGGAAGTTCTCGATCTCCTTAACAGGAGTCAGAAGCCCACATCACAATCTATAGATTTGATGTAGGAGTGTCACATTCTAGAGCGCATTACAGGACAGGCTGAAGTAATGGCGAGACGACAATCTGACCAATTCCACACACCACCGCAATACAACCCATCCCCTAAACCGACGGCACAGTTCAGTGCAGAGGCGACAGGCGATGCGAGTTCCTTCGTAACGGCTGCGCCGACCGAAGGAAAAAGAACTTTTTGGCAGTGGCAGCTTATCTGGCTGAGTCTCCTGGTGGGATTTGGAGTAACGGGGGCCGCTGCATTTCTGTGGTTGCTGACGATGCCTCCACCGCCCAATTGCCAGCAACTGTCGCCGCTGGCGGCGGACGGAGAGCGACTTTACTGCGCTCAGCAAGCTGCTAAGTCGGGCAAGCTAGAACAGCTAGAATCGGCAATGGCATTGGTGCAGGCTTGGCCGAAAGAACATCCGCTATACTCGCAAGGTCAACATTTGATAGGGGAATGGTCGAAGGCCATTCTGGGATTTGCCAGGGCAAAAATTGAGAGGGGCGATTTGAAAGGTGCTCTGGAGATTGTGGCGAAAATTCCGAAAACCAGTCGGTCTTACCCCGAAGTAGAAGAGGCTGTGACTGCTTGGGAAAAAAATTGGCAGGAGGGCCAAAAACTCTACGATACAGCCCTAGCAGCTTTGAAAAGTGAGGATTTAAGGAAGGCTTGGGATTATGCTCAAGCTTTGTTCAAGCTGGAAAATATTTTCTGGAGTCAGAAGCGTTACAACGAGCTGATAGGGCAGATTTCTTTGGAAAGAAACGGCTGGCAGCGCTTGCAAGAGGCTAGAGATTTGGCGAAGGACGAGACTCCGCAAAAGTTCGCTGAGGCGATCGTCCTAGCTCGAAAAATAGACTCGCAGCTTTTTGCCCGCGCTAAAGCTGAGAAGGAAATTGAGGGCTGGAGCCGGACTTTGCTGGCAATGGCGACTAAGCGGTTGGGGGCGAAAGATTTGCCGGGGGCGATCGAGGCTGCTTCAGTTGTGCCGCAGGATTCCCCGCTGTTTGCGGAAGCTCAAGATTTGATGCAGTTGGGTAGGGCTCAGGCAGTGACGTGGAACCAGTCGATATCAACTCCGCTGCCGCAACACATTTTTAGCTTGCTGGAAGGGAAGGGGGCGGCGAGCCAAATAGCTCCGGGTCGCCCTCTGTATAAGCAAGCTCAAGTTCAAATTGAAAGTTTGCAGGTGCAGTTTCAAGATTTGCTGCGTCTGCAAGTGGCCAGCACGATCGCGAGTTTCGGTCACATAGGGACGTTTGGACTCGCGATCGAGCAAGCGCAAACTATCGGAATCAATCAGCCGCGGCGGATTCACGCTCAAACTTTGGTGGCTGCTTGGCGCCGAGAAATTCAGCGGATAGAAGACCAATCTTTTCTGACTCTGGCGAAGCAGTTGGCAGAAACGCAAACGGTTGAAGGACTCAAGGGCGGCATGGCTCAGTTAGTCCTGGTTGCTCAAAACCGGCCCCGCAGAATAGAAGCGCAAACTCTCTTGGCTGAGTGGACGAAACGCATAGAAGTTATTCAAGATCAGCCTTTTTTGGATGAAGCGATCGCCCTGGCGAAGCAAGGAAAACTTAGTGCTGCTATTGAAAAAGCTTCGGCAATTAAGAGCGGTAGGATTTTGTACGCGAAAGCTCAGGATAATGTCTATCAGTGGGTGAGCGAACTGCAAGTGGCTCAAGACAGACCGATTCTAGATCGCGCTGCGGAATTGGCATCTCAAGGCAGTCTAGGAGCGGCGATCGATACTGCTTCCCAAATCGGTTACGGTAGGGCGCTGTATTCAGAGGCGGCAGGTGCGATCGGGCGCTGGAGTGCTGAACTCAGAGCCAACAGTGCGCCCCCGCCGGAACCCGCTCGCGAGTACGCGCCGGAGCCCGCTCGCGAGTACGCGCCAGCTCCAGCAGAGGAGTACGCGCCAGCTCCAGCAGAGGAGTACGCGCCAGCTCCGCGACAGGAGGAGTACGCGCCAGAGCCAGAACCTTACTATCCGCCTGCGAGAGAGCCGGAACCGGAACCTTACTATCCACCCGCTCCGGAGCCGGAACCTTACTATCCACCCGCGAGAGAAGAGGCGCCGGCCCCGGCTCCGGAACCGGCTCCTCCGGCTCCAGCTCCAGAACCGGCGCCACCCTCGATTCCTGAATCGGTTGGGCCTCCTGATGCTAATTTGCTCCCGGAGTAATTGGGTTTTCGCGCGATCGCTCTCTAAAATCTCAAAACTAAAATCAAGTGAGTAATTTCCAAGTGCTGACGATCGAAGGCGACCCCATTTTCCGGCTGGGGCTGCGAATCGCTTGCGAGCAGTATCCAGACTTGCAAGTTGTTGCAGAGGTTTCAACCCCAACCGAGGCTTTGCGAGTTCTAGAAACTCGCTCGCTCGACTCTGGAGCAGCCAAGAAGCCCGCAGATTTGGTAATTTTGGCTGTTGAGACCCTAAATTTGCGATCGGGTCAAATAGAGGCGGTGGCATTTTGTCGCCAACTCAAAAGTTTGTACCCCAACCTGCCTCTGTTGCTGCTAGGCGGGCAGCTGACACCGGATCTGTTGGCGGAGTTACAGGCGACGGGCGCGAATGGCTATTGTCCTAAAGGTAGAGATATTTCCCTGACAATCGAAGCTATTCGCGCTGTGGCGTCTGGTTGCACTTATTGGGCGCCGGATGCGAGAGCTAACTCGGAAATAGAACTAAACGCAGCGGTGGTTCAAACAGTAGAAAAATCCGCAGTAATTGTAGATAAAAATGCAGAGAATTCGACAGTTGATACGCCAGTACACAAAAAAATGCTGGCTCATTTGTGCCTCTCTGGACTGCGCGAAATAGATGCAACTTTGGCGGTTGTTCAAGCTGATTTGCAAGAGATCAGATCCGCCGAACCGACAGATTTGCCCTCTATTTTAGATGGGGTTGTACTCAGCGGGCGCCGCAGGGAATTGCTCGCAGCTCGCTGGATAGTCAGTCAGTTATTATTTGAAGGGAAAGGGGAGAAGGCAGAAGGCAGAAAGCAGAGGAAAGAAGGCAGAGGGGAGAAAGAAGAAATTAGAGGCGAGAATTTGTTAAAGAATTCTCAATCGCAATTAGCGAAGTCCCAAGTTTTGGCGGGATCTTTGGTGGTTGCAACTAATTGGCAAGGTAGCTTGTTTGACTCGGCGGCAGCTAAATTGCAGTTTGATTTGGTGAATTTGACTGGCTTGCCTTTGGAAATCGATATTTTGCGATCGACCAAAAAGCGTGAATTGATGACTTCCATCCTGCGGAAGTTAAAGGATTTGCTGGAGGAATTGCGCTTTTCGCAAGTGCAGGAAACTCAATTGTCGCAAAAAATGCCTGCTATTTTACGGGATTTGTGGCAGGCGACAATCATAGATTTTTTTGGCAGATACTATACACTGCAAACGGAAGAAAATATGGTTTTTGATGGCAGTCAAACCAGCTTGACACTGGGAGAAAGTCAAGGGGAAAGCGCTGCTGATATCTGGGCAGGCAGCGGCGTAGAAGTTGTACCGCAGTTGCTAGCAGATGCTGATGTAGTTGCAGCCGAAATCCTTGACAAAATACCGATGACTGTTGATTTTTTTGCACATTTGCTATTTGAAACTCCTCTCACAGTTGACAATGTTTCTTGTGTTGCTGGCAGCCCGGAAGCGATGCAGCGAGCTGAAGCTTTGTTAGAAAATTTGGCAATTCAAGTTGCTAGCGGAGTGGTACAGCCTCTACTAAATAATTTGGCAAATATTGAAGAAATCAAGCAAATTTTTTACGATGGAAAGTTGATTTCGACGCGAGAAATTGAGAGATTTCGCAATGATTTGTCCTGGAGATATAGCTGGGATAGATATTTTGTGGAACCGAAAGCTATTTTTGAAAGCAGGTTTTGGCTGTTTGTTTTGGGCGATTCAGGAATTAAGAGAATTTCTATTTATGCTCCTAGAAATCTAGAGTTAGCACAGTTGTCTGGGTGGCAGTTAGCCTTGACTTTGCTGCTGGAAACCAGGGATGCGATCGCACCTAGAGTTCGCGCGGTTATTTCGCTGTTGGGTGCTGGCGTTGTTTACGTTTTGACTCAGGTTATAGGGCGGGGAATTGGTTTGATCGGGCGGGGAATTATCCAGGGGATTGGTAATTCTTTGCAGGATAGTAAGTTTGGGAAAAATGGGTAATTAGTTACAGCATATTCTAGGTATAATACTAAATCCTCGTTATTGACCCCAAGGATTAACGTATGCTGAGGAAATCAACAATCATTCAAAACTGACAATGAAATTATGTTAAGGTGTAAAGGCGTGAGGGTATGATTCCAGAATTTGATGAGTATGGTAACTTGCCACCAGGGGTGCATTGGGCAGAATGGGAAGAGTTCAAAGAGCGATTTGGAACAACACCGCGTCGCAGTCGCATGATAGATGGATTGCAAATGGCATTCTTAGCAACTAAAAGCTGCAGGATGCAGGACAATTTACATCAATGGTAGCTTTGTTACTAGCAAAGTAGCTCCTCAAGATTTTGATGCTTGTTGGGATAGGGATGAGGTGGATATGAATTATCTAAAAACTCATGCTCCTCGACTGAGAAATTATGCAGACCGGTCTGCTCAAAAAGCTTTTTATCGCGGTGAAATATTTCCATCCGACCAACCAGTCGGTAGTTACGATCTAACTTCCTATGAACTATTTCAGCGGGACAGAGAGCGCAATCCAAAAGGAATTATTGCTATTGATTTAGTCAGGTGGTCGCCATGATTAGAAATGAAAATCAATATGAATACACGCAAGAGTTACTGAAAAGATGTGAATATACGCTAGCCCAATATGACGCACAAGATGAAGAGGTAAAAAAGAACGATCCTTGGTGGTCAGTGATGCGTGAATCGATCCAAAGTCACCTGGATGCTTTCAATGCAGAAATAGCTGAGTATGAAAGATTGTTAGAGTGCGATCGCAGCCAAGACCTCAAAATTGAAGTAGAATCGATTTTAGAGCTGCCAAGAGTCTTAATTAAAGCTCGGATTGCTGCCAAAATGAGTCAAAAGGAACTTGCGGATAGGTTGGGGCTTGAAGAACACAGAATTAAACAATATGAAGAGTCAGATTATCAATGTGCTAGCTGGGTGGAAATTATCGATATTACGGAATCCTTAGCAGTTGAACTAAAAACAGCTAGTTTTGTGGTGGATTTTCAGGAGATAGAAATTAGGAAAAAAACTCTAGCGGAGTTTGTGGAGCGACAAGGAAAGAAGTTAGAAATTAAGGCTCATCAAGTCGAGAAATAGTCATTAGTTATTAGCGAGGGCGAGCGCGAATTTATTCCTAGAAGCATTAACAACCTAAATTATGTCATTCTGAATGAAGCGAAGAATCTCAAAAAATTGCACCACCATCGAAAGTGCGATCGCCTTTATTAGATTCTTCCTTTAATCACAACTTGTCCCAGGTCTGGCCATCTAGACACACGAGAATAATCAAATTTCCAAACATCAAGCTCAAAAAGTTGACTATGCTCATCTAAATTCAATTCGACAGATACAGGCACTGCATCCTCATCTAAAAATTCAGCTTCAGCGACTGTTCTGCCAAGCCTTCTGCCTGAGTCAGCAGCGCAGGATTTGAAGCGGAGGCTACCCATCCCACCATCGTCCATGTCCTCAACAAGCGCAGTGTTTAGTGTTGGTACTATTACTTCAGCAAGTTGAGAGTTGGTCATAAGTAGAGCTTTAATCAATGCTGATTCACCGGATTTTAGAAGGCGCATTTTTATTATTATTGTGGTGGTGTAAGATGACCTTTGAGAGAACCCTTATTATCATAGGTAAAGGCTAAAAAAATTGATTTTATTGCATTTGCCTTATTCCTCCTTTGTTCTTCCTTCTGCTATAAAATGTTTATGCTTGGTGGTATGATAACTAAATGCTATCAAGTTGACAATCAAGCAATTGGGTCTCTGGCCCCCGAATCCATCAGTGCAAGCAATCTAACATTTAAAATGGGTTGACTTTTTATGAGTATTATGATATCGATAGATGCCGATCGCATAAACAGTTTAGATTTGTCTCCGGTGCGGACTGCGATCGAAAAGTGGCTGGCCGAAGGAGCGATCGCCCAAAACGAACAACAGCTACAATTTGAAATTGAGTATCCGCGCGAAGAGTTAGATCCGCGAGAAATTTCGGAAATTCCCGAAGTGCGGCTGTGGTTTATTCGCTTGGATGCTTGTTATCCTTGGCTGCCATTTTTGCTGGATTGGAAAGCGGGAGAATTGGCGCGCTATGCGGCGATGTTGGTGCCGCACCAGTTCCACCGCACCCAAGGTATTCAGTATAATCCTGAAGCTTTAGAAATGTTTTTGATGAGCAAAATTTTTGTGTTGACTGATTGGTTGAATCAGCAGGGAATCCCCAGTAAATCGAAGTTGATGGCGATGTCGCAGATGTTTGGTTATGATTTGGAGGATGCTTTTTTTGATGTGATTGTACCGCACAAATAAGCTGTAAGTAAGCCCACCTAAATTGTATTTTTTGGGTGGGCGGGACGCCCAACCCCTACTCCCCAGAAGAATTTGCTCAAACTTGACTGTAAAATTTAGATGCTTCACACTATTGTGGGGTGGGCTTCTAGCCCGCCCAAAAAGGACGGGCGGGACGCCCATCCCACAATAACAATTAAAATTGTAAGTTATTTAATTCGCGATCCTAAATTTAGATGCTTCACACTATTGTGGGGTGGGCGTCCCGCCCGCCCAAAAAGGCGTAAGGTACGCAGTGCGTACCCCACAAATAGCGTGGTAAGCCCTCTTCAGAATTTCCTCAGAATTGAGAGCTAGTTTAAATAAATAACGATCGCCCGATTCAATCGATCGAGGAAATTTACCATGAAAACAGATTACCTCATCGTCGGCAGTGGTTTATCAGCACTGGTTTTCGGAGCTTTGATGGCAAACTCCGGCAAAACCGTACACATCCTCGAAGCTCACGAACATCCCGGAGGCTTTGGTCACACCTTTACGATGGCCAAAAAATACACCTTTAATGCCCAATTCCACTACGTTTGGGACTGCGGCGAAGGACATACAGTCAATCGAGTTCTCAAAAAACTCGGTCTCGATCGAGATGTCACCTTTGAGCGGTACGATCCGAATGGCTACGACCACATGAGGATGCCTGGGTATGCACTGGATATTCCCTCGGAACCAGAGGAACTGATCCGCCGATTGTCGGCGCTGTTTCCCGAAGCGGGCGAGAGAATTCGCAAATTCGTCAACGAAGTCGAGAAAACCGGCGAAGGACTCAGAAAACTCGCTCCTCCCGTCAAACCAATTGAATTACTCAAAAACTTCGGTGACGTATTCTGTGCTGTCCAACACCTCAACAGCACGCTTCAGGACGTTTTCGACAAGTTCCAACTCCCGCAAGCCGCCCAAACCCTATTAGCCCTGCAATGGCCGGACTTTTTGCTGCCTCCAAATCAGCTTTCTTTCTATGCTTGGATTGCCTTGTTTAGAGGCTATCAAGAAGGTGCATTTTACCCGACGCAGCATTTTGAATCTGTCATCAATTCTTTAGTTAAAGTCATTGAATCCAACGGGGGGAAAGTTCTACTAAACCATGAAGTCACGAATTTTAGGGTGACAAACAGAACAGTAACGGGAGTTGAAGCGATGGATTTGACCACCCATCAAACCCATGAATTCACGGGCGACACGGTGATTTGCAACCTCGACCCGAAAAGAGCGGCCAAAATGATTGGAGAGGAACTGTTCTCTAAAACAGTGCGGCGGAAACTTAACTATGAGTATTCTGCCTCTAACTACATGGTGTACTGCGTTGTCAAAGATATCGATCTCCGAGATTATGGATTTGGCAAGTGGAATACGTTTCATTCTGAGCACTTGGATCTAAATGAAGCTTTTGCTCAAATGTACGATCGAAATGATTTTTCTCGTCCGAGCTTTGCAATTACGACGCCAACTTTACTGACCCAAGCGCGGCGGGATTGTCCAGAAGATTGTCAAATTGTCGAATTTCTGACTGTTGCTAATTACAGCTATTTTAAACAACTTTGGGAAACAGATCGCAAAGCTTACAGACAGAAGAAACAAGAGATTCTGGACTCGATTTTAGATGTAGTTGAAAAACACTATGTTCCGAATTTCCGCAAACACATGGTGTTTCATATTACTGGAAGTCCGACGACTAACGAGCGCTTCTGTTGGTGTCCTAACGGTAATTCCTACGGTTCCAGCCTGACGCCCCGCAACATGGGGGTCGATCGGCTAAATCATGAAACATCCCTCAACAATTTCTATTTCTGCAACGCCTCCTCGGGCTATCCAGGCTTTGCACCGACATTTTGGACGGGGGCGCTGCTTTATCAACGTTTATCCGGCGATGCGATTTTAGGCTAAGCAATGCCAATTAAATAACGGCGATATCTCGTAGGTTGGGTTGAGGCTTTGCGAAACCCAAAATTTGCTGATATCTGTCAGGAAACGGCAAGATTTGTAGGGATAGATGATTGCCGTTTCGTACCGATAATATCGGCATTCAATTAATATCTATTCAACTAATCAATAGCGGGACAGTTTGCAGTGTGTACCTACATATAAACCTTAGAGGTAAGTGTTGTAATAGCTATCAAATACAATTCGTCAAAAGAATGCAACCGTAGGCAATATTCCGACCACTAGCTTCATCAATTATTCCCAATTATTTCATCAAAAATCGAAAATACAAAATCCACAATGGTATAACCTATCAATCTAGGAGTGAACTATGAGAATTGCAATTGTTGGGGGCGGAGCGAGCGGTATGGCAGCAGCCTACTGGCTCGATAAACAGGGACATCACGTCACTGTGTTGGAAAGTCAGCCGATTTTAGGCGGACACATTCGGACGCTGAACAAAAATGTTGTACCCAACCAATCGGAGTGCAATGAAATATTAGAAAATGGGGTGCTGGAATTTCCCACTGTGTTTTACAATTTCGTGGCTTTTATGCAGGATCTAGGGGTGCAATTAGAACCCGTGCAGATTGGTTCAGCGCTGTTTTTTAAAGATGGCACTCACTTTTTGTCTGCGGTATCTATCCAAAAGAATTTCACCGGAATCCAACGCCTAATCGAGTATTTGCGACTTGATAGTCTTTACGCTCGTTCGGCGGGATTTATTTTAAAAATGCGGTTTGCTAAACAGCATGATTTCTACGATGTGCCGCTTTCTCAGAGTTTGAAAAGTTCGTGCATCCGCAATTATTGGCTGAAGTTGCTGACGATGTACAGCTACTCGATACCGTTTGAATTGCTCGACAATTTCCCGGCAGAATTAGCGATGCCTGTTTTGCGCGAATATGGCTCTGTCAACTGGGTGAGGATTAAAGGCGGGGTGTATTCTTACATTGAAAAGATTTTGGAGCGATTTAAGGGCGATATACGGCTAAATGTGGAGATTGCCAATATTTTTAGAAGTGCGAATGCTGTAAAAATTGTGCTTTCTGATGGGGAAATCCAGGAATTTGAGAAGGTGGTTTTTGCGATGCCACCAGATCGAGTTCTGAGGTTATTGTCTGATCCGACTGATGCGGAAACGAAGCGGTTTTCCGCGTGGAAAGCCAATTATGCAACGACTGTACTGCATTCGGATACATCGATGTACGATCGCTATGGTATCCGCAAGTTATCAGAATTTGATTTTTTCGAGACGGACAAGGGATGGGGATATAATGCGAGCTTGAATCAGCTTTGCGGTATCTCCTCCCCACGAGAGTACAGTTTAGCTTTTCAACTGCAGGAGTCGATCGCCCAAAAGCAGATTATTCACATTCAGAAACATCACACGCCGCTGTACACTGTCGAGTCTTTTCGATATCGAAATGAAGTTATCGAGACTAATGGCGAGAACAACACTTATCATGCGGGAGCTTATTTGGGGGATGGTTTGCACGAAGGAGCCATTACCTCTGCTTTGCGAGTCGCGAAATTAATCGGGTGAGATCAATTGTGATGCTACAAACTCTCGCAAATATCAGTAAATTTCTTGCCGGTGCAACACTCTCACAAAAGTAATGATGTCGGCATCAAAAGTTAAACCAATGCGAGAGTCGTACACTCGGATGCGAAATTAATTTTTGGCCTTGCCTAAGCTGCGACACCACGTGCTGCAGTTAAGTAGACATCATTGCTCAAAGATGGGGGGATTGTTGATCCGGCTAACTGAGTACCCTCAAAGTTGGTTCCCGTGAAACTTGCGCCGCTCAAGTCGGCTTCGCTCAAGTCTGCATAGCACAGCCTAGCCCAATCAAGGTTTGCCTGCACCAAAGAAACCCCCACCAGATTTGCCCTGGTTAAATCTGCTCCCATCAACTGGACGCCCCGCAACTGAGCCCCGCTGAGATTGGCAGCTAACAAGTTCGAGCCTTCCAGGTTTACCCCGTTTAGTTTGGCTTCACTCAGGTTGACGCCATTGAGATCCGTCCTGCTCAGGTCGATGCCATTGATATAAGCTTTGCTGAGATAGATGCCTGTTAGTTGAGCGCCAAAAAGCTTTGCACCGCTGAGTTTTGCCCCTCCGCAGTTTGCCCAGTTGAGGTTGGCTCCCGTGAGGTTGGCGCCTCGCAGGTTGATGAATTGCATGTCGGCTGTACACAAATTGGCGTTCCAGAGGATGGCGATCCGCAGGTTGCTACCGATGAGTTGGGCGCCACTCAACTTTGCCCTGGGCAGTTTTGCTTTGACGAGGAAAGCTCCGCTGAGATTGGCTTTTGTCAGCTCTGCATCGGCTAGTCTGGCTTGACCCATTTTGGCAAAACTCAGATTTGCCCTGTAAAGGTTTGCGTCGTTGAGTTCTGCTTTGGTGAGATGCGCCCGACTCAGGTTAGCTCCCGACAGGTTAGCCCTTGAAAGGTTGACGCCAACTAACATAGCTCCGCTGAGGTTTGCTCCGCTGAGGTTTGCGTCAGCAAAGTCTCTGTTTCCATTTTCGTATTCTTTGAGCAGCTCGGTTACTTCCATACGGGTCACATTCCTTATAGCGGAAATTAATCTAGAAATAAACACTCTTTATAAGTATTTTATCTCAAAAGGAGCGGACTGGATCGCACTTTCTTGAAAGCGGACAATTAACTTTATATTTATACATATACTTGGTGCTTTTTCCCTAGTCCCGATCGTTTTGAGGTCATAACCTGAAACCCTTGATTTACTTAGCCTCTAGTGTGCTTGGGCAAGGGTTGCGATCGTACTGAGATCCGTGAAACCATTATTCTCAGTAGGTAAGCCATCAAACCCTGTCCGAAGTGTTAATCAATAGTTAAAATCAATATTCTTATTGTCCACTGTGGCTAACAGCTTTTTTTAAACGGAGACGGCAAATTTGTTGTTGTTTTTGCGCCCGGTGTCGCGAAGGCTGGCATGGTCATAGCTCCATATTTTATCTACTGTCATTCGATTTTAGATTTTAGATTTTAGATTTTGGATTGACTTGCGCGAGATCAATTCGGGGGCGTGAGGATTTTAGATTTTAGATTTTGGATTGATTCCACGGATAAATCACGTGGCGGGTACCACATGAAGAAATTCGCTTGTCATTTTTCAGGAAAATTAGATGTGGAACAACAGCTTAATCAGCCCGAATTTTTCTCGGTAGTCTCGCAGCAGTTCTGCTCGTGCTTTTCAATATTTCCTTTAGTCGATCGGGTGAAAAGTAATTTCAGACATTGTAATTCTGAGGAATTTATCGATATGCCTAACGGTAGAGGGTATTCGTTCAAAACCTAGCGGATAATATACTGCATATGGTACAAAACTAACAGCGATTAATATCTGTATAGAATCACCCCCTCTACTGGCAGTTAGGCAAATGTGTCAATCTATGTTATGCTGAGTCAAAATTGAGGAAGAATCATGTCAAAAGAAAGAAAAAGCAACAAAGAAGTCAAAAAGCCAAAGAAACAACCTGATGGTGTTGCTAAGCCGAAGGATGACAAAAAAAATTATGGTAGCACGGACGGCCGCAAATAGAGATAGCGGCCACTCTCGGAATTGCGATTAATTTTGTGTAATTGTCATTACTATCGATTTTTAACAGATTTAAATATCCTATTTTGGGATAATCCGAAAACAGGTTTATTATATCTAGGGAATATGCAGTGCTAAACCCAAAGTATAATGAAATCTGTTTTTAGCCATGAATATCAAACATTCTGTCGCCGATCGAATTTAACACCATTTTTTTAGACTTGGTTGAAAAAAAAGATAGTTCGATCGCCCAATCCCATCAAATCCCATCAAATCTATCACAGCGATATCTCAGTCACCGCAATATTACCCTCAAAACACACGTCAACATCAGTCCCCGCCGCCCGATCGCGCGATCCATACTCTCCGGCATAATAAAAGTATTCTCCCTCCACCCGGTAAACCACAGGCAGTGGCTGCGTCGAAGGCTGGCAAAACACAATTTCCGGTTCCGCACTTCCCGGCGCTAAATGCGGCAAATTCACATTCCAGAAACACCCAGACTTGGGTTCCCGGTTGAGCAAATCTGCTAACACCCGCGATGTCCAGCGAGTAGCGACATCCCAGTCAATTTCGAGCGGCCTTTTAATCCGGTGGGAAATTGCGATGCCCGGAATACCGTGCATCGCTGCTTCGCGCACAGCCGCCACCGTACCCGAAATATAAACGTCAACCCCCAAATTGCCGCCCGCGTTAATACCCGAAAGCACCAAATCCGGCTTCGCACAAACGTGATGAAGAGCGATACGGACACAATCGGCCGGTGTTCCCCCTACAGCATATTCCACGGACGATCGCCGATCGACATGAATCGGACTGTGAGCCGTCACTTGATGCCCGCAGCCGGACAATTGCCCCTGCGGAGCCACCATAATTGTTTTGCCACTTACTGCTTGCAAAAGTGCTTGAATGCCCGGAGCATCGATGCCGTCGTCGTTGGTTAAAATTATCGTCATTAAAAATGTGTCGGTTTTATAGAACCGATTTGAGAGCGCAGAGGCTGGCAACCTTCTGGTAGTTCTAGCCTAAATTGGTTGTTGATTGGTGGCGATCGTCAGTAAGCTGTTCGGCATTTAAAGGACTTGCGTAAGGTGCGTCAGCATCTAAGGTTTTCCGTTTCAGCGTAAGGGTTCGCGAATGACGCACCCTACTAGCCTCGTTACTGGTTTAAATGCTCCACAGCTTATGAGCATTGCCACACATTTATATCATCGCATTAATTGAACAATTGCCGCAGAAATGTGGCGCGCCACATTTTAGCCGAGTCGCACCTTGATATGACAGCTAAAGCGACTTGTTACGCTTGCCCCAGTGCAGCATTCATGACATCAGTGTCGATGCAAACATCAATTAATCACATAATTTTTTCCTCGGCTCTCCCCGATGCTTTGTCTTAAAAGTAGCAGATGATACTAAGTATCTGAGACTGAACGTTGAAACTCTCGATCGTGCTAAATTCTTAGCTTGCGTTATCACCATAAGTACGAGAGAGCCGATAATAAGTTAATGTCGATTCCAATTGCGCTTTGACGTAGGGGAGGAGAGAATAAATATCAAATTTTTATCAAAGATAGTATCTAAGTTACTGTCCTCATTTCCCCTTCATAAATCAAATACTTATCTACACTGTTACCATTATTACATTGTAACTCAGGAGAGCCAGATGAACGAACCCACTCAAAGCAATACCAAAGCAGGCTGTCCCCCAGTTCCTCAGTCGATTATGAGCGCCAGTCGGGAAGAACTAGATCGCATCGATTTAGAATAGTTAATGAAAAGGGTAAGGTTAAAAAAACGATCATTCTTTCAGGATACGAAATTATAGAAAATATTTACGAAGGAGTCAGAACCGTTGTTTATCGAGGGATAAGAAATCGGGATCGACAGCTTGTCATCGTTAAAATAATAAAAAATGATTATCCTAGCCTTGAACAAATCACCAATTTAAGGCAAGAATTTATAATCACTCAAAATTTAGAGTGTGAAGGAATTGTCAAAACTTACAAGTTAGAGAATTATCAGAATAGTTTAGCGCTGATATTAGAAGATTTTGGGGGTCTATCCCTTTATCATTTTATGGCAGCCAATAACCTGTCAATAACCGAGTGGCTGAGGGTAGCGATCGCTCTATCCGAAACTTTGATCTATCTCCATCAAGTACCGATCATTCACAAAGACATTAAGCCCTCAAATATCATTATCAATCCAGCGACAGGAAAAGTAAAACTGACTGACTTTAGTATTTCATCGCGCTTGGAATTGAAAAACCAAAGCATTAGCAATCCCAACTTGCTAGAAGGGACTCTCGCTTATATGTCACCCGAACAAACGGGAAGGATGAATCGCGCAATTGACTACCGCACGGATTTCTATTCTTTGGGAGTGACTTTCTATGAAATGCTGACCAACCAGTTGCCATTTAGTACCACCGATCCGATGGAGTTGGTTTACTGTCATATTGCCAAACAACCCGTCCCACCTAAAGAGGTAGCAGAAATTCCTCAAGCGGTTTCAGATATTGTGATGAAACTGTTAGCAAAAAATGCGGAAGACCGATATCAAAGTGCGGCGGGATTAAAATTTGACCTGGAAACTTGTTTGCAGCAATTGCAGACAACTGGAAAGATTGAAAATTTTGCCATCGGTCAACGCGATCGCGGCAACCAATTACTCATTCCCCAGAAACTTTATGGTAGAGAAACCGAAGTCCAAATTCTTCTAGATGCCTTTGGACGAGTCAGCCTCGGTGCCACCGAGATGATGTTAGTTTCCGGTTATTCCGGGATTGGTAAAACTTCAATCGTCAATGAAGTTCATAAACCAATTGTAGCAGCTAGGGGATATTTTATTGCGGGTAAGTTTGACCAGTTTAAGCGCAACATTCCCTATGCGGCGTTAATCCAAGCATTTCAAGAATTAGTTCGTCAGCTATTAACAGAAATTTCCGAACACATTGCTATTTGGAAAGAAAACTTATTAAAGTCGCTAGATAATAACGGTCAAGTTATTATTGATGTTATCCCCGAAGTCGAACTAATTATCGGTAAACAGCCTGAAGTTCCTCAACTGGGTTCATCGGAATCCCAAAACAGATTTAATCGGGTCTTTCAACAATTTATTCGCGTTTTTTGTCAACCCGAACACCCGCTAGTCATATTCCTAGACGATTTACAGTGGGCAGATTCGGCATCTCTAAAGTTAATTCAACTCTTAGTCACTGACCCAGATAGCAAATATTTGTTAACGATTGGAGCTTATCGAGATAACGAAGTCAGTCCCGTTCATCCTTTAATTCAGACAATAGAAAAAATTCAAGAAACTGAAACGGCGGTGAATAATATCACCATTCAGGCGCTGGCTTTGGATAGCGTCAACCAATTAATCGCCGACACTCTCGATGCCAGCGTAAATTCAGACAAAATCAAAGTTTTTTCCGAGTTACTTTTTAATAAAACCCAAGGCAATCCGTTTTTCTTAACGCAGCTACTCAAAACCCTGTACTCGGAAAATCTGCTGGTTTATCAAGTAGATACAGACCGCTGGGAGTGGGATATTCAACAAATACAGGCGATTGGTATCGCAGATTTCAATATTGTTGAACTGGTTGGTCGCAATATTCGCAAACTCCCTGAAAAAAACCAGAAATCATTAAAATTAGCGGCTTGCATCGGCAACCAATTTAACTTAGAAGTTTTATCAATTGTCAATGAAGAATCAAACTTAGCGACGGCTGCTCATTTGTGGGAGGCAATGCAAGCGGGTTTGATTCTGCCGCTGTCTGAAAATTACAAAATTCCTCTAGTCTTTGCCCAGGAAGAGTTGGCATCTATACGCGATATCAAAGTTGACTACAAATTTTTGCACGATCGCGTGCAGCAAGCAGCCTATTCTTTGATTCCAGAATCGGAGAAAAAAGCCACTCACCTGAAAATTGGTCAACTACTGCTGAATAATACAACAGAGCAAGAGCGAAAAGATAATATTTTTGCTCTGGTTAACCAACTGAATTTTGGCACAGATTTGCTAACTAATCAGTCAGAAAAAGATGAGTTAGCCCAATTAAACCTGATTGCTGGACAGAAAGCAAAGGCAGCTACTGCCTATGAAGCCCCTGTTAATTATTTGAATGTAGGTATAGAACTCCTGAGTCAAGATAGCTGGGAAAGTAGATACGATGTGACATTTAATTTTTATCGGGAAGCGGCGGAAGCCGAATATCTCAATGCCAATTTAGAACGTGCGGAAATTTTGTGCGATCGCACTCTCAAAAAAGCCAAAACAATCCTCGAACAAGTCAACTTATACGCACTGAAAATTAGGCTTAACCTCGCTAAAAACCAGAACAATTCTGCGGTAGATACCGGACTGCAAGTTCTAGAAATGCTGGGAGTGACCATATCTCAATCACCGCCGCAAGAACTCAATATTGAGGAGTTAGCTAACCTGGCAGAAATGACCGATCCCTACAAGCTGGCGACTATGCAGTTTTTAGTTCTTATATTCGCACCTGCTTGCTTTGCAGAAAGCCCGCTATCGCTACCAATTCTATATACTATGATCGAACTTTCTCGTCAGTATGGGAATTCGCCACAGTGTACTTTTGCATATTCCATTTACGGAATATTCGTGTCTTGGCTCATACCAGATATAGATTTGGCCTATCAACTTGGTGAACTTTCTTTACAAGTATTAGAGCAGTTAGATGCCAAAGAGTTTCGTTCTAAAATATTGGTTAATGTTTCGATCGGTATTACGCACTTCAAAAAGCATACTAGGGAAACTCTAGAACCCCTTCGTCAAGCAATTAATAGCGGCTTAGAATTTGGAGATATAGAATATGCTTGTCATGCTGCTGATTACTACTGCGCTCATCTGTTTTTTAAGGGCGAGCATCTAGACTACGTGCAAGAACAACAAAAACACTATATTGATTTTGCCGATAACTTGTCCCAAGAACACCAGTTATATTTACTCAAAATCCTCGGTCAATTAGTAGAAAATTTAAGGGGGATGACAGATAATAAACTGCTTTTGATTGGCAGCATATTAAATGAGGAAGAAGCTATCTCTTATTTAAGAGAAGTAAAAAATTTTATGTGCTTATTCAGGGTTTATTATGCGAAAACTGTAGTTTGCTATTTATTTAAGCAATATGAAGAAGCTCTAGAATTTGCTAGGGAAGGGTTGAAATATTCAATTTACGTTCAATCAAATATTAGCTTTATTGAACATAGCTTTTACTATTGTCTGATTCTTTTAGCCCATTTTGAAGCAATTTCAGGAGAGGAAGAAAAGAAACAAAAATACCTTATTCAAGTCGAAGAAACTCAGAAAAGTATAAAAAATTGGGCGTTCCATTGCCCAATGAATCACCAGCATAAGTATGACTTAGTAGAGGCCGAAAAAGCCCGCGTCTTAGGGCAATCTTTCTCAGCAATGGAATATTACGACCTAGCGATAGATGGAGCCAAGGACAATGGATATGTGCAGGATGAAGCCCTCGCCAATGAATTAGCGGGAGAATTCTATTTAGCATTAGGTCGTCAGAAAGTAGCGCGTACCTACATGATAGACGCTTACTATGCTTATATTCGCTGGGGAGCAAAGGCAAAAGTTAAAGATTTAGAAGAGCGCCATGCTGAATTACTCGCACCTATCGTCGGTAGGAAAAATAGCCTGACGAGTGGAAGAGACGAAACGATGGTTCAGAGCAGAACCACTGTCACTTCTACCAATTCAGGTGCTGCACCAGCTCTGGATTTATCAACAATTATCAAAGCCTCCCAAGCGCTCTCAGGGGAAGTTAATTTAGATAAGTTACTCTCCAATTTGATGCAAGTATTGCTGGAAAACGCCGGAGCTGAAAAATTTTATTTCCTCATACCTGACCCAGCAGGTAAGTGGAAAATTGAAGCTCAATGTACGGGTGAACGATGTCAATTAATATCCAAGTCAGCGACTGAAAATCAAGTGATTCCTATCTCGCTGGTTAATTATGTAGAACGGACACAAGAAACTCTTGCGATCGATGATGCAACGAATAAAAGCAGGTTTGCCTCTGACCCGTATATTATTCAGCAGCGACCTAAATCTATTTTGTGTAGCCCCCTGATCAATCAAGGTAAGTTGGTAGGCATCTTATACCTAGAAAATAATTTAACAGCGGGGGCTTTTACGCGCGATCGCTTAGAAGTCCTCAACATCATTTCCGCCCAAGCTGCGATCTCCATCGAAAATGCCCGCCTCTATCAAACTTTAGAAGATAAAGTGCAACAACGCACCGCCCAACTCGCCCAAGCAAACCAGGAAATTAGCAGCCTCAATAACAAACTTAAAGCCGAAAACATCCGCCTCAGTGCTGAGTTAGAAGTCACCAAACGACTGCAACAAATGATCTTGCCCAAACAATCAGAACTAGATAAAATTAAAGGATTAGAAATAGCTGGATATATGGAACCTGCCGATGAAGTGGGTGGCGACTACTACGACGTACTAACCCAAAAAGATCGGGTAAAAATTACCATCGGCGATGTTACGGGACATGGTTTAGAAAGTGGCGTATTAATGATTATGGCGCAAACCGCCGTCCGCACTCTCCAAAAAATGAACGAAACCGATCCGGTGAAGTTTCTTGATGTGTTAAACCGCACCCTTTATGCCAATATCGAGCGCATCGACTCATCTAAAAACATGACCTTGGTTTTGTTAGATTATCAAGATAGTAACTTTACCATCAGCGGTCAACATGAAGAAATAATTGTAGTCCGTACTGATGGTAACATCGAACGGATCGATACAATCGAACTCGGCTTCCCTCTGGGATTAGAGGAAGATATTGCTGATTTTGTTTCCCAAGTTCAAGTGCATCTTAATCCAGGGGATGTAGTAGTGCTTTACACAGATGGAATTACCGAAGCTGTAAATATAAATAAAGTGTATTACGGCATAGAAAGATTGTGCCAAGTGACCAAAGAAAATCGCCACAAAACGGCTGAAGAAATTCGACAAGCAGTAATTGATCATCTGCTGCAACATATTGACAAACATAAAGTTTTTGACGACATTACGTTGGTAGTCCTAAAACAGAAATAACGCAAGTTTGTAATTGGTAATTAGTAATTGGTAATTGGTAAATTGTTTGAGCGTCCGACGATCGAAACCGACTTCACGCCCAACAATTTGGGAAATGGTGCGCGGACTCAGGAAGGTGCGATCGAAAGCTGAGCGCTACGTCTGTGCTAAGTTGGGCGATCGGGCGAATTGGTATTAGAGCTAATCGCAGGTTGAACAGACAAAACTTGCACTTTCATCGTCTTAATGAGTAATATCAAATCCGTTGGTATCGGAATTATTCATCTCTCTCTTCTCTGACTCTGTGTCCTCTGCGGTCTCTGCGGTTAAATCATTCCAAAATTAGACATCTCATTAAAAGCTAAGTCTAAATCCCCCTTTCCTGCCAATAACAGTAAAAGGGAGATTTAGGACGATCGCTAAAGCGTCAAAGACTGAGGATTTGTCTCAATCAATTTCGCTAAATCTTGCAAGAAAGACGCAGCATCAGCACCGTAAATAATCCGGTGATCGCAAGTAATATTCACCTGCATTTGGCGCTTCACTCCCATCAAACCATCTTCATTAGCCACTACTTGCGGCCGCGAAGAGCCGATCGCCAAAATCGAGCCTTGATTCGGCGGCAAAATCGCGTCAAACTTGTCTACTCCAAACATTCCCAAATTGGAAAGAGTAAAAGTCCCCGTGCTGTATTCATCAGGCTTTAACTGCTTGGTGCGGGCGCGATCGACTAAATCCTTCCAAGTGCGGGAGAGCGAATAAATATCGAGGCGATCGGCATTTTGCAACACCGGCGTAATCAAACCACCGCCATCCATCGCCACCGCTACCGCCACATTAATATCAGCGCGGTATTGAATTCCCGACTCCACATAAGAAGCATTCAGCAGAGGATGTTTTTGTAAAGTTACAGCTACAGCCTTCGCCAGCATAGCCGTCATCGTGACGCCCTTCGACTTAATTTGTTTGTAGAGTTTGTCCAGATTATCAGTAGTAATTGTGTAACCGACGCGGAAAGAAGGCACGCTCAAACTTGCTTCCATATTCCGCACCACCGCATTTTGCAGCGCATTCATCGGTACTTTTTGGCCCGAAAGTGCGATCGCCGGGACTGGTGCGGGTGCGGGTTTGGCTGCTGCGGGGGCGGGTGCTGCAGATGCCGGTGCGGGTGCTGCGGGAACTGTTACCGCTTGCTGAACCGGAGCTGGTTGAGCTTTGCCGGCTGCTGCTTCCACATCCTCTGCGACAATGCGACCGTTGGGCCCGCTGCCTTTGATAGAATTCAAATCTACTTTAAACTCTTTGGCTAATTTGCGAGCGCGGGGAGAAACGACGCTGCGGCCGTTTTGGCGACTAACATTTTGCTGTAAACCTGCTGAGGATGTAGCTGCGCTGACAGGAGCGGGGCTGGGAGCCGGGGCTGCGGCTGCGGTTGGGGCGGCGGCTCCTTGCTGCTGAGCTGTGGCGATTTCGGCTTCCGTTTCTGCTACCAGGGCGATTGCCGCCCCCACCGGAGCAACTTCGCCCGCAGGTACGATAATTATTGCTAAATAGCCTTCGTAGAAAGACTCCACGTCCATGTCGGCTTTGTCGGATTCAACGACTACCACCGTTTCGCCTTTTTCTACTTTGTCTCCGGCGGATTTGACCCAGGAAACAATTTTGCCCTCTGTCATGGTAGAACTCAGGGCTGGCATGAAAACTTCGCGAATCATCTGTAAAAAGTCCTTTTGTGTTGGTAATAGGTAATCGGTATTTGGCAATTGAGCATTGGCGATCGGCCACCGGCAATACTTATTATTATGCCAGTGTCTCGCATTCTTGATGTGTGACTGTTGACTCAAAATCAATTGCCAATTACCGATCGCCAATTACCACTTACCAATTTCTAAATATCACCTCGAATTTCTTCGACTATGCCGTCGCGGAGGAGAATTTCTACTTGCATTTTTTGAATCAAGTTTTCTCCCAGCCCGACAGTGAACGTGCCGTCAATTTGACCTTGACTCACTTCTTGTTCCAGGTCTAGCACCTGCACTTGCTGAAGCTGTTGCAGGTTTTGGTTTTTCTGTTCTAGCAGTTCGCTTTTTCTTTGATTCACCTGCACTTGAATGTTTTCTATTTGCTGCATTACTTGCGGGCCTGGGGGCTGCAAATTTGACTTTTGGATTTCTGAAATCATCCGCTGCCCTTGCATTTCTAACTGTTGTAGCTGAGAGTCTATTTGGTTGATTTGGGCTTGGAGTTGCTGTTGAGCTTCTTCTTTCCAGCGAGGAGTAACGACGACTTTAACGTTAATCGATCGCTTCAAGAGTAATTGTGGTTCCATAAAAAAGTTGTTGCTTGTCAATTAGGAATTAGGCATTAGTCATGAGTCATTAGTTGGTAAACCTGAACTAATGGCCCAGGACTGAGGACTCGGAATCGGGACTCGGGTGTTGGGATAATTTTTTCTTTTCCATTCCCCAAGTCCAGCGAATATTTCAAAACATCCCGTCAATCATATCGCGGTAGTGTTGCGTCACAACCGGGCGCTTAATTTTCAGGGTCTGGGTCAACATTCCATTCTCGATCGAAAATGGCTCCTGAATCAAGCGGAACGGGCCGATGCGATCGTCCGCGCGGTATCCAGGGCGATTTTGCACCTCTCGGTTCAATTCTTTGCGGAATAAATCTTGAATTGTCTTGCTATTCCAGTCAATTTCGTGTAAGGGGGGATTTTGAGTTTCTGCCCATTTCTGCACGGCTTCTGCATTGGGGACAATTAAGGCGCCGACGGATTTCTGGTCTTGACCTACTAGCATAATTTGGTCGATGTAGGGGCTGCGGACGCAGGCGTCTTCTATGGGCTGGGGTTCGATGTTTTCGCCGTTGGTGAGGACGATCGTATCTTTGGCCCGCCCGGTCAAGATTAAGTCGTTTCCCGGTGTCAGCCAGCCCAAATCGCCGGTGTCGAACCAGCCTTCGGAGTCGATCGCCTTGGCAGTCGCTTGGGGATTAAGATAATAACCTGCCATGATTTGCGGCCCGCGCGCCAATACTAAGCCGCGCTGGCCTGTGGGCAGTTGCTGTCTGGTTTCTGGGTCTACTATTTTAATTTCCGTATGGGCAATGGGCTGTCCTGCGGAACCTTTAAGATTGTGCCAAGGGCGGCGCACAGTTAAAACCGGCGAAGTTTCGGTTAAACCGTATCCCACCAACAAACCGATATTCGCTATTTCAAAGAAATTGTCTAAATGCGTTGCCAAAGAACCGCCGCCGCTAATTGCCCATTTTAAGCGTCCTCCCGTAGCTTCCCTGACTTTTTTGTAAACCAATTTTTCTGCCAGGCCGTGTACGGGCGACCACAGAATGCTTTTGATGCGGGCGATTAGTTTTTCGGAAGCAGAAGCCGGTTTCAAACTGAGAGTTAATCCTTGGGAAATGCGGCGGTTCTCGATGTATTGCTGGCTGGCAGATAACAGGAAATTCACCAATTTTTGTTTGTTAGGCGGCTGTTCCCGAAATTGCTTTTGTACGGCCTCATAAATCGATTCCCAGATGCGCGGAACGCTGACCATGTAGTGGGGTTTGTAGGCTTTAAAGTCTTGTTTGAAATAGCGAATATTGGTGTAAATTTGGGTGCATCCTTGGGAAAGCAGGAAGTATTCGACGCTGCGTTCGTAAGCGTGCCAACTGGGCAACATACTGAGGGCGCATTCGCCCGGTTCTGGCTGGAGAACTGTACCTAAAGTGGTGACTTGGTGCAGCAGGTTGCCGTGAGTCAGCATGACGCCTTTGGGTTTGCCGGTGGTGCCGCTGGTGTAGAGGAGGGTGGCGAGGGTTTGCTGGCTGTGGTTGGTGGGTTTGAGGGGACGGTTGGCCCCTGTGGTCATGACTTGGGAAAATTTGACTGTGCTCAGGGTTTGGCTGATTTCCGGTTCTTCGTCCGAGAGGAGGACGATGAGTTGAACGGGCAAATCTGGGAGGCGGTGTTGCAGTTTTTTCAGTAATGCCAGGTTTTCGACTACCAAGGCACTGCTGCCGCTGTCTTGGATGATGTACAAAAGTTCTTCGGGGTCGGCGGTGGCGCCTCGAACGGCGTTGGCGCCCCCGGCCATCATGATACCTTGGTCGGCTATCAGCCAGCGGGGACTGTTGTCTGCGAAGACGGCGACGCGGGGAGGGACTGCTTCTTCGGGATTTGGTTCGATGCCTAGGGCTTGGAGGCCGGCGGCGAATTGCTGGATTTGTTGGTACAGGTCGGTGTAGGTCAGCTTGATTTCTGGCTGGGTGTGGGGGTCGTGGAGGGCGACGGTTTGACCGAATTTTTGTTTGACGATCGCCCAAATTTCGGGTATCGATCGAATGGAACTGTAATCGATTAGCTTGCTGAGGTTCGCGCGTTCGCGATCTGCCATTTGAGATGATGCGTAAGATGCTGTGCTGTTCATAAGGTATTTTCCTGAGTTTGTGCAGATAAAGTTATTGGCTATAAGTTTAATATCACAGTTATTTTAGAACTATCTGGCAGTCTCGTGACAGTTTACCAACGTGCCATTGTCTATTCAGGAAATTAGAGGTACAAGATGATGAAACTTATAGTTGCACAGAAACACATAAATTTAGCAAGTTTGATAGTAGTTGCTTTGAGTGCGATCGTAGCATTATCTGGAACTAGCCTCGGAGTGAAGGCCGCAGAAGTGCGATCGGGAAACAGAACGTTTGCTGATTGGTGTCGCGAAAAAGCTTCCTTGAGTCCTGAAGTTAAACATACAGTAGAAGTGCTGTTGGAGAAAGCAGGAGCCACTGAGTGCGATGAAGCTAATCAGAAACTTTCGAGTCTCGCAAACCTCAGCCTCGAAAACAATAAAATCAGCGACATCAAACCCCTAGCATCCTTGACTAACCTGAGTGTACTATCCCTCGACAACAATCAAATTATAGACATTAAACCGCTAGCATCCTTGACTAACCTGAAAGGGCTGAGCTTGAACGACAATCAAATTATAGACATCAAACCGCTAGCATCCTTGACTAACCTGACTGAGATCCTCCTCAGCGACAATAAAATCAGCGACATCAAACCGCTAGAATCTTTGACTAATCTAACTTGGCTGTTCCTCAGCGACAATCAAATTATAGACATCAAACCGCTAGAATCCTTGACTAACCTGACTGTTCTCGGTCTCAAAAACAATCAAATCAAAGATATCAAACCGCTAGAATCATTGACTAAACTGACTAGGCTGTTCCTCAGCGACAATGAAATCAGCGACATCAAACCGCTAGAATCCTTGACTAACCTGACTGTTCTCGGTCTCAACACCAATAAAATCAGCGAGATCAAACCCTTACAATCCTTGACTAAACTGGATTATCTCGATCTCGACAACAATAAAATCAGCGACATCAAACCCTTACAATTATTGACTAAATTGACTAAACTACACCTCATAAATAATCAAATCAGTGACATTAAATCTTTGCAATTTTTGACAGAATTGCGTGCTTTATATCTCAACGAAAATCCAATTTATCCCAAAACTTGTCCTCTCAAGCCAGAGTCTATCTGTAAGTGGTAACTCTAGAATTAAATGCTAAAACTTTCCCACAGTTCGGAAATAGGGTGTAATTTGCCTTCTTTAATTTGCTGGAGGGAGTTACAGAGGCTGGCTAAGACGAGTTCGGCAGGATCGTCATCGGGATCTGCGGGCGGGGGGACAATATGGCGACTGATTAATAGTTGGTAGAAGTCGTCCACAGACATTACAGCGAGTTGAGCGGCTTTATCGAGACTGAGGCTGTGCTGCTGATAAAGTACGATCGCCAATTCTATCCTCACATCGGCTTCAGTCAGGGGGAGATTGTCGGGAAGGTCGATCGTAATTTGCATGATTTATAGTACATTTTAATTTCAATTGTCTCTGAAGTGCGATCTTACAGATTCATTAAACTTTGATTCATTGTTTCTGCCTGTTCCTAACTTTTACAGCTATTGTGCAAAAGGCATTTGGGAAGTCGCAATGAGTAACGTGCAGGCTGCTCAATTACTAGCAGTTGCCTTGACTGAGCACAACTCAGGTGAAGCGGCATGAAATAGGGTGAATTCAACAACAGATGATAGGGCTAAGATGTGCCGAAAAGTACCCTTCCTCCCATCCCCAAAAGAATTTAACTCGATTGTGCGGCGGCAATCGCTGGGGAGCATCTCATATTTGTAAAAACACTTTTTCTGGCTCCTTCCTTCTTCCTTCTTCCTTCTTCCTCTTTTCTCCTGGCTCCTGACTCCTGACTCCTAACTCGAATTTCTAGCGGAGGGCGGCTTTCATTGAGATGCTCTCAATCGCTGGATTCTGCATAGTTAATTAGTCGCCACAAGTGTCTGGCATTGCATCACAGTAATTAACCGCGAAATCACCACCGTCAATCTTGGTTTCAACAGTGTCAGTAATTGAAAATACAAAGACTTGCCACCGCCCGTCGGGATGACAATCATCATATCCAGTTTTTGTAAAGCAGGTTCGACAATTTCCTGAGTTGGTTGTTGGATTCTACACTATTCCATGCTTTTGGAGAACCAATACACTGAGTGCGATCGCACAAAATTCCTTAAGCAGAGAAACCGATACTTTTAATCGGGGTTTAGATTGATAGTGATGGGTAGCGATAGTGATGGGTTTAGGCCATCACAGAAGTCACCCCCAAATGGAAGACCGTTATCAATAGCAAAACTTTCCATCTTACTTTAATCCGTTATATACCCAGACCAGAGGGTCAATTAATTGCTTGAATTGCTGCTACAAATTAACAGCCATCAATATTTCTTTACCACGATCCGGCCCTGGATTTCACAAACAAGCGTCGAAAATTGATGGTTTTTGAGTTGTGAATGTCAATTTCTGTGTATATATACGTATACCCGACACAACACCTGCCTCGCCCAGCTTCACAGAATCTTCACAAATATCCGTATAATTACTGTAGGTTTATAAAGATTACGTAAAGATTGCCCTTAAAGGTAGCCAAAACCACGATTCTGTAAGTTAAACTGAGAGCCAGCCAAAACCACACTTACGTAATCACCACAAAATCCTGAAAAAACGCAATTTTATATATCCTAAAGGCGTTGAAGGGATGCCGTAACTAAGAGGTGTTAATCGGACATATCGACAAACAGTTTGTAAGCCAACTAGGTTGCAACTAAACCAATAAAAATCGCTCATAACCGGGTTAGTTGCCATTCAAAAAAAATGAAACAACTTTTTGACAGGGTAAGTTATGAAAAAAAAATTAGGGGTGGGAAATCAACTTTTTAAAACCCCAGAAGCCTTGGAAAATTTCCCGGCTATTCAGAAAATTTTCGAGGAAGTCGGTGCAGGGCAGACTTTAGTGGCGAAATTAAATACAGCCTGTGAAATTTGCGAGTTTCAACTCGGAGATGAAATCACTCAATATCAAACATCAGATAGTAAAAATTTCCTTGAAAAAAAACAGAGCGATTCCCTACGGGATAGCTTCGCTTCACGCAATTTTTATTTAGTTTGCGAGGGAAGAGTCAGGCTGCTAGCGGTAGAAGCGTCGCAACAGCAGGAGATTTCGGCGGTGGTACTGGAAGTCGGAGCAATATTTGGGACAGATCACCTATTTATTGAAAGCGGACTGCCTTACAGGGCAATTGCGGCTGGGACTTGCCAAATCGGTCGAATTGCGGCCACCACATTGGAGCTGATTTTAGAAGAATTCCAGCAACTGCAACAGCACTGGTGGCAAGAATTTCAAGAGCGACAGCGGTTAATATTTTTCAAGACACAAACAGATTTGCGATCGCTCCCTCCCCACAAACAACAGCTTCTGTGGCCCCACTTAGTTCCTTACATAGAAGAAATCCGAATTCCTGCCGGAGTTTCCCTCACCGAGCACTGCCAAAACTCCAACAATCATTTTTGGCTCCGCAGCGGTCAAATTCAAGGTCAAGCACCGCCCATTCTCGGCAGTAACTGGGAACATTCAGACGTAAAGAGCGACTGGATAGCGGTAACAGACCTGATAATTTACCAGCTTAGCAGCGAACAGTGGGAAATCGCCAACGCCACAATTAGTTCCGAAAGCAATTCCCGCCCTAAAATCATCCGCAAACCTCCAATCTTAAGCTTAGTAACGCCGCCCCAAAAGGCCAGCTCTACCTCACAAACCGAGCCATCAAAATTAACCGCAGTTGCTCAGCAAAAACCCGCAACCGGAATCATCAGCTTTCCCAAACCCAAGCATCGGCGCTGGTTGAGCAGCAGACACCCATTCATTCAACAACAGAGTTCAGCAGATTGTGGAGCTACTTGCTTAGCCATGATTAGCGAATATTGGGGTAAGAAATTCAGCCTAAATTACTTGCGGGAATTGGCAGAAATCGGCCGCAGTGGCGCGTCGCTCAAGAGTCTGGCAAAAGCAGCGGAAAGGATGGGATTTCAAACCCGTCCCGTGCGAGCTTCTTTAACTCCGCTGCGAAATCAAAATCCCTGGATTGCTCACTGGCAAGGCAATCACTACGTGGCAGTTTATCGCTTTAAAAATCAACAGGTTTTAGTGGCCGATCCGGCGGCGGGCAAGCGGTGGATGAGCATTAAAACTTTTACCGAAAATTGGACTGGGTACGCCCTAATTTTAGACCCAACAGCGGAACTATACCGCAATCACACTGCCGAACATCAAGGTATCAAACTTAAAAATTTTGTGGGCATAGTCTGGCCCTACCGGGGTGCGATCGCCCAAATTCTGATTCTCTCCTTGTTGCTCCAATTATTTGGTCTAGTTACTCCCCTATTTACCCAAGTAATTCTCGACCAAGTGGTTGTCAGCAAAAGCGTAGTAACTCTGCACGTTTTTGCGATCGGGCTGCTGCTGTTTAGTGTTTGGCGAACGCTGTTGGGTGCAACGAGACAGTATTTGCTGGATTATTTGTCGAACCGCATTGACTTGACTTTAATTAGCGGCTTTATCAGTCACACTCTCAGTTTGCCGATCAAGTTTTTTGAATCTCGTCAAGTGGGCGATATCTTGACGCGGGTTCAGGAAAATCAAAAAATTCAGGCATTTTTGACTCGCCAAGCTATTACGGCTTGGTTGGATGCTTTGATGGCTGTAGTTTACATCGGACTGATGGTTTACTATAACTGGCGTCTGGCGTTGTTGGTGCTGGCGTTGATTCCGCCGATCGTGATTTTGACTTTAGTTGCAACTCCCTTTCTGCGAAAAGTGTCGCGGGAGGTTTTTACCGAAAGTGCCAAGCAAAATTCATCTTTGGTGGAAATGATTACTGGGGTAGCGACGGTTAAGGCAACTGCTGCTGAGCGAGAAATGCGCTGGCGCTGGGAAGACCAATTAACCTGCATGATTAATGCTAAATTTCGCGGGCAGAAGTTGGCGAATTCTTTGCAGGTGATCGGGGGTGGGATTAATACTTTGGGGAGTACGGCTTTGCTGTGGTATGGGGCAATGCTGGTGATTCAAGACGAGTTGACGATCGGTCAATTTGTGGCTTTTAATATGATGATTGGGAGCGTAATTTCTCCTGTGCTTTCAGTGGTGGGACTTTGGGATGAGTTTCAAGAAGTGCTGGTTTCGATCGAGCGTTTGGATGATGTATTCTCTGCCCAACCTGAAGAAAGCCCTTACAAGCCAATGCTGGTGCTGCCTCGCATTCAGGGAAACGTCAAGTTTGACAATGTTTCTTTCCGTTATTCTCAGGATGAGGAACGCAATACGCTGCAAAATCTTTCCTTTGAGGTGCAAGCTGGAGAAACTGTGGCAATTGTCGGCCGCAGCGGTTCGGGTAAGAGCACTTTGGTAAAGTTGCTGCAAGGTTTCTATTATCCAGAAAAGGGGCGGCTGACAATTGACGGCCACGATATTCGGCACATTTCTTTGCAGTCGCTGCGAGTTCAGTTGGGTGTTGTTCCTCAAGATTGTTTCTTGTTTTCGGGAACGATTTTGGAAAATATTACGCTGTATAAAAACGGAAGCGATGCTGCTTCTGCAAGCTTGGAACAGGCGATAGAAGTGGCGAAGCTAGCAGAAGCTCACGCTTTTATTCAAGATATGCCGCTGGGTTATCAAACTCCTGTGGGGGAAAGGGGAACGAGTTTGTCTGGGGGCCAGCGACAACGAATTGCGATCGCCCGCGCTCTTTTGGGCGATCCCCGGATTTTGGTTTTGGATGAAGCAACTTCTTCGCTGGATACCGAATCTGAGCGCAGGTTTCAGCAAAATCTCGCCCGCATTAGTCGCGATCGCACTGCGTTTATTATCGCTCATCGGTTGTCTACGGTGCGTAATGCCGATCGAATTTTGGTTCTAGACAAAGGCATTTTAGCCGAACAAGGCAACCACGACGAATTGATGGCTGAACGCGGACTTTACTATCACCTCGCTCAGCAACAACTGGATATTTAAGTCATTAGTCATTAGTCATTAGTTATTGGTCATTAGTCATTGGTCATTAGTCATTGGTCATTAGTCATTGGTCATTAGTCATTAGCAAGACAAGGCTAAAGATAATTTTCATATCATGTCCGATCGATTAACCATAATATCCCGGTCGGGCGGGTTTTTGAGATTGTCAATTATTAGCAGGTATTGTTGGTGAGGGGAGCCCCTACAAAAATCGCGATCGCTCGACCGGACATGATATCACTTACTTCTGACTCCTGACTGATAGCTCCTAACAACTCCCAACTGCCAACAGTCAACAGACTAATTTGGAGGAAAGACAATGTTTTCAGAAGATGCCAAAGAATTAGGCCACGCTCCTAACGAAATAGGCGAAGTTTATGGGGGCGTAGCTTCTAGGCAAGAAAACGAAATCCGAAAAAAAGAGCGCTCTTTAGAAGTTGTCGAATCTCAAAATCGCTCTTCTCAAACTCATGACGGTATCAATATTGCAAAATTACAGTTACGACAGCCTGATGCGAATAATTGGTCTACTTCTTTGCACTCGGTACTCGACCAGCCGCCAGTATCTTTTCCCCAGCGGTTGATATTAGGAGGAATGGTTTTTTCCGTAGCTTTTGGAGCGTGGGCAACTTTGGGAAAAATTGACGAGGTTGGTCATGCTCAGGGCAAATTAGTTCCCAAAGGCGCTGTTTACAAAATTCACCCGACGGAGACGGGAAAAATTATTAACCTCGCTATCAAAGAAGGTCAAAAAATCAAAGCTGGACAATTATTGGCGGAATTAGACCCGTCGAATGCCGAGAGCGAGGTGGAGCGTCTTGAGAAAATTCTGGACGCTTATCGGATTCAATTGATGCAAGAGATGAGTTCGATCGAGAGAACTCGACTGGAAGTTGAAGCGAGCCAAGCTATTGCGGCTGCGGACAAGCGGGGGGCTGAAGCTGCGATCGCCCGTGCTAGCGCTTCAGCGGCCACCACGCAGTCTCAAATCGAGCAATTGCAAGCAGATGTAGTGTCTCAGCAAGCGCGGCAACAACAGCTCAAACCTCTGGAAAACAATGTGCAAGACTTGCTCTCGCAACTGAAAACAGATATTAACTCCCAGCAAGGGCGGCGCGATCGGGTGAAACCATTGCAACGCAAGACTCAAGAATTGCTGGCCGGGTTGCAAGCAAAAGTGGTAGCTCACAAAGAGCGGATCGCGCGTCTCAAACCTTTGGTAGATGAGGGAGCACTGTCTAAAGACGTATTGTTTCAAGCTGAGGAAGCTCTGCGGGAAAGCGAAAATGCGGTGATTAGAAGCCAGTTGGGAGAGACAACTCAGGCTGACGATCGCGCCTTTGAAGTCGAGCAAACCGTTCGCGACAGGCAAAGTGCTGCCATCAGGAGTCAACTGTCTGATGCAACCGTGGTTAAGGAAAGGTTGTTTGAAGTCGAGCAAAATTTGCGCGATCGAACTAGCGCCATTTCTAGAACCCAAGGTGAATTAACTCAACAACTGGCAGAAGTCGATCGACTGCAAGCCGAAGCCGCCAGCAAACAAGCCGCAGCGCGCCAAATGCAGTTAGAAAAAGAGCAAAAAATTCAGCAGTTGGAAATGCAATTAAATCAAGTCAAATCCAAAATTGCCGAAACCCAAACCCTGCTCGATCAAGCAAAAAATCAGCTCAAACAAAGATTTCTCTACGCACCCGTCAGCGGAGTCATTTCCGCACTCAACGTTCACAACAAAGGCGAAGTAGTTCAACCGGGTCAAACTATTGCAGAAATGACTCCGAATCACGCTCCTCTGGTGCTGGAAGTGAGTTTGCCGAACCGAGAAGCGGGATTTGTCAAAACCGGAATGCCGGTGCAAGTCAAATTCGATGCTTTTCCTTATCAAAATTACGGCGTGATTCCGGGAAAAGTTTTATCTATTTCGCCGGATGCCAAAACAGACGAGCGATTGGGTGTTTTTTACCGGGTGGAAGTGAGTATGGATCGAGACTCAGTGAAAGCCAAAAACCAAACCTGGAAACTCAAAGCTGGCCAAACAGCTTCTGCGGAAATTGTCATTCGCCAGCGCAGCATAGCCGACATTTTGCTTGATCCTCTCAAGCAGCTACAAAAGGGCGGCATGAGTTTGTAGAACTTAGTTAAGTGGTTGTTGTCCTTTGTCACTCTTTATACACAAAACAGGATAAAATAATGAATTCCCAATTTCACCATTCTGCCAATCATTCCCAAGTTGGAATCAAACCAGAACAATTGGATGAGATAATTTCAGCCATCCTGGCAGGAAAGTATTCTTGGGCTTGTTTTTTACTTTTGCGGTGCACGGGTTACAACCCCCTCGACTATATCCCTTACCGTACTTCCAACCGCTTGCTTAAGGAAAACAGTCAAATCGGCAAGTCGAGTAAATCGGAAGCTAAGCCTGCATTGGGTAAAATTGCTGATTTAGATTATGTGGAAGTGGTGAGGGAAAAACGAGCCGGAGTTCGAGGGGGTTATGTAACAGAGGCTTTTACCGAGTTGCACTCAGATACCGCAGGTTTTGGACTTGAAGTCAAGGAAGGGCAATATCTCTCGATGCCGAAGGTTGAGTGTTTGCCAATTCCAAGTCAAGGATTTTTTGCGGGATTTAAGACGCGCTTGTTTAATTTGGCGGGTAAGTAATTTAGTCGAGAGATCGACAACCCGATTGCGGGCGTTGGGTGTACCAATTCTTTGGTTGACTCACCGCGGGCGATCGGGTTTTTGAGTGTCGAACATCCGCACTTCCGATAAATCTGCCAAAATGGCAACCTCGTGTGGCGATCGTACCTAATACTTTGTTAAGTAGGTCAACCTAAAAAAAGGGAATACCCAGATAAGCTGTTCGGCATTTAAAGGACTTGCGTAAGGTGCGTCAGCATCTAAGGTTTTCCGTTTCAGCGTAAGGGTTCACTCCTGACGCACCCTACTAGCCTCGTTACTGGTTTAAATGCTCCACAGCTTACCCGACTTCTTTAAGAAGTCGGGTATCTAAGATAATAACCTTTTACGTTGACTCAATCTCAAATCTCAAATCTCAAATCTCAAATCGGTTGACCTGTAATTCCTGCGGTTTAGCCTGGGCAGTCTTTATCTATACAAGTTATCAATTGAGCTAAATACTACAATCTTCCAGTCTCGTTAATAAACTCTAAAACGAGGCTGATTTTTGTATTTCAAAATACCTCGATTTTTTGTAGCTTTTGGACGAATAATTTACAAATATTCATGAATTTGAATTTACATTTTAATTTTCACAAATCTGCCAAATTGGCAACACAGCTCTAATTAGTCCAGATATATTAGGTACATCGAAAGCAAACAAGATTGCTTCGAGCAAGCACTTAACCAACAAGGGAAAAAACCATGATTATCTCTGACCTGAACCATGTCGAAGTTGTTTCCGAAGCAACCAGAATCGAAGGCGGTTTCACTGAATTTGATTTGATTGTCGGCCTAGTTTCATTCGGTTCATTCACTGCTGGCGTAGCAATTGGTAACGTAGCGGTAGCCGACGCTGGTGCCGATGCGATCGGTTATGGCTCATTTACCAAGGCTGCTACCAGCACATTTACGACTCCTTTTTCGAGTTCATCCGGTGCATTTTCCGTATCGGTTTCCGATTAAAAATTTGTCGCCAGTTGCTAGTTGAATAAGTCCGAACTGCTGGCAGCAAAACGATAGAATTACACAGTTTTTTAGTTAAACAAACCTGCAATAGTAAAGGCAAAAAACCATGATTATCTCTGATCTGAACCATGTAGAAGTTGTGTCCGAAGCAACCAGAATCGAAGGCGGTTTCACAGAATTTGATTTGATTGTCGGCAACGTTTCTTTCATTTCACTGACTGCTGGTCTAGCAATTGGTAACGTAGCTGTAGCCGACGCTGGTGCCGGTGCGATCGGTTATGGCTCATTTACCAAGGCTGCTACCAGCACATTTACGACTCCTTTTTCGAGTTCATCCGGTGCATTTTCTGTATCGGTTTCCGATTAGGAATTCAGTCGCCCGCTGCTAGTATAATTAAGTCCGCACTACTGGCAGCGGAACGATAAAATTACACATTTATCAAGTCAAAAATACAGGCGTATCCAAGAATAATAATCAGATAAAGGTAAAAATCAATGAGAATTGAGGATTTGACATATTTGGATAAATTTTCTGACGAAGGCAATATTGTTGGCGGTTTTGCTTCAGTCGATATCAGTGTTTTTACCTCCGCGATCGGTGCATTCACCTCAACTGCTGCTAATTCTCAGTCTTGGGCAGTATCTTCGCCTTACGGTGGTTCTCTAGCGGTTGGTTACGGTCAGGTATTTGCGATCGCCTACACTCCCCCGTCATTTCCCAAGTTCCGAAACTAGATTCCGTGAATAATAGAAATTAAATAATTTTTATTATCTCGATAGGGTAATGAAATCAAAATAAAAATGTATAGCTCCATTGCTTTGACCCAGAGCAATCTTCAGTTGATTTATCCAGCTTAAAACAAATTTTAAGGAGATTAACAGCGATGCCTCAATTAGACGCATCTGCTCCTCCTACCCTAACGGTCGGTAGCAGCAGTCCAAGTGGCTCTAGCTTGTTAGCGGGTGGAACTGGTGCAAGTAATAGTGAACTTACTAACTATTCAGCATCTTCAGAACCAGCCCCAACAGCTAACATTTCTACTCCCAGCGAGGTTTCAGGAGGCAGCAGCAGTTCTGCCAAATCCACTTCATCCACTTCGGACAGCGGTGCAGGGAGTACAAGTAGTGCGACAGGTACTTCTCCAACGGGAGAATCTAGCAACAGCAGCCAAACAGTCTATACTCCGGGAGCCACCTCCAGCAGCGGTAGCGCTACAGCTACAGCCTCGGCGGGGGCTTCTCCGACGACAAGTGCCACAACTTCAGCCCCGGCAGCAACACCAACACCAACACCAACACCAGCACCAGCACCAGCACCAACACCTGCACCTGCACCTGCACCTGCACCTGCACCTGCACCAGCACCTGCACCTGCACCAGCACCTGCACCGTTAGGAGACAGCAGCGGTGCCAGCAGCAGCGCGACAGCGACTTCTCCGACAGGGAACAGCAGCAGCAGCAGCACTCAGACAGCATCGACTCCCGGCGACACTTCTAGCAGTGCGAGCGCCTCAGCTAGCAGCGGTTTAGATGCTCCGCCAACTACTAGCGCCACAGCCCCAGCACCAGCGCCAACACCTGCACCTGCACCTGCACCTGCACCGTTAGGAGACAGCAGCGGTGCCAGCAGCAGCGCGACAGCGACTTCTCCGACAGGGAACAGCAGCAGCAGCAGCACTCAGACAGCATCGACTCCCGGCGACACTTCTAGCAGTGCGAGCGCCTCAGCTAGCAGCGGTTTAGATGCTCCGCCAACTACTAGCGCCACAGCACCTGCACCTGAACCAGCACCAACACCTGCGCCCTCAGAGAGTAGCAGTTCGAGCGAAACGAGCTCGATCGCCAATAATCAAGGCGTTACTAACAACAGCAGCGCGACAGTAACTTCCCCCGCAGGCAGTAGCACTAGCACTCAGACAGCCTATACTCCGGGAGCTACTTCTGGGAGTGCAGAAGCAACCGCTGCTACAGGCGCTCCACCAACAACTAACATCGCAACACCAGCGCCAACACCAACACCAGCGCCAACACCAGCGCCAACACCGCCAACACCCTCAAATAATCAGGATGCGGGTACGGGTGGTGGTGGCAGTAGCGCGATCGCTTCTAATCCGACAGATAACAGTAACAGCAATAATTCGATCGCACTTCCCGGTAACAATGCCAACAGCAATGCTGAGACAACGCCGCCTCCAGAAATGATCGCCCCAGAAAACTATCCTGACGCATTAACTATCAGCTATGACAGCAATGGCGACGGATATTGGCTCGGCACCAACGAGAGCGATGTGATTACTGGCGATAGCGGGAGCGATCGAATTTTTGCAGGAAGCGGCGACGATATTGTCACAGGTAACAAAGGTGATGATGCGATTCATGGAGGCGATGGCAACGACACTTTGCGGGGAGGAAAAGGTCAAGATTTGCTAATTGGTGACAACGGCGACGATTTTCTTTGCGGCGACTTCGGCACCGATACATTGATTGGAGGTAGCGGCGCTGATACCTTTGCCTTTAGATCCGAAACAGCGAGTGCAGCAGCTAATCCATTGTTAGCCGATCGAGTCGTTGATTTCAATTTCGCTCAAGGCGATCGAATTGGGCTGACAGGGGGACTTTCGGTAACAGACTTGACACTCGTCGCGTTTGATACTGACGGTGACGGTACGACAGACGCCACTCTGCTTAAGTTTAGTTCAAATAATGGCGATCGAATTTTAGCTGTTGTTTTGGGAACAGTTAACGCAGCGGGTGCAACAACTTTGAGCAATGCTGATTTTATTAGTTTGCCAAATGACATCTTGTAGCTAACCCTTAACCGTTAACCCCAACTACCCCGCAGGAATCTTCGGGGGATGAAGTTAATAAATTCATATAGGTTGAGAGAGAAAGATGAAAGACTTTTACGGGCCAATGATTGAAGCAAGTGAAATCATCGAACTACTCAAACAAGAGATGCAATTAAAAACATTTAGTCAAAAGGTTTTGCATAAAAAAGTTATTGAGAAAGCAGCCAAGGAACGGGAGTTAACTGTGACTCCAGACGAAATTCAAGCTGTGGGCGACCAACTCCGCCGCGAGAAGCGTTTGGAGAAAGCGGCGGACACGATTGCTTGGCTGGTCGATCAGATGATTTCTGTAGAAGATTTAGAGGCCGGGATTCGCGATCGGCTTCTCAGCCAAAAACTAGCCGAACACTTATTCAGCAAAGAAGTAGAAAAGATTTTTGTTCAAAACAAATTGCAATTCGACCAAATAATTCTTTATCAAATAATTGTTGCCAACCCCCAGCTTGCTCAGGAACTATTTTATCAAATTCAAGAAGGAGAAATCAGCTTTTTCGATGCTGCTCACCTTTACGATATTGACGAAAATCGTCGGCATATATGCGGTTGCGAAGGCAAGGTTTATCGGTGGGGTTTAAAACCAGACATAGCCGTCGCCGTATTTAGCGCTCAACCCGGAGAAGTAATTCGTCCAATTGAAACAGAACTAGGATATCACTTGTTTCTGGTTGAAAAGTTTCTCCCAGCGGAATTAACCCCTGAACGGTATCAAGAAATTTTGCACAATCTGTTTAACGAATGGCTGGCTAACGAAGTCAACCATTTATTGTACACTTCTAAAGTGTAGAAACTTAATTTCTCGCCGTCAAAAACCCCTATATATAATTTTGCCAAAACAAAGTACAATGCTAAAACTTAGGGTACTTCTGGGTGAAGAGAGAGACTTAATATCGTTTCCGGCTGCATCAATATTATTCAATCCTTGGGGCTGTGCGTGAGTGTAAACAGTCTCATGCTTGTGCATTTAAATATTCCTCCCTCTCACGCACTCTACTACTTAGATAAAAACTGGTTTTACGAGGTACTTATAGCTCAATAAGGTTCAGTTAAAAAGGTATTTTATCGCCCTAGCAGCTCACGAAAATTGAGAACAAAAGAAAGTCTCGGCGATAGCTTCTGGATTGCTTCGTACCCTCGCAACTGCGCGAATCATAGCGAACAATGACACACTTAGCTAACCCAAGCTTACTGACTTATAGCCCTCTTAAAATCACTTGTTAAATTTAAGTTTTGCCCACCCCCTATACGCCAGCTAGCAAAGCCAAATGAAAAAAATATATCTGTTAAAAACGCCACTCTAATATATTATCCCAAAAGCTACTTTTTGCATTCTCATTTTTCCCTCCTCTCTATTAATTATCTGCGTCCATCAGCGTACATCTGCCTACATCTGCGGTTAAAAACCGACATAATTTTGCCGCCACCAAGCCCGCACAAACTTAATTTCCTCAAACGTATAACGTTCTTCCAGAAAATCATAAATTGCTCTCAGTTTTTCATCCCCCATAACTTCAATAGCGTACACTATCGCCTGCTGGCGTTCCGATTCTACCAACAAATTTATATCAACTTCCCGGCCCATTTCCATCAATTCTATCAGATGCCCAGAAATAGTATTAGGGCTCATCCCCCGCGCATTAGCTATTCCTTGAACAGTCAAACCTTGTCGGTATAATTCCCAGGTTTGCATCTGCGAATAAGACGCAACGTTGGAAAGATTTGGAAGATTAGCGACATCAGAAGATGCAGCACCACTTGGCAATCCTTGTTCTTGACAAAAAGTGCGTATTGCCTCCAAGAAAACCTTACCGTACTTATCTCGCTTGTTGCTACCAACGCCGTAAACTTCCTCGAATTCTCTGAGATTTTGCGGGCGTTTTTCTGCCATATCTCGCAAGCTTTTATCGGCAAAAACTACGTAAGGTGGCACAAATTGTTCGTCGGCAATTTGTTTGCGTAGTGTCCGCAGTATGCTAAATAAAGCTTCTACTTCTACTGCCAAAGACCGAACTTTCGCCTGTACTTCCCGTTGGGGTTCAATGGCGATTTCAACTGTGCGCTGACGTTTCATAATTTCCCAACTTTTTTCATTCAGTTTCAAAATGGGAAATCCGTCTGTTCTTTCCTCTAAAAAACCTTGATTTAACAGGGAACGACTCAATTTTTTCCAATCGTCTGCACTTCTATCTTTGCCAATTCCGTAAGTAGAAAGTTTGTGGTGCTGGTATTGCAATACTTTTTGATTTTTGGAACCGCGCAGCACGTCAATAATGTGATTCATGCCGAATTTTTCTTGGCATCTGGCGACGCAAGAAAGAAATTTCATTGCCTCAATCGTCCAATCTTCTACGGGTTTTTGGTTGCAACAGTTATCGCAAGTACCGCAGTTTCCGGGGAATGAATCGCCAAAATAACTTAACTGGATTGTGCGACGGCACTCGGTGGATTCTGCATAGTTGATTACTCGACGCAACTGTTGGCGGGCAATTCGTTGTTCTTGCGGGTCAGGTTTTTGCTCGATGATGTAGTCGATCATTTTGACATCGCCGTAGCCGAAAAATAAGCTGCAATGGGCGGGTTCGTTGTCTCGGCCTGCGCGGCCGGATTCTTGATAGTATCCTTCGAGATTCTTGGGTAAGTCGTAGTGAATTACAAACCTCACGTCTGGTTTGTTGATGCCCATACCGAAGGCTATTGTGGCTACCATTACTTGCACGTCGTCGCGAATGAAGCGGGTTTGATTGGTGGCGCGATCGACATCGTTCATGCCGGCGTGGTATGGTAAGGCTTGGATGCCACTTTGTTGCAATTTATAGGCAACTTCGTCAACTTTTTTGCGGCTGAGGCAATAGATAATTCCCGAACCGCCTTTTTTTTGGATGATTTGCAAAACTTCGGCAAAACTGTGTTTGGTTTTGGGGCGAACTTCGTAGTATAAATTGGGGCGGTTGAAGCTGGCGACGTGGATGTAGGGATTTCGCAGAGTTAGCTGCTGGATGATGTCTTGGCGGACGCGCTCGGTGGCGGTGGCGGTTAGTCCCATAATGGGAATGTCGGGATATCGATCGCGCACTCGCTGCATTTGCCTGTATTCTGGTCGAAAGTCGTGCCCCCATTCCGAAACGCAGTGGGCTTCGTCGATCGCAAATGCCGAAATTCCTAACTTATTTGCTACTATATCTAAAAACGGTAAAAATCTCTCACCGAGCAAGCGTTCGGGTGCAACGTAGAGCAATTTAATCTTACCTTCGAGAATTGCTGTTTCGCGCGATCGGGTTTCCTGAGAGCTCAAAGTGCTGTTGAGAAAAGTCGCCCCAATTCCATTATCCTGCAAAGCCTCCACCTGGTCTTGCATCAGAGCAATTAACGGCGAAACAACCACTGTCAATCCCGGTTTCAACAGTGCCGGTAATTGAAAACACAAAGACTTGCCACCGCCCGTCGGCATGACAATCATCATATCCCGTTTTTGTAAAGCAGCTTCGACAATTTCCTGCTGTCCCGGACGGAAAGAGTCATAGCCAAAAAAATGTTTAAGAGCTTGTTCCAGGGACAGTGGCACAGAAGATATTGGCGGATGAGACGCTGGCATTTGCAGTAGTTGGTTGTTGGCTTCTCAACTATTCTATGCCTTTTGAGCACAAATACAGTTACAATAATTGAGAATCTCAATTTAACCAGAAAAACAGATGCCGAAAGCAATTTGGAATGGTGCCGTTTTGGCCGAGAGCGACAAGTGCGAAATTGTAGACAACAACTATTATTTCCCCGCCGATGCCATCAACCGTGAGTATTTCAAAGACAGCAGCACTCACACTACTTGCGGTTGGAAAGGTGTTGCTAGTTACTACAATGTCGAAGTCGGCGGACAAGTTAATAAAGATGCTGCTTGGTACTATCCAACTCCAAAAGATGCTGCTAAAAATATTGCCGGATATATTGCTTTTTGGAAAGGAGTTAAGGTAGAGGCTTAGGTTTTTTCCGCAGGTTTGTTAGCTGGCGATTCCGACAGGCCGCCAGGGAATTAATTCCCTGGCTCATAGCTGAAGTCGTCTTAAGACGACTGTGGAAATTAGGGAGGAATAACATAAGTTGCGATGAGTTCAAATAGAAATAATATCTAATATCTACTGATAGCGATTGCTCCTATGATAATTGTCAATCCTTTAAAATATAGGACAGAGCTTAATTAAATTCAATACCATAACCGCTATATTTAACAGTCCTCTTTGAGAGGACTTTCGCTCTCTCGACGGGGGTTTTGAACCCCCGGCGGACTGTTGGAGAAGCGAAAGCATCCTCAAAGTTTAATCGTTTTCCCAAACGGCGACAGCTTCCGAACCCAAACCACGGCGAACAACAATCGGTTCGCTTTGTGTCAAATCGAGAATGGTAGAAACTTGATATCCCGGATCGGAACCGTCATCGACAATGATATCTACTAACTTTGAAAAACAGTCAAAAAGTTCAGCTTTGCCAAAACTTTCTGCTTTTTCTGCTGGCACCGGTGCAGCACCTTCATCATCCGTGGTAATGTGAGCGGATGTTGAAATAATTGGATTTCCCAAGGCTTCCAACATGGTAAAACAAAGCCGCTGGTCTGGAACGCGAATTCCAGTGGTTTTGCGCTTCGGGCTCATTACCAACCGTGGCACTAACTTGGTAGCAGGCAGCAGAAATGTATAAGGCCCTGGTATTAACCGCTTGATAATTCTGTATGCTTCATCGCTGACGGCTGCATAGTCGGTGATATTTGATAGAGAGGAACACAGGAACGTTAAAGGCTTATCATTGGATAGTTGCTTGATCTGCCTGACTCGTTCTACAGCAGACTTGGAGTTGAGATCGCAGCCGATCGCGTAAACTGTATCTGTCGGATAAAGCATCACGGCCCCATCTTTTAGAGCTTTGTTAATTTTCTCGATCCGGTCTCTTTGGGGTGCAACTGGATGCACTTCGTAAATAGTTGCCATGTTAAGATATTGCAGGCTAAGTGGGCGATCGAAATATCGAGTGAAACAATCAATGCTAAAAATTAATTGTTAACAATGAATAAAATAGCTTATTTTGACTGTCCAACCGGCATTGCTGGCGATATGTGCATCGGAGCTCTCGTCCACGCCGGCGTTCCTTTAGAATACCTAATCGAAAAACTCAATTTGCTCGGCATTTCGACAGAGTACCAGTTGCGGACGGAATTAGTCCACCGGAATACTCAACAAGCAACTAAATTTTATGTCGATTTAGCTGCGGATTTGTCGTTAAAACCAGAAAATCCCGCTACCGAACTCGATCCCTCGGAAACCGAATCCCCGACTTTCGACGCCCGCCACCACCATCATCACGGGGAAGAACATTCTCACAGTCACGGCGAAGCAGATGCCGAAATTAGCCACAGTCATCACCGCAATTTACCCGAAATTGAGCAAATCATCGTCTCTGCAAAATTGCCTCCGCGCGTGGAAGCCTGGAGTTTGGCCGTATTTGGCAAATTAGCAGAGGCAGAGGCTGCAGTACACGGTATCCCCGCAAGCGAGGTTCACTTTCACGAGGTGGGGGCGACGGATGCAATTATTGATATTGTCGGTACTTGTTTGGGTTTGGATTGGTTGGATATTCAGGAGTTTTACTTTTCGGCGATGCCGACTGGTGGCGGTACGGTGAAGGCTGCCCACGGCCGATTAGCGGTGCCGACGCCGGCGGTGATGCGGTTGTGGGAAACGCACCGAGTGCCGGTTTATAGCAATGGGATCGATCGCGAATTGTGCACTCCTACGGGAACTGCGATCGCCTGTACTCTCGCCGCTGGTTTCGGCCCGCCACCGTCGATGCAAGTTCAGGCGATCGGTTTGGGTGCAGGTTCTCGAAACCTGGCAATTCCTAATATTTTGCGCCTCTGGATTGGGGAGAAGTCAGAAGGAAGTTCGGCAACGGATTCTGTAACGGATGTAACGGATGTCAGAAAGAGGGCAGAAGGAAGAGGGAAGTTTTTAAACAATACTCAATTCCCAATTACGGATTCCCAATTACCAATTACCAATTCCATAGAAACTATTACGGTACTGGAAACGCAAATTGATGATTTGAGTCCGCAGGCGATCGGCTATGTTTTTGATGCTTTGTTTGCCGCCGGAGCTCTGGATGTTTTTACTGCCCCAATTGTGATGAAAAAGTCGCGGCTTGGGGTTTTGTTAACTGCCATTTGTCATCCAGAATTTGAGGATGCTTGCGAAGCTGTGATCTTTCGCGAGACTACTACTTTGGGAATTAGGCGATCGACTCAACAGAGAACTATTTTGCACCGAGAAATCCAGACTGTTCAAACAGAATACGGCGAAGTCAAGATCAAAGTGGCGAAGTCTGGACAAACGATTGTTAATGTACAGCCGGAATACGAAGATTGCGCGGAAATTGCCAGACTTAAAAATATTAGCTGGCGGGAAGTTCACCGCTTGGCGCTGCAAAGTTGGTACGATCGCACTTAATCAATTACAGTGACTTACATGAGGAATTTAGTCCCTGACGGGCTGACAATCAGTCAGACCCAGCAGGCTTGAGGAATATCTAAATCAGAGGAATCAAAACCTCTGATATCATGTCGGGTCGATTACCCCTAATACGATAGGGGCGGGTTCACGAAAAATATCTGCCAATAATTGACCATCTCAAAAACCCGCCCTTTTAATCGCTTTTTCTTCAAGCTATTATAGAAACATACTTGATTCTCGATCGCATTATGGTTGCCTTACCCGATCGCCCATCGATGAGTGCAGAAGAATACCTGGCTTGGGAACCCACCCAAGAGGAACGCTACGAGTATTGGGATGGCGAAGTCGTCGCCATGAGTGGGGGCACCCGCAATCACAATCGAATTTCAGGAAATTTCTTCAGAATCCTAGATGATGCCCTTGTCGATCGCCCTTGCGAACCTTACATCGCGGATGTCAAAGTCCAAGTGGAACGAGGGCAAAAATATTTTTATCCTGATGTTGTGGTAACTTGTGATGAGCATGATAACGATCCGCAATTAGTGCAATTTCCTTCCTTAATTATCGAAGTTTTATCGCCTTCCACTGAAGCAGCAGATCGCGGCATAAAATTTGCTAAATACCGCCAATTTTCAACACTGCAAGAGTATGTATTGGTGCAAGTTGAACAGCCAGGAGTAGAGATATTTCGGCGCAATCAACAGGGGCAATGGGTTCTCTCCGAGTATGGTTTGGGCGATTCCTTGCAACTTGAATCGGTGAATCTAGAAATTGCGATCGCCGATTTATATCGCCAAGTACAATTTTCTTAGTCTCGTATTTGTGTGTTACTAATTTGTAGGGTGCGTCGCTACCAGATGAGAAATGGAACTTGCAGATTGACGGGTGGCGACGCACCTTACCATTTGTGTGGTGCTAATATTTCAGAGCCCCGACTTCTTCAGCCAAGTCGGGGCTTTGGGTGTTCAGTTTTTTGAAATGAGCTTACTTAACCAGGATTTACGCACTCGACAAAAGAAACCGGGTTTTTTACCAAATCTTCGGACTGCAACGCGTCTTTTCGTAAAAAACCCGGTTTCTGAGCCCCATCGTAAGTCCTATTTAAACAAACTGGCCCGTTGGAGTCGATCGCACCCGACGAATTCCAATCACCGACGGCATCGGCGAACGACGCCTGTCATTCTCAATATTACTCGGCCACAAACTGCCGCGAGAAACACTACGAGTCTGATTAAAAACAGCACCGTTCAAATCCAACATTTCAATTTGCCGACTCAGTACAGTACCATCATCGATCGGACAATCTTCCCCAGGATGCTGCACCGCAAGCAACAGCGTATCTCCCACAAAAGTCGGCCCCGTCATTTCGCATCGGTTCGGGCCGTAAGCAAACGGAATTACTGTTCCTGCATTCGGCCCAGAAGTGGGAATATAAAACAGCCAATTGTTGCCAAAAACACCAGTCAAATCTGACACATTTCCAGTCTTGTTGTGGTCGATCGTCTTTGGCTCTCCACTCGCACCGACATCAAAACCGTTGTGCGTGCTCGTAGACATATCAGTGACGACCCAAACATTGCCTTGAGGGTCAAAATCCAAATTGTCTGCATTAGCAAATCCCGCCCCATCTACCGCACCGGCTTCTCCACCCTGAGCCAAACGCTGCCAGCGGAACGTCAAACCCGCACCGTCGGGACTGTCTTCAATTATTTTGTAAAGTCCTCCCGACTGCTGATTGCTGTTGACTGCGCTACCGTATTTAGCAACATTAAAAATGCGAGAATCTGGATAGCCGTCGCTTCCCGGTGCGCCGTCAGTATAAGCAATGAAAACTTCCTTCGTAGTAGGATTAACTTCCAAATCTTCCGGCCGCGCCGTCGGAGTGCCACCAATCAAATTAGCAGCTAAGAAAGCATCAACTAAAACCGCGCCTTGGCTGCTGTAGAAATTAGCCAGAGTTTTATTTTGGTAGCCCGAAATTGCTGTTGCTTCATTGGTTGTATCTACTACAAAAGAACCGCCGTCTTCGGTTTGACCAGCAATTCCGGCGCGTTTGGGCAAGCGAGTAGCGGCATCTCTTTGAGCTTTGCCAAAACTTGCTAATTCCGCCTCGCCAACTCTAGAAGGACGCACCGGATTTGTCGGGGTATTTAATGTCAGTGGCAGCCATCTTCCAGTACCGTTGCGGTTATATTGGGCAACGTACAAAACCCCATCTTCAAACAATCGGCTGTTGTTTTTATCTGCGGGATTGGTGACATTACCGTTGCTGACAAATTTCCAGGTGTGTCCGCCGCGCCGATCGTCCCCCATGTAGCCTATTAACTTGCGGCCTGCTTCAGCGCGAATCGCGACGTTTTCGTGGCGGAAACGGCCCAACCATGAGTGCTTCCGGGGGCGGAAACTTGGATCTAGGGGATCGACTTCTACCATCCAGCCGTATTTTTCGCCGACTAAGCCAAATTCCTCACCGATAGTGCCCTTGGCGTAGCTGGTTTGGCCACCGTTGGGTTTGACGTTTTCCTGAACCCCGACGAAAAATGCTTCGCTACCTTGGAAGTTTTCTTCGGCGGAGAGGATTGTTCCCCAAGGGCTTGTGGCGCCGGAACAGTTGTAGGCTGTACCGATGATGCGGTTGCCGAGTCCGTCGGTGTTGACTTGCGCGAAGACTTGGGTAGCTGCAGGGCCCGTGCCGATGAGGTAGTTGTCGTCCCCTTGTCTGGTTCCCCAGGAGGTGACATCTTTGTATTTGTCGGTACGCTGGCTGTTGATTCCGAGGCCGGAAAGTCCGTGAATACGGCGGTTGAGGGGGTCGCCGGCGATCGCCTGAAATCTGCCGTTGGCTTGTTTGGTGATGCGGACGATCGAACCACCGAGATTGTACAGGAATTCGCCGATGGTATCGCGATTCTTTACGGATAAGTCTATACCGAGGACGGCGCGCTCGGTTGTTGGAAATGATGCCAAGTCTGACGGGGTATCGGGTGCCTCTTTCGACATTGGGAAGGATACGTACTCGTGGTTAACCCAGAGATAACCGTCGTCATTGCTGCCGCGAAGGCCTACAAAGCCGGTGTAGTCGCAGTTGTAGCCGAAATAGTCTGCCGGATTGGGAAAAACTCGATCGCCCCAGCGGACAATCACATAACGTTCGTATTCCGGCGGCACAACCACATCGTCAACAATGCTGTAACTCGTTAATCTAGTATCCTGTGAGGCAGCCATCACAGTTCCCTGTCCGTTTAAGCCCATCGGCATAAAGCTGGACAATTCTCGATAAATCGGCAGCGGGTGGGGAAGTCTTAACGGAGTGAAAGATAGCGGAACTACAGCTTCGGCCGAGGTGGAATTGATGCCGAATAGTGTTTTAGTTACTTGAGGGGCAAGCACAGTGGTAGCTGCACTGCTGCCGAAGAAAATTAGCAGTTGTCGGCGAGTTATTTTAGACATAAATTCCTGTTCAGCCCAACTTCCCTAATCAGATGATTCCGTATGAAACTATATCACTGTTCAATTAAGGGAAGTTAACCTGAAGGTTAATTAAAATTGGGAGATATTTAGGTTAACAACAAGTTAAAAATAGGAAATTATAGCAATCATAAATCATTTGTGAATTTCTTACTCCCTCCCCTTGATAAGGGGAGGGTTGGGGTGGGGTAAAAATTTCACGAGTCATTTAGGATTGCTATAGTATGAGAGAGATATTTAGGAAAAAATATCTATCCGTGTATCCGTGATTTCCGTGTCGTGCTGTTGGTTATTTGTTATTTGTTATCTGTTACCAATGCCCGATGCCCGATGCCCCATGCCCGATGCCCGATTTCAATCATCTCGAAAACCTGGATCATTTTCTCTGGAGGTCGATCGACTAGGCGCAGGTACATTCCTCACTTGCGAAAATCCAGAATTTGGGGACGAAATACCGCCGTTTCTGAATCCCAGCAGCAATTGAGCATCGGCAAAATATCTAGTCCACTGTTCGATTCTCGCATCTTGTTGCCAGTCGCGACGGGATACTCTCGATCGCAAAACTGGAACTCTTTGTCGGCTGCGATCGGCTGTAATAATGACTGTAACTTCTGTTAATGCCGGATTTTCTTGAAACTCGCGGGCGATCGACTCTTTCGCTAAATCTTCCGCCTGCTGCACTAAACTCGCAAAAGATTGACTACCGTCCGAATCTAGGGTAAGGTAGCGCTCTTTTGTTTCAGCCAAACCTATTGATATACTTGCTGTTAAACTGATAATTGCTAGAATGACAGCCGACAATAAGCGTAGGTACAAATTCATTATGTTTGAAACTAAATACTAACACTTGTCAATAATAGTTAATAAAATTTAACATACTGTTAAGCTTAAATTAAAATAATATTTTGTGTTATCAGAATGCGCCAAAAATGCAGGCTTTAGGGGGAAAGTTTCGTAAAAATACAACTTGTATGGGCGGGTTAAACCCGAAATCTGTTTAGGAATCAAAGAATATTGATAAACCCGCGCCGCCTTAATCTTCTCTCTTCCTGACATCCGTTACATCCGTTACACAATCCGTTGCCGAACCTTCCTTATGAAACTAACAAAATGTGCGATCGCCCTCGGTAGCAACTTAGGCGACTCCCTAGCCACACTCTCTAGCGCGATCGTAACCCTAAACAACACCCCAGGAATAGCAGTAAAATCCCATTCAAGCTGGTATCAAACCGCCCCCGTCGGGCCGCCCCAACCCGATTACATCAATGCCTGTGCCATCCTAGAAGTTGCACTAGAACCCGAACAATTACTAGCAAAATTATTAGAAATTGAAATAAAATTTAATCGAATTCGCCGAGAAAAATGGGGGCCAAGAACCCTCGACCTAGATTTGCTGCTGTACGACAATTTAATCCTAGAAACTCCCACACTGACTCTACCTCATCCCCGGATGACCGAAAGAGCTTTTGTATTAGTACCTTTAGCAGAAATTGCCCCGGATTGGGTGCATCCGGTGACGAAAAGTGCGATCGTCCAACTCCTGCAAACCGCAGACTGTTCGGGAGTGCAAAAATTGTAACTGTAAAAAGTGAGTACAATTCACCGATCGTACCAGTTTCAAAAAAAATGCAACCGTAGCTAAGCTGCCAACTGTGATAGTCATCAGTCATTCCCAATCTAAAATCTAAAATCTAAAATCTAAAATCGTATTAGATCGCCTATGATGTCTTAAATCGGTGCACCCTAACATTATTCGCTTGTCGCTTATGTCGATCGGTCAAGAACTACCCCAACTCCTCAAACAACGCCTATTTTACCAAGGGCGCAAATTCAACTTTGACGTAGCCACCCTCCGTCTTCCCAACGGTTCCGAAGGCGAGTGGGAATGTATTCGCCACCCAGGCGGAGCACTTGCAGTTCCCGTCACACCCGAAGGTAAACTCGTCTTGGTACGCCAATATCGCTTTGCCACAAAAGGGCGAATTTTAGAATTTCCCGCAGGTACAGTAGAAATCAATGAAAATCCCGCCGAAACTATCAAACGAGAAATCGAAGAAGAAACCGGATATCGCGCCGGAAAATGGCAGAAATTAGGGCAATTTTTTCTCGCCCCCGGTTATTCCGACGAAATCATTTATGCTTTCTTAGCCCAAGATCTGGAAAAACTGGAACAGCCGCCAGCACAAGATGATGACGAAGACATTGAAACAGTTCTATTCACTCCAGAAGAATTAGAAAAAGCTATCTTAGCTGGGGAACCCATTGATGCAAAATCTATTTCTAGCTTTTTCTTGGCACGTCCCTTTTTGATGTAAATCTGACTGACGGAAAAACCCGGTTTCTTATAAAAATCGTGCGTCCAACCGATAAATATTAACTTAGAAACCGGGTTTTTGAACCCGCTTGTGTCCAGAACTGTAAAATCTAAAATCTAAAATCTAAAATCTAAAATCGAATGTCTGATATATCCAATCTAATTTTATTTTGGCACCGCCGCGACTTGCGTATTTCTGACAACATCGGACTGGCAGCAGCGCGCCAGCAAAGCCCGAAAGTAGTCGGAATTTTTTGTCTCGATCGCAATATCCTAAATCGCGATGACGTAGCCCCAGCCAGAGTCACATACATGATCGGCTGCTTGCAAAAACTCTCCTCGCGTTACAGGGAAGCAGGCAGCCAATTGCTGATAATTCAAGATGACCCGATCCTAGGAATACCGAGATTAGCAACAGCTATAAATGCCCAAGCAGTATTTTGGAACTGGGATGTAGAACCCTACGCCAAACAGCGCGATCTGGCCGTCTCAAACGCCCTCCAACAAGCAGGAATTCAAGTTCAAAATTTCTGGGATCAACTCCTGCACGCCCCAGATGAAATTCGCAGCGCTACAGGGACTCCCTACACAGTTTATACACCATTTTGGAAAAAATGGAACAGTCAACCAAAAGCCCAACCAGTAGAGACACTGCCGATAACTTATCTGGAATTAATGACCGGATTAACCGCCGAAGAACAAGCAATCGCCAACCAAGCAGGTGCAAGGGAAACAGTGCCAACTGCCTCTAGTTTAGGATTTATTTGGGAAAACCCATTAGTAATAGAACCAGGAGAAGATGCAGCGCAAAAAAAATTAGAAGAATTTTGCGATCGGGCAATTTACAAATATCAAGGACAGCGCAATTTTCCCGCCATTAACGGCACATCCAAACTCAGCGCAGCCCTCAAATTTGGTGCAATTGGCATCCGCACTGTTTGGCAAGCTACCCAAATAGTAATGGACACTTGCAGCAGCGAAGAAGCGTCTACAAGCATCCGTACTTGGCAACAGGAAATAGCGTGGCGAGAATTTTACCAACACGCCATGTATAACTTCCCAGAATTAGCAGACGGCCCCTACCGTCAAGCATTCAAAGACTTTCCTTGGGAGAACAATGAAAAACTCTTTCAAGCTTGGTGTAAAGGCAAAACAGGCTATCCTATTATCGATGCAGCAATGCGGCAGTTAAATCAGACAGGTTGGATGCACAATCGCTGTCGCATGATAGTCGCCAGTTTCCTCACCAAAGATTTAATTATTAACTGGCAGTGGGGTGAAAAATACTTCATGCAAAAATTGATAGATGCCGACCTTTCTGCTAATAACGGCGGCTGGCAGTGGAGTGCATCTAGCGGCATGGACCCGAAACCTTTGCGAATATTTAATCCGGCGAGTCAAGCTCAGAAATTCGACCCGGAAGGGGAATATATTCGGCACTGGGTTCCCGAATTGCGTCGCGTTGATACTAAATTTTTGCTAACAGGAAATATTTCGTCTTTAGAACGCCGACTTCTTCATTATCCCTCTCCGATCGTAGATCACAACGAGCAGCAGCGCAAGTTTAAGGAACTGTACACGCAGCAAAAAATTTAAACATCACACCCAGAACCCCGACTTTTTGAAGAAGTCGGGTTTCTAGCTGCCCTTATTACACCTACCTAATTAATATGTGATATCATGTTCTGTTAATTCCCCTTAAAAAAATTGTTTGTAGTAAGGACTTGAGTCCTTGTTGACTCTATTCGAGGACTCAAGTCCTCACTACGAACTATTGATGGCTATATGAACGGAGAATTTTTCATGATTCAAACCATAATCAAATCTATAACATTTGAAGACTTTTTAGAATGGTATCCAGATGGAAAAGGACGTTTCGAGCTACGCAATGGAGTAATAGTTGAGATGAACCCAAATGGAGACCATGAGGAAGTTACAGGTTTTCTGCTTCGTAAAATTAACGTAGAAATTGACCGTTTAAATCTTCCTTATGTAACACCTTCAACTTATTTTGTCAGACCTCCCGAAACGACCACGGGCTACCAGCCGGATATTATAGTCTTAGACAAACCAGCCTTAATGTCAGAGCCACTCTGGAAAAAATCATCAGTTATTTCTCAAGGTAGCTCTGTTAAGCTTGTTGTCGAAGTAGTTAGCACTAACTGGCAAGATGATTACCTGGTAAAAGTGGCTGAGTATGAAAGATTGGGTATCCCGGAATACTGGGTTGTTGACTATGCTGCCTTGGGTGGTCGGCGGTTCATCGGCAATCCCAAACAACCTACTGTCTCGATTTACCAGTTGGTAGAGGGGGAATACCAGGTTAGCCAGTTCCGAGAGGGCGATACGATTATTTCGTCTGCCTTCGGGGAACTTAATCTGACTGTTGAGCAGGTTTTTAGCTCTATAATTTAAATAAATCGGAGGTTGAAATGGTAACGCTGCAATTAAGGCAAATCATTGTACCACCTGGACAGAGAGTGCTGTTAAATGATGTCAACTGGCAGGAATTTGAAGCAATTTTAGAAGAGTTGGGAGAACACCGTGGCTCTAGAATAGCTTACAGTCAAGGAACTTTGGAGATTAGGATGCCACTACCAGAACATGAATTCAATAAGGAAATCATTGGCGATATGGTGAAAATATTACTCGAAGAACTTGAAATCGATCGAGAATGTTTTGGTTCGACGACTTTTCAGCGAAAAAGTATGTTACAAGGAATTGAACCTGACAATTGCTTTTACATTCAGAATTATGCTCTAATGATTGGCAAAAAGCGGATAGACTTAACTATCGATCCGCCGCCTGACTTAGCTATTGAAGTGGATATAACTTCCAAAACTCAACTCGATGCTTACGAAGCTTTGGGAGTACCTGAAATATGGCGCTATGAAAATAAAAAGCTTCAGATTAATGTGCTTCAAGATGGGAAATATGTTGAATCGGAAATTAGTCCGACTTTTCCAAATCTGCCAATTATTGAAGCTATTTCTCAATATTGCGAACAAAGCCAAACAGTGGGCACGAGTCAAACTCTCAGATTGTTTCGCAAGTGGGTTAGAGACCAAATACAAAATTGATATGAAATCGGTCTTCCACGGACTTGCTGTAAGGAATCCGGCTTATTTACGATCGCCAAAAAGCAATTTTCTCACAGCAAGCGTCCTAATTCCGTTTTATTTTTAATTTCGCTTTTGGGAAATAGAGAGAGAGTAAGGGTGTTGACCTTGAGCTCGATCGCCCACAAAAATAACATAAGTCCCCTTGTCCCCATAACCGGAAAATTCTACATTCCCCGCAGCAGCATTCGCCGGCAGCACGCAGAAACGCCCCCTCGGCCCTTGAATCATCAAACTCGGAGCTCCAGCGGTTTGTACTGCAATCCGCCAGTAAGGCAAATCCTGCGTTACTTCAATGACGTGGTTCGGCCCTTGGGAGACAAAACCGCAGTCGCCACTATTGTTCGGGCCGCCGGAAACTCCAGAAACTCCCAGCGGTTCGGGAAATCCCGGAGCAATTTGTAGCGGTTGGCTCCGAAGGGCACCCGCATCCGCTAAAATCATTGCCAAGGCTACGGTCACGATCGAGCTAAACCACAGTTTGCCGCGATCGCCCGGATAATTTATCTTCATGTTTCCTCACACAATGGCATTTGGTTATAGTTCTTTGACGGTAGGGGATAATGGCAGTTCCAAACACATTAATCTAAAATAACTTCCGAATTTTTTTATGAATCCTCAAAATAACTTCAATTGGCAGCAAGCGTTCGGAGAACTAAAAGCTAAAGTAGAACGATCGCGACTCATCACACAAAATCCAGACAGCTATCAAGCCGTCGGAACCTTCTACAATCAATTACTGGACAAGTTTCAAAGACTCCCCAAACCTGGGCAGGTGGCAGCCTTTGCCGTCGGAGCGATAATTGTCCTGACAGTCTTCAATAGCGTCGTACAGCTAATTTCAGCGCTGATGACTCTTGCCGTTCTCGGAGTGCTAATCTACATAGCGTATAAATTGGCAATTTCCCCCCAGTCCTCAAATACTAACGACAAATAATAGGAATTTCTAAATATGGCTAACCCCACCGCGCCCAGCGGCATCAATCAACCCGATCCGTCTTGGCAAACACAATCCAAGCAAATGCCACTGCTGGTTCGCAGGTGCGGCGCTTGGGCTGTGGAAATTTCGTTAATTGCGGCCAGCGCCCTCGTTCCCTTCAGTATCGGGGCATTAGTCAACCAGGAATCTCAAACCGTACCGCTCAATTCCTCAGTAGCAGCAGCATCCGAAACCGTCGCCCGTACCTTGGGCATACCCGTGCGCGATCGCAGCCCCAGAGTAGCACCCCTAACTAATCTATTCTGGTCGGGGGCGCTGCTGGCACCGGCAGTTTTAGCGGGGTGGCAACTGTTTTTGCTCGCCAGAACCGGTCAAACTATCCCCAAACGCTGGTTCGGCGTCAAAGTTGTCACAGCGTCGGGTACTCCTCCGGGTTTTGGGCAAGTGCTAATTCGCGAAAGTTTGGGGCGCTGGGGAGTGCCTCTGGGCGTCGCTTACGGCATTTGGCGCTTGACGGGAGCGTTTCCTGATTTGCTGATTTTAGGGGGGCTCAGCGGCTTGGCAGTGCTCGCAGACGGGGCTTTTGCATGGCGCTACAAACGGCAAACGGGACACGATCGCCTCGCCAATACTTTGGTCGTCAACGCTCGATCCCATCAACTGTCTGCCAATCCTGTCAAGACTCAAGATTGGACTGAGGAAGACGCGCAGATTGCGGCTTTGGTTGTGACTCCACCAAGCGGCCTGAAAGTAAATGCCAGTTTGTGGAATTGGATGCGCCAACACCCAGGCACAACTTTAGTAATAGTTACCGTCGGCAGCGCGGGATTGATTTTAACTTTGTTTGTCGGCACTCTCATCTACACTCAAAGTCAAGCAAATATGCGGGATTCCCGGCAGCGGAACGACGAATTATTTGTGGCTTTAGTCAGCAAATTGTCTCCCACATCGGCTAGCGGGGCATCGGGCAGGCGATCGGCAATTTTGGCTTTGGGGGCGGTGGAAGACTCCCGCGCCCTACCCCTGCTATCGGATTTGCTAGCTCAAGAAGACAACCGGGCCATGCTGGACGCGATCCAGCAAGCTTTAGTCAGTAGCGGGCCGAAAGCTTTGCCTGACTTGCAGCGGTTGAACCAAGCCCTCAGCAACGACCTCGATTCCCTGCGGTTTGACGGCAAGGCCCCGGAACGCGAGTTAGCGGCCGCCCGCCAGCGAACAGTACAAAGGGCGATCGGCAAAATTCTCACAGTGTATAGCAGCCAACTCAACGGTGTCGATCTCAGCCGCACGGATTTAGCTCAAAGTCCTGCCGGCCCATCTCAGTTTACTTTAGTTTTAAACAAAGTTGACTTGTCGGGAATTAAGTTGAGAAATGCCAATTTAACCAATGCCAGCTTGCAGGGATCTCGCTTTTACGGCACCGGCGAAGACAGGCGTCCGGGTACATTTGACGATTGGATTTCTGACTTGAGCGGCGCTAATTTGGAAGGAGTAAATTTGACCGGGGCGTCTTTGAACAGTGCTGTAATGAACGGGACTAATTTTGTGCGCGCTGTCATGAACAAAGCTAATTTGTCAAACGGCAATTTGAATTCAGCTAATTTCAGCAGTGCTATTTTAATTGGAGCCAATTTACAGGAAGCAATGTTAAAAAATGCCCGTTTTACCGGAGCCGATATAGGAAGCGCGAATTTGTCGCGAGCGGATTTGTCCGGTGCACGTTTGGGCAAAGTTAAGGCTCAAGGCGCTCAGTTGTCCTTGACAAATTTGTCTAAATCGGAATGGCAAGGTGCTGATTTATCCGGTGCTGATTTGAGCGGCGCAAACTTACAAAATGCCAATTTGACTTCGACTAAACTCGCCAACGTGAATTTAAAAGATGCTCGGTTGCAAGATGCCAATTTTCGGAATGCAGAGGTGAGTTCGGTTGATTTTCGGGGCGCGAATTTAGCGGGAGCGGATTTTAAAGGCGCGGTGTTTCTGGGGAAAGCAGCTTCGGAGCAATTTATTCAAAATCCCACGACTGGTAGTAAATCAGGTAGATTCCTAGGAGTTGATTTTGCGGAGGCTAAGAATTTAGATAAAAGTCAAATTGCTTACATTTGTTTGCAGGGGGGGATTCATCCAAAGTGCCCGCAGAAGAAGTAAGGATTTGTTGTTAGCGAGTAGGCTAATACAGTTGAGCATTTAAATTGTATATTCACGGCGGGTGGGACACCCCAAAAAAGTTTGATTATTTTTTGACATACAATTTAAATGCCACAACAGCTTAGTCAACAATCAATAATCATGAGGAGTGCAACCGGGATTGAGATTATGCAATAGCATCCGAAGTGACAAGAGTCTCGAATTGCGCCAATAGCATTGCCTCACCACTATTGGGAGTTCCAAAAATTTTAGGTAACTGGCCTGTTTGGGCGAGAACTTGTCTCACTTCTTGGTTAGATACATCGGCTAGATTTTTGTTATTTAGAATGGCATTAACCGCAGCGATACCCACACCTTGACCAACTGCAGCGTTGAATTCAACTATTCTGCCGACAGAACAGGCTAACCCTTCAAATCCCGAACACGGACTGACTACTGCCAAGTTAGGAACGTTTTTAATTAATGCGTGGCGGATGCCAATATTAAAGATAGGCTGTTTAAAACTCAGACTTTTAAACCATCCTAGACTGTTTGCTTTCTCGCCAATACCCTGGATGCCTCCCCGTACATCAAAATGATAGCTAAATGTTGCCAGGGCTTCATTAGCAGGTACGCCACCTAACAGCATTTGTGCGCCAGTTAAAGGTTCTACAACTCCCGTCACATTGCCAGCGTGTCTGATATAAAGTTCTGAGGCATAAGTAACAGAAGTAGCCCCCAAACTCCTCAGCCAAGTTGTAATAAATAACATCTCTCTTTGCATATTAGCCGTGGGTTTGCTCCCGCTTCTAGCTAAGGCTTCGGCTTCGCTGGCTGTGACTGCAAATAAAAGCGCATTCCACGAAAGTCGGTCATTTGGAAGTATTGCTATATTTCCCTCATCTAAAATTATGCCAGTTTCAGAAAAAGATAGTTTTCTTCCTCTAAATGAGTGGTAAGCTACAGACAGAGCCGGCGCGCGAACATCGATGTAATCGTTACCCGCCCACAGAGTTTTGAGATTGCCTTGAGTGTCCCTCATTTCCCGCCGCAGCTCTTCTGCTAGTTTGGCATCCTTGCCTGCGGCGTACAGCAAAAATTTTTGACTCTCTGCATCGGCCAGGTTGGTAAAGCGTTTTAGATAAATATAATCGAATTCTTTCAGTGCTCTTGCACTGAGTCCTTGGGTTTCAAAAACGAGGGTGACTGGAAGTTCTGAATTAGGCAGACCAAATGTTTCAAATCCCTTCAGCTTTCTCACACCGGCAGCTTGAGCTAATTCGGCATTGACAGTGGCATCAATAAATTGCTTGCCGGCATAAACTACGCCTTGAGAGGTGGTTATACTGACAATTTTTTGACCTTCTTTACTGACTGATTTAATTTCTACTTTGCTCAGGAGATCGGCCCCAGCTTTTACCAGCATTTCTTTCAGGGCTGCACTGGCTTTGCGGGGGTCAAGTGCAATTGCGGTGACACCGGATTTTTGTAAGAATTCTTTATAGATTGTCGCTGGTGAACCAAAGGTATCTAACTTTAAAGATTTTTGAAGTTCTTCACTAATCTGACTTCTATCTAAATAAGCAAGACCGCCTCTTACCAAATGCCCGCCAATTCCTTCTTGCAAGCTTCCTTTAGACATCAGTAGAATTCGCGGATAACGCTTTGTTCGGCGAAGATATTCTCTGGAGGCAGAGATAACAGCTAGAACTCCTGGAACTTCATCACCAAAACAGATGATATCGTAAGAACGCAGATTCATGACCATTATTTAATAACCTCTGTTGATTTTCATGTTTTCGAGCTGCATCTCAATGTTTGCCGTCCAACTTTCTGTTTTTCCCAAATCTAGCTAGATACTTCCTGATTTTTGCGATAATATTCACACATTTCTGGAGGCAGAAACCGGGTTTTTTCCAGAAAATCCTCCTTTGAGGACGATCGATCGGGCGTTGCAAAACCCGGTTTGTGAGCGTCTAGAGTACAACACTGAGGTACTCTTGATTGCCATCAGCCCAGATTATCAGGATCTATCCCCAACTCCCGCAATCGCTGAGCCAGTCGATCGGCGCGCTGGGATTCCTGTTGGGCGCGCTGCGCTGATTCTTTCACCTGTTCTTCAGGTGTCAGATAACGTTTTCCATCGGCATCATACCAATACAACCACTCTCTTGTCACCCCAGAATAACTTCCCCTTTCACAACCAATCCCCAAACCAATTTCAGGCATCCAAACTGGATGTTCTGGCTGTAACTCGTACTTCCCATTGACTAACTTGTGTACTTCCAAATGAGGTTTACGGCGGCGGCGGGAAGAATAAATGACGTAATAAAGTACGCCTAAAGCTTGATAAGTGTCTAATTTTGTGCTGTATTCCTTGCGATAAGTTGGGGAAACAACTTCCAGCACAAAAGTAGGCAGAACATTTTCATCCCACAGCACGTAACTGGGGCGCAATTCTTCGTCGTAAAATCGTTCTACTCCTAAACTTAAGAAAGCATCGGGGACAATGGGCGGTTCGTCAGGGTGATGATAAATACCCATATCTATGCCAAAAAACCAGTCCATGCGTTCTGCCCAAAGTATGAGCAATATTGCTTTTAACAACCCTGGTATTAGTTCTTGCAGTTCGTTATCCACAGGAGTTTCATCTGAGTCTGGTAGTTCATCGGCTGAGGGCCAGTGCCTCGGAAATTTGTAATCTAACATGGCGGCTTTCCTCAAAACTCACTAATATTATACCGTTGATTTGTTGGGCAATAGTATTTATGGAACGAACCGCGAAGACGCGAAGGAAGAGAAGATGAGAGGTAATTTTGACTTAGGAACGCGAATTAAATAACTTACAATTTTAATTGTGATTGTGGGATGGGTGTCCCGCCCGTCCACTCATGACGGGCTATAAGAGCCCATCCCACTTTCAAGAGTGGAAGTTATTTAATTCTCATTCCTTAGTTAATCTGAAGTAATTTTTGTAAAAGATTTGCTGAGACTTACGCGATCGACTAAACTATGTGTAACCAGTCGGTTCTAATGGGGAGCAGCCGTTAGAGGAAACGGGGAAAGTTCGGTGCAAGTCCGGCGCTGTCCCGCAACTGTAATGAGAGTTTTGTCGCTTTCTGAGTCAGGATGCCCGCCGATGTGTTAGTTTACATAGTCTCATCTGCGAGGTTCAGCGTGAAGGCCAGAAATCGGAAATTGGTCAGCTTGGGATTGATGGCTGGCTTGAGTTGTTATATTGTCCTGGGTTCGGCAACGCCCGCCGCAGCTATGCACATTTCGGAAGGTTTTTTGCCGGTGCAATGGGCGGCGTTTTGGTGGATGGTGGCGTTGCCTTTTTTTGCAGTAGGTTTGCGATCGATTACTCGTATTACAAAAGAACACCCGGAACTTAAATTATTGCTTGCTTTGGCGGGTGCGTTTACTTTTGTGCTTTCTGCTTTAAAAATTCCCTCGGTAACGGGCAGTTGTTCTCACCCGACGGGTACCGGTTTGGGTGCAATTTTGTTCGGCCCTTCGGTGATGGCTGTACTGGGGGCTTTAGTTCTGCTGTTTCAAACGTTACTGTTAGCTCACGGCGGGCTGACAACGCTGGGAGCGAATATGTTTTCGATGGCGATCGTCGGCCCTTTCGCTGCCTATTTTATCTATCAATTGCTGATGCGAACTGGCAGGCAACGGGCGGCAATTTTTTGTGCGGCGGCTTTAGCAAATTTACTGGCTTATGTGACGACTTCGATTCAATTAGCGTTAGCTTTTCCGGCAGCAATTGGCGGTTTTATGGCTTCGTTTCTCAAGTTGGCTGGCATCTTTGCTATCACTCAAGTACCCCTGGCGATTAGTGAAGGATTGCTGACTCTATTGGTCTGGAATTGGCTGCATTCTTACGGGAAGCCGGAGTTGGAAACTTTGAAATTATTGAGACAGGAGTCATAAGCCGTGAGTCAAAAAAACACAAGAAATCAGCAAGCTACTTCACAACAAAATTGGATGTTGGTAATTGCTGTTATCGCGCTTGCCGTTATTCCCCTAGTTTTTGTCCGGGGTGAATACGGCGGATCGGATGGGGAAGCACAGAAAGCGATTGCGGAAATTCAACCTGACTATCAACCTTGGTTTAACCATTTTTTTGAGCCTGCTAGCGGAGAAATTGAAAGTTTGCTGTTTGCGACTCAAGCGGCGCTGGGGGCTGGCGTAATTGGATATGCGATCGGGCTGTACAAGGGGCGATCGCAGCGACAAAAATCTGATGATGAATAGCCGTCAGAATGAACCATCAGATTGATAGTCTGGCTTATACAAATCGCTTGCGGGGGTTGCCGCCATCTCACAAGTTATCCTTTGCGATCGCCCTTTTAATTCTGTCTCTCGTTTCTGGGGCGATCGTCCAATTGTCGATCGGCTTTTGGTTAACCGTCTGGATCGTCATCTATGCGGGTATTCCGGCGAAACTGTATTTGCGGTTGCTGTCGCTACCGTTGATGTTTTTGCTGACAAGTTTGCCTGCTTTGGCGCTGGGTGCGGTTGAGTTAAGTCAAATTCAGGAAATTCAGTGGGATATTTGGCAAGGTTGGGGCATTAGCATCGGCACTTTTTATCTGTATGTGAGCCGCACTGGAATATACCAAGTGAGCTTGCTGTTTGCCCGCGCCTTCGCATCGACAAGTTGTATGTATTTCATTCTCTTGACGGTTCCATTTACCGAAATCTTGCAGATTCTCAGACAATTACGCTGTCCAGAGTTAGTCACAGAACTGCTATTACTAATGTATCGGTTTATTTTTAGCTTATTGGCGATCGCCCATGAACTTTGGATAGCACAAAACTCGCGCTGTGGCTACCGCACTTGGAAGCGGGGAATGCAGAGTTTAAGCATTTTAATCGGGCAATTGCTTCAGCGAACTTTGGAAAACTACCGTCAAGTTTCGTTGAGTTTAGCGTCGCGCGGCTTTAATGGAGAATTGCGCGTTTGGAATTCTTACCCTTATAAACCTTCGCGAAGATATACATTTGAAGCCGTGTTTGGTTGCACGGTTTTAACTTTGTTAAGCGCGGTACTTCAACGCTAAATTTATTGTTATTCCTGGACGAATGGGGGTCAGAAACCGGGTTTTTTGACCTAATCTGCGATCTAACGCGTCTTTTCGTAAAAAACCCGGTTTCTTTGGTCGGAGTGGGTAAGTCCTGCATGATATTCACGATTAGTGCCGGTGACGGTGGCGGTGGTTAATATCAACGGGAGTTACGCATCACAATCAAAGAAACCGGGTTTTTACAGAATCTGCGGGTTGTAACTGAGATATTGCAGCATTCTCAATAATCTTTTTATGAACAGGCTTTCCGGCTTGTTCCACAAGAAAATTTATCTCTTGTGGAACAGGCCGGAAAGCCTGTTAAGCGAGAATGGTGCAAGATGTGAGTTGTAACCAAGTATTCTCGCAAAAAACCCGGTTTCTGAACACCCGCGCCTCCAGGAATATTGTTGATAATTCTCCTATTCTCGTTAGTTTAGCGGGCCGGATTTGAATAAGGGCGATCGCACTTCTTGCAACAGCTATTACAAATACAGCGGATTCCAGGTTTATAAAGTACACCCCAGAAACCGGGTTTCTTGTGGATTTCTCGCCAGAAACCGGTTTGATTCAAGAAACCCGGTTTCTCTGTACTTCACTTACCTGGAAAGTGCTGTATGACTTTTATGAACTTAATTAATGAATTATATGAATTGACGTGAACATTAGTTGAATGAATAATTACAGTATCAAAATAAATAGAAAAAATTCTGTATCAAGATACTAACAAAAACAACAGCCCGCCCCCCATTATTTTTATTATTGCCATCGGCTTAATTTGGTTGGGCGCCTACAAGTTCCTTCCCGGTTTATTGAATGCCAAAAATTAAAATAGACCTACATCTACATCTACATCGGCAACGATCGCACCCGGAGCGCCAGACGAGCTTTGCCAATAATCTATCAGGATTTGGCAGCTACATCTTTCGGACAGTACCCAATATTAGCTTAATGGCAGCTCCCTTAGCAGAATATGGAGTGAAAACAGCAGCCAAAACTAATATTGCGGTTTGTTATGATTCCCAAGCACCGGATAACATATCATTTAAAGATGAATTTGTGGCATCTCTTACTGCTGCTGGTGGCAAATTAGTTCCCACTGTTTGCGACTTTTATTTACCCTCTTTTAATCCCGAAAGTGCGATCGCCGATGCTGTCAGCAAAGGTGCACAAGGATTGATGGTAGCGCCCCACATCGATCGCATTGACCGTGCCATTTCTCTGGCTCGCATCAATCGAGGCAAATTGCCACTCTACGGCAGCACTACGCTCTACACCTTTCAAACTTTAAAAGACGGACAAAAAGACGTTGACGGGATTGTTTTGCCCGTTCCCTGGCATCCTGAAACTAATCCCGGTAGCCGTTTCCCAGAAAATGCCCGCCAGCGTTGGGGAGGCATTGTGAATTGGCGAACAGCAACGAGTTTTGACGCGACTCAAGCTGTCATCGCTGGCTTGCGGCAAAGCAATACGCGGGAAGGATTGCAACAAGCACTCAGAAATCGGAGTTTTTCAACAGCAGGATCGAGCGAGGATGTGAAGTTTTTGCCCACGGGCGATCGGGCTGGGAAGCCGATTTTAGTGCAAGTTAAACAAGGAGGAAGCACTGGCTATAACTTTGTCCCGCTGCGGTAAGTTTGTTAAGTAATATCATGTCCAGTCGATTGACCATGATTCCTGTAGGGGCGGGTTCACCAACAATATTTGCCAAAAACCGACAATCTCAAAAACCCGCCCCAGCTTATGTATTATGCGCGATCGATCGGACATAATATAAGTTTCCTAAGTGCGATCGGACTCATATTTTGCATCATTTTTATTAATAAAGGGCTAGTTTGTGGGGTGGGGGCGGGTTTATTTAACCTGTCTGCACCATGAGAAAGCTTTTGGCGAACCCGCCCCTACAGGCTTTTTCTTTTTCTCAGACTATTCGTGGGAATGCGTAGCCGAAGCTGCGGTATCCAAATAATATCGAAATAAAGATAACAAATCATCCCTCTAATTAAGGATTTTTAAGATAAACTGAAATGAGTAGATTAAAGGAGAGCGTTGTGTATGATCGCGCAAGTTGAAACCAAAACCTACACCGCTGAGGAATATCTAGAATTAGAAATCAATTCTCTGGATCGGCATGAATTTATCAATGGGGAGATTGTTCTGATGGCTGGCGGCACACCGGATCACAATGAAATTACCACTAATTTAGTTGTTGCGCTGAAACTGGCGTTAAAAGGGAAACCATATCGGACTTTTAGTTCGGATCAGCGGCTTTGGGTTCCGCAGCTTAATAATTATACTTACCCGGATGTGATGGTGGTAGCGCGCCCGATCGAGATGCAATCTGGACGGACGGATACAATTACTAATCCGCTGCTAATTGCTGAGGTGCTGTCTAAAGGTACCAAAGCTTACGATCGCGATGAAAAGTTTGCTGCTTATCGCAGTATTCCTAGTTTTCAGGAGTATTTATTAATCGACCAATATCGGCTACAGGTGGAGCAATATTCTAAAACTGATGCGAATAAGTGGATTTTTTCGGAATATAGCTGTATGGGCGATCGGCTGAGTTTAACATCTGTTGCTGTGGAGATTTCGCTGGCTGATTTGTATGAAAATATTGAGTTTGGTTAATAGGCACACGGCTTTTTTTGTCAAATATCCCAAATAGTGGTAATATCCCCGTATATCGATCGGCTCTGATGAAAAACACACATCAGACGTAAGGGGGAAAGTTCGGTGCGAATCCGGCGCTGTCCCGCAACTGTAATGAGATCATTGCATCTCTGAGTCAGGATGCCCGCCGATTTGTTTACAATCATGTTTTTCATCTGCGAGGTATGGATGATGGTGAGTTCAATATTTTTACAAATAATCTGCTGTTGTGCTCCGTTTCCCGATCGACAATAACGAAATTTTAGGCAGCGGGAAACTAAAAAAATGCGAATCGAAGATAGTGTTTGGCAGGGTAGTTTTGGCTACTGGCAAAACTTGTTTATTCATCAGAATATTTTGTCGATCGGACATACCGCTTGGAATGGCTTTTTGCATCAAGGACGAGGCTTGGTTGCTTGCAAAATCAATACTCCCATTAACGGCTATGTGAATTGGAGCGTAGATACTATCAAGTACGATCTGGAATTTATTTCCGACTTGGAGGCAACCGTTTATTTGCAACAACTAGAAATCGAGCAAAATACTGTTTCAAATCTGCTCCAAATCATTGATAGCTACGAACCCAAGGAAGCAATTATATTTTTGTCGATCGCCCACGGTAACATTGATATCAATTTGTTGCAAAAGTTGGCAATTTCTCCGGTTGAGTGCTATGAACAAGTATGCAAGCGCTGGGAAGAATTTCAACTCAGCCCTAAATCCTAAAACTTACTAAATTTTCCCAATGTCGCAGCCAAAATCTATCGAAATTTCTAAAGTAACTCGCTACCAAAATGCAGCGCTTAATTACTATTTGGGCTTGACAGATTCGCCCTACCTTCACTACGGCTATTGGGAAACCCTACCTGTGCCCGCTGACGAACTCACGATCGCACGATTGCGCGTCGCTCAGCAAGCTTATACTGTAAAACTGTTAGATGCAATCCCCAAAGGCACTCATACGATACTCGATGTGGGCTGCGGGATTGGCGGAAATGCGGCTTATTTGCTCGATCGAGGTTTTGCAGTCGAAGGGCTCGCACCCGATCCTTTCCAACAACAGCGCTTTCTTAAGTGTACGCGCGATCGGGCAATCTTCCACCTCACGAGGTTTGAAGACTTCAAAGCAACCCATTTCTACGATCTTATTCTCTTTAGCGAAAGTAGCCAGTATATGTCGGCTGTTGATATTGCTAACGGTGCCGCCAAAATCCTCAATCCCGGCGGTTACGTTTTGCTGGCTGATATGCTGCGATCTGATGCTAATTATCAAGAGGGAATGTTCTCTAATTGTCATGTTGTTACGGAACTTCATGCAGCATTAAAGCAAGCTGGATTCACTTTAGTAAAAACTGAGGATATTTCCGCCCATATTTTGCCAACAATCGATTTGTATGTCGATACTTTCCGCCGATATGGACTAAATACAATGATTTATGTTGCAGATTTGATTGCGATTACAGTTCCCCCCGTCCACAAATTCCTGCGCTGGATATTTCGTCGCTGGTTCAAGAAGCTGGTGGTTGAAGGATTGGAGGCAAGTCAACTTTTTGAGCAACATCTCTGTTATGAAATGCAACTTTGGCAGTTGGCAAAATCTGATCGAGACTGACACAAATTTAGCAATTATAAATCATTTGTGAATTTCTTACTCTCTCCCCTTGATAAGGGGAGGGTTGGGGTGGGGTAAAAAGTTTACGACTCCTGCAAGGATTGCTATACAATTGAAATCGGTAATTGGTAATTGGTAATTGGAGGCATAGCCTCCGGGTATGTATTCCCAGGCAGAGCCTGGAAGGCTATAAAAAATAACAAATAACAAAAAATAAAAAATAACAAATATGTCTGAATGGATTCTCGAATTCGATCGCACTTCCTACTCCTATCCCTGCGGTTCGCGAGTGGCAATTCAGGGTTTAAATCTCAAAGTTCCCGCTGGGAAACGGTGCGGGCTGATCGGTCAAAATGGCTGTGGCAAAACCACATTTTTTCTGTTAGCAAATGGCTTATATCAACCGCAACAGGGAATGATTCGCTGGCACGGTGAACCCTTGCGCTACGATCGCAAATCTTTGATGCAACTGCGCCAACAAATCGGACTCGTCTTTCAAAATCCCGAACATCAATTAGTAGCTTCGACGGTAGAAGAAGATATTTCCTATGGATTGTACAATTTAGGCTTGAGAGAATCCGAAATTGCTCAACAGGTGCAGCAGGCGATCGAGCAATTCGATCTAAGCGAACTCGCCCGCGAACCAATTCACAATCTCAGTTTGGGCCAGAAAAAGCGGGTTTCCATCGCCGATATCATGATTCTCAAGCCCAAACTGCTGCTGTTAGATGAACCTACCGCCTATCTCGATCCGCGTCACACCCGACAACTGATCGGTTTACTTCAACAAATTCACAGCGCCGGAACCACTATCCTTTTAGCAAGTCACGACCTCGATTTCATCTACCGCTGGGCTGATTGGGTGTTTGTAATGGATCGAGGAAAATTGATTTTAGAAGGAACACCGGAAACCGTTTTTGCTCAGCGGGATGTCTTGGAACAATTGCAGCTTGGCGTACCGCTGGCGATCGAGCTAATCGAGCAAATAAGGGCGATGTTTCCAACAGACGATCGCTCAAAAATCCCCGTTTTCGAGCAATGGCAACAACAAATTTTACAAGCACGTCGGCTGCTTTAACGGGACTTAGACAATTGATAATTGGGGTTGCTGATTCACGGTATGAATCACCTTTGATCGGAATTTACAAAACTCACCCGACTTGGTTTATAGCAATTGCAAAATCTTGAATTCCTACCTGTATCCAGTAACGCCCCCCGTGGGGGGAAGTTCAGATTACACATTACCAATTATCAAAAATTGATTTAGGAAAAAGGCGATCGCCCCACTGCCGATCGGCACAGTCAGATTGTCAATTCCCAGCTTGGAAACCGACTCCAAAGTAGCAGCAGCCAAAGCTACAACAGCAGACACAGCCCAAGTTTGCCAAATATTGCCTTGAACCGCCAGCAAAATCAAACTACTAATAGCAAAACTCACCAAATACATAGTTGCAGAACCTTCCCAACTCTTTTGTATTCCCCCAACTCGATAAATATGTTTGCCGTATTTCTGGCCGATGACAGCAGCCAATCCGTCGCCCCAAGTCATCACTAAAATGCCCAAAGCAGCGTATTCCTGATGTTGCAGCGGCCAAAACCAAGCTACGAGAACGCTGATACTAACAGCATAGAAAAAAGTCCCCCAACTCTTCCGGTTGATACTGTTAAGACTGGGCAAAATCGGAACTTGGTAAGAAATTAGGGCGATCGCACCTGCTAAAACTCCCGCCGAAATCCCCACCCAACCGGGTATTTCCAGCCACCAAGCCAGCAAAATCACATTTCCAGTACCGATGTGAACCACCTTCCGCGATACTTCAGGATTGACAGAAGTAAAGCGATTTAACCCCTCAGCGACCAGTAAAATCAAACCCAGCCAGATACCCACGAGGGAAATTTGCAGCCATACAGTGGGAATTTCGGAAAATATAGACACGATATTTAGGAAAAACTTAGAGCGGGCAATGTTTATAACTTTAGTGGAAATAGGAAGGTGAAACGATCGATCGAGCCATAGAAATAGCAGGAAAAACGGGCACTCCTGCTAAACCACTACTATTTTGGCGAATTCGCGCCTTGTTACACAGGCGCTCCCAAGGGGATGCCTTTGTTGTCAACCACAGCGACGGCTTGTCGCAAGGCTGCGGTACGATCGCTCATGACATGCTCTGGCGCAATCAGATCCAACAATCCCAACTTCTGCAAGCGCTGCTGAATTTTCTCGCTGGCACCGACGATGTAAACCTGCAAACCCTTATCGCAGGCATCGCGAATCGCATTTTCGATCGCCAGCGAAGCCGTCACCCCCAGCATGGGCACAGCAGTCAGATCCATCACCAAAGCATCCGCATCCTTCATAGCATTGTGTTCGCGGGAAATCGCCTTCGACAACCCAAAAATCATCGGGCCGCTCAAGCAGAACAGCAACACGCGCCCCCTACCCCGATCCAAGAGTTGCTTCTCCTCCTGACTGAGGACCACATCATCATCCGTATCGGAAATCAGCTTCACTCCCGCAGACTGCAAACTACTCAACCGTTCGATAGTCAGGATATTGGCAATAAAGACGCCCACACCCACCGCCACAATCAGATCCACAAACACAGTCAAAAACAGCACCCCGTACATGATCAGGGAACCCTTAACAGATACTTTGTGCGATCGTTTCAGGAAACTCCAGTCAAGAATATCAATCCCCACCTTCAGCGCAATCCCCGCCAACACCGCCATCGGAATCGGTTCAGTTAACTTCGCCGCGCCCAAAACCACCACCAGCAGCACCAACGCCCGAGTTAAACCCGACAACGCCGAAGTCGCGCCTGTTTGGATATTGACCACAGTTCCCATCGTTGCCCCGGCCCCCGGTAAGCCACCGCAGATCCCCGACATGATATTGCCAATTCCTTGACCGATCAACTCCTTATCGGACTTGTGCTCAGTCCGCGTCAGACTGTCCGCCACCACCGCCGTCAGCAAGGTATCGATACAGCCCAGCATCCCCAGCATCACCGCATTCACAAACATCACCGTGAGTTGACCGGCGGAAAAAGTCGGCAATTGCAAGGGAGGCAGTCCCACCGGAATTTCTCCAATCCGGCGAATATCCGCGCCCTGAAACACAGTCAGGGAAATTACCGTGCCGACAATCAGCGCTATCAATTGCGGGGGTACGATTTTCTTCAGCTTTTTGGGCATCAGGAAAATAATTGCCACCGTCAAGATACCGAGAATTGCTTCCGGCGGATTTACGTTTGCCAGCAACTGCGGAATTGCCATAAAAGTGCCCAAAACACCTCCTTTGGGAGGGGCTTGACCCAGAAACGGTGCAATTTGCAGAATTATCAAAATCACGCCAATTCCCGACATAAAGCCCGAAATCACGCTGTATGGCATCAGGGTGACGTATTTCCCTAGCTTGAAAATACCAAAGATGATTTGAAACAACCCCGCCAGCATCACAACGGTAAACGCCATTGCTAGCCCTTGTTCGGGATTGCTGGCGGTGAGGGATGCGACGATCGCAGTCATCACCACAGTCATCGGCCCTGTGGGTTCCGAAATCAGTGTTGGGGTGCCGCCAAACAGCGCCGCAAAGAAGCCAACACAAATGGCACCGTACAGTCCCCCGATCGGCCCGATTCCCGAAGCGACCCCGAAGGCGAGGGCCAGGGGCAGCGAGACAATGGCAGCCGTGACACCGCCGAAGATGTCGCCCTGGAGATTATTGAAACTAATCCGATTAGTTATTGACATGAGTGGTGCATTAATAAAATAGACAGAATTTAACAATGCTGACTTTGATCCCTTCACCCACTCTCAGGGCAAAAGTTTTCCCTAATCGCCTGACAGATAGCACAAGCAGGGCAGACCCAAGGAAAGGTCTGTACTCGTCCCCGATCGATGTCAAAGTCGTAAATACTTAATTTTCAGTATTTCTTAATTTCTTAATTTAATCTAAAACGTGTCTGATCGAATTTTTATTTTTAGCCTACTCTCTCAAGGCTCCCCGAAAAGTTTTCTATCGAGCCAAATCTGAGCAAATCTCAATGCCAAACAAAACCCCCTACTCTAATAAATTAATATCTTATATCCTGCTGATAATTAATAACTCTTATTGATGGTTACGATCGCGAATTAAATAATTTACACTCTTGAAAGTGGGATGGGCGTCCCGCCCGCCGTTTCTGGACGGGCTATAAGATCCCATCCCACAAGAACCATCACGCATTCTAAGTTATTTAATTCTCATGCCTTATTTAATCAACTCTCGCACAAACTCAAACGCTTTTGGACGCAACTCGACCGGCAGCAGCGACAATCCCAAACCTGCCCACATTTTCGCCGCAGAAACAGACTTTCCCTCCCGCACCATCCGGCGTCCTTTTGCAGTTTCACCCACCTCAATCAGCCGCAAACCCAGCGCTAATTGAGTTTCTGCAATCCTTTTGAGCCTGACTGTTTCCAACTTCTCGGAATCAAATTCGTAGCCGGTCAAATAGCGCAATTTATCGCTTAAATACGGAATTGCCCGATCGACTCCTTGCTGTCCTGCATGAACTCGATACTCCATCAACAGCTCCGGCAAGTAATAGCACTTTTTGCCAGCAATCGCAAGTCTTACAAACAAATCGTTATCTTCGCAATTTTGCAAATTCGGCCGCAGAAATCCGACTTCTTCCAGCGCGCGGCGGCGAAACAAAGTCGCCCCTATTTGCAAACTTTGTCTGAGAAAAACTGCCGAGAGCAAATCTTCAATAATTCCAGCCGACAACTCGGTGCGCCCCCACCGCTGCGAATTCAGTTTCGTCTGGTTTTCGTCAATATAATTGTTAATGTCGATCACCCAGTGATCTGTACTGACAAAATCGATGCTGGGGTCTTTATCTAAAATAGCAGATGTCCGCTCTAGAAATTGCGGGCTGAGGCGATCGTCATCGTCAAACTTGATAAAATATTTGCCCCTTGCAGCAGCAAAGCCCGATCGCATATTATTACTCTTGCCGATATTCTGCGGGTGGCGAATGTAGCGAATCGGGCGATGGCGTCCCGCCCCGCAAGCTACGACAAATTCCGACATCAACAAAGGAGTGCTGTCAGTAGAACCATCATCACAGATAATTAATTCAAAATCTGTATAAGTTTGATCTAGCACGCTGGCGATCGCACAAGCCAGCAGATGCACTCGATTGTAAGTAGGAATGCAAACGCTAATTTTAGGCACTAACTTAGACAATTTTAGATTTTAGATTTTAGATTTTAGATTGCTAAAAAGTGACTAAGCTGTTGTACATCTAATTTGACAGTCATTTTTTATACAATTATTATTGTGGAACTGGCCCCAGAACCCGGATCTGGATTCAATTTAAATGCGTAGCAGCTTACAATTTGGTATTAACACTTTTGGGTCCAGGAAAATTAACTTTAACTCAAACGAGCCGTACATTCGAGAATTAACTTTTGATTCACCAAAGCAAACGGTTGAATTTCCAAAGCGCGACGAAAAGCTTGAATAGCATTTAGGTATTCTCCCAAGGCAGCGTAGCACAAACCCAGACCGTGCAACGCCCCAAAATGCACCGGGTTCAGTTTGAGGACAATTTCGCAGTCGTCGATCGACTTTTTATAATTTCCTTGAGTATAGTGAAGTACGGCGCGTCGGTTCCAAGCTTCCGCAAAATCCGGCGCTTCCGCAATCAATTTCGTCAGCAAATCCAAAGCGTGGTGAACATCGCCTGCATCCAGCGAAACTTGCGCTCGCCTGAGAATTTGCATCCCATAGTCACCTTTCTGGTTAAACCAAGTGTGCCAGAGTTCAGTAGTTGCCCGATCGCGAACACTTTCGTCGGACTTTTTCAAGTCTTCCAGCAGCGCCTTAAGAGATAATTCGTCCATAGGTGCGAAGATTGTAAAAAAAAAACGTTTTATCAATCAATTTTATCGCGCAAGCGGCAAATTTATTTATCCCACATCCCATGAAGATTTTAATGCTTTCCTCAACTTTTCCCTATCCGCCCAGCCGCGGAGGAACTCAGGTAAGGACGTTTAATTTATTACAATACTTGAGCCAGCGACATGAGGTAATTCTCGGCACTGTACGATCGCCCGATGTCACCGACGCACAAATCGACGCATTGCGCCAGCAAGTCACAGAATTAGCAGTTTTTCCCAACCCGCGATTACCCCCCCAACCCCCCCTTGCTAAGGGGGGGCTAAGACTCCACCAGGAGACTGAGGAAGGATTCTTACCTCCCCCCCTTAACAAGGGGGGGACTGAGGGGGGGTTATTTCCTGCCCTTAACCAGGGGCTTGAGGAGGGCTTCTTGCCTCCCCCCCTTAACAAGGGGGGGACTGAGGGGGGTTTCTCTGAAATAATAGGAAAATTCCACAGATTCGGTCGATTTTTGTTGTCCGGGACACCTCCGAACGTCCTCTCAAGCTACTCCCAAGCAATGCAGAATTGGGCAGACGAATTAGTAACAGCAGGCAAATGCGATGTTGTCACCTGCGAGCACAGCGTTAACGAGATTTACGTGCGTCCAGAATGGCGACAAAAAGTGCTGACAGTGGCAAACATTCACAGTTCCGTTTGGGGAACTTGCAGGGAAATGTTAGCAACCGGCACCTCGGAAAAACCCCTGCGGGATCGACTAAATTTACCCCTACTCGCCCGCTACGAAAAACGCTACTGTTCCAAATTCTCCCGCATTGTGGCGACAACATCCACAGACAGAGAGCAACTCCTCGAATTACTGTTGCCTCCGGTTCGAGTGCCAGGAAAACAAGATTTTTTTGTACCTCCCATAGATGTAATTCCTAACGGCGTGGATTTAACTCAATTTCCGTACCGGTCGATCGATCCGGGAGGACACACCTTAATTTTTGCAGGCGCAATGAACAATTTGCCCAATATTGACGCGGCGCGGTTTCTCAGTTTGCAAATACTGCCGCCTTTGCAGCAGCGCTATCGGGATGCTACCCTCACCCTAGTCGGGGCTTCGCCAGTCCCGGAAGTGCTCGCCTTGGGAGAACTTCCCGGAATTCAAGTAGTAGGTCGGGTGCAAAGGGTGGCAGAATATTTGCATCAAGCTGCTGTTTGTGTGGTGCCGATGCGGATAGGTTTTGGGATTAAAAATAAAACTTTGGAGGCGATGGCTGCGGGAACTCCCGTGGTTGCTAGCGATCGAGGTTTGGAGGGTTTAGCCGTCGATGGCGGCCCACAACTGATAAGGGCCTTGCGGGCGAACAATGTTCAGGAGTATGTTGAGGCGATCGCCAGTTTGTTTGAAAATCAGCAGCTAAGACAGGAGCTCTCTGTCAACGCGCGATCGCTCGTTGACAGCCAATACACTTGGGATATCATAGGTCGGCAGTACGATCGGCTATTGCAATTTTAAACTCTAAATTCTAAAATCTAAATTCTAAAATGGCATGATGGAACACAAAATTAACCCCTCAAAAAATCGAGCCAAACCCCCAGAAAATCCCAAAGTTGCTCCTCCCCCGACAAGACGCCGTCGCCAAACCCGACGCCCCAAAAATCTTCAAGAGTCCCCGCTTCCAATACCTACTCCCCGAACTCGCGCCAGATATCCCTGGAAAAGACTGATAGCTAATTTGACAGCCCTCAGCATCTTGGGTGGCTGTGCAGCTTTAATGGGAGGCGGCGCTTGGCTGAGTTATCAGCTAATTGTCGATCCCAATGGCAACAAGTTGATCTCTCAATTTGTGCCGGAATGGTCGCGCCTGCCTACAGGTAGCAGAGATTCGATCCAAACTCTCGATCAAATCAAAGCCAGCATCCGCAAATTGGGATTCGTAACCGGAGAAGCCCTGCCGCTTCCCGTCGATCAATCCCGCGATAATTCTATTGCCGATTTGCTATTACCGGTGATGGTAGAAAGAACTGTTAAGGCTTCTACTGTTTGCAAAAATCCTTGTCGTCAAATTGTCGAACTTCGGGTGTACAAGCGAGTGCAATTTCCCGATCGCAGTTCCGATAAAGAGCAGTATTTCCAACTAGCAAGTTCTGTGAATGTAGAAGGCCCTGCAGAATCTTTTGTCATTGCTTCTTTAGCTGACTCTACATCTAACAATCAAGCCTCCAATCAGTCGCTACCCCTAACAGAACTGCGCCGCTTTGATGGCAAGCCCCCCGCATCGGGCATTTGGTTTAATGTCAGCGGTCAACTAAAGCAGGGCGACAAGAAAATTCCCTACGGACAAGTCGTTCGCTACAACCCCAGCCAAAATCATTTAATGCCGCTGTTGGAGTGGGCGAGTGCGGCTGGACAACCGCCGAATTGGCAGCAAATTGTTAAGGGCGAAAACCCGCAGTTGGCGATCGACCAAACAGTTGGTTTAGAGCCGCAATTTACCCTTTATCAAATTGGCCCGCGCAAATTTTTGCCCAACCCAGTTCAGTTAACGGCGATTTCTTTAGAAGAAATTGCCTTCAATGACGAGACTTACAAAAATGGGCTGCGACTGGCGAAAAGCGGCCTGTGGTCTCCAGCATTAAATGTCATGCGTGTGGCGAAGGGGAAAGCCGGCAAAAATTGGCCCGCAGTCGCGCAAGCTCAGCTAGAAACGATCGAATTTCACGCTAAAATCACTCGGGCTCAGGCGATCGCATCTTGGGCCAGTCCCGGTCAACAAGTTCTCGCAGAATTGATCGACGGCCGCTGGACTGAAGCTTTGCAAGTATTTGAAGCCGATCCGAGCAACTCTCACGAAATAGCCACAACCCTCAAAAATGACAGCGGGCGGATCTGGAACCGCATCGACGCCGCCTTGAGAGTGAATGCCGCTGACGCCGATGTCAAGGCTTGGGGCGCCCTGATTGTAGCTTCTCAAGACGGCACTCGCGAAGCGATGAATTGGCTCGACCAGCAATCAGATACTGACAGCGAAACAAGAACTCGAATTCGGAATTTGGTCAACAAACTTCAGGAAGCAGTTTCTCAGGCGGAAAGTTTAGAAGACCACAAAAGTCAAATTATGGGTTCTGCTACTTTAATTAACAGTGTCAATCCCGCTGAGTGGCTGGAACCAGAACCGAACAATGAGTTAAAATTGGCAGGAGAACAAGTTTGGTATCAGGTGCAGGTAGCAAGTTTTTACGACGGTAGCCGCTGGGTTAATTCACCATTTTCTGATGTACAAGTGAGTTCTTTTCCTGCTACTCAAGTCAAGTGGCTCTGGGGGCGGCTAGGATTACAGGCTGACCCCAAGATTAAGATTGAGGTAGCGATGGCTAACGGTCAACAAAGAGTTGCTGTGGGAACGGTGAAAGCAGTGCAGATTCAAGACGGAAGTCTGCGCTTGCTGGCGGCGGTTGACAAGCGATCGTAATCTGGCAGAAAGCCTTCGGCAGATAGAACAGTCCCGGAGACACTCTTGATATTACAGCGGATTCCAGGTTTATAAAGTACACCCCAGAAACCGGGTTTCTTCTGGATTTCTCGCCAGAAACCGGTTTTATTCAAGAAACCCGGTTTCTCTGTACTTCACTTACCTGGAAAGTGCTGTATGTCCGGTCGATTACCCATAATACGGTAGGGGATCCCCTCACGAAAAATATCTGCCAATAAATGACAATCTCAAAAACCCGCCCTTTTAATCGCGGTCACTCGATCGGACATGATATGACACAAAGAAACCGGGTTTTTTTACCATTTCTGCCGATCGCAACAGAAGTATTTTCGTAAAAAAACCCGGCTTCCTTCCACCTGTACGTCCAAAACTCGGAAAAAGGAAAATTCTTTCTCTTGCCTCTCCCGCAACTCGGACAACAATGCAGACAAAAATTTTGTTAATTTAATTAATTAACACAACCTGTGCACAAAAAACCCACAGATGTCAAATCGCGCCCTTTTTAGAGAGTGCTGCAATCATCTGCCGTTTCACTGCTTTAGCCCAAAGCTCAAACTCCAAACTGTTGATATTCTGAATTTTCACTTCCTCAACAGGCTGAGTTGGGGCTTCCTTCTGTGCTGTAGTCTCCATTGTTTTTTCCCTCGTCAAAAAATGTTAGTAGTCGCTCGCAAACGCTTAGCATCATACATCTATTTTAATAACTAATTCTGGCAAGAAATTACACTAAAGGCATAGAATTTAACCATAAAATGCAGTAAATACATCTAGATCATGCAATTTACGAATTTAATGTAATAAAACCCTACAAGCCATGTTATATATAGGCTTTTCTTGACATTAAAATTTTACAACTTACATTATATCGCACTATCAAACCACTGCTTATGTTAGTAAAGTTATTTTTAAATGAATGTATTGACATATACAGCAGAAAATAATTTTATTGAATTCACATAGTCCCGTAAAGTCGATCGCCCGCATCTCCCAGTCCGGGTACAATATAGCCATGCTCGTCCAAACACTCGTCAACAGCAGCCGTATAAATCTGCACGTCAGGGTGTTGTTCGTGAAAGTGCCCCACTCCCTCCGGTGCCGCCAGCAAGCACAAAAATTTAATAGACTTCGGATGAACTTCTTTCAGCCTATCCACTGCCGCCACTGCTGAATTACCAGTAGCCAGCATCGGATCGACAATTAAAACATCTCGCTGTTCGATATCCTGGGGAACTTTGAAATAATATTCAATCACCATCCGAGTTGTCGGATCGCGGTACAAACCAATATGTCCTACCCTCGCAGACGGAATCAGCTCTAAAATACTATCTAACAGTCCCTGACCAGCACGCATAATCGAAATAATCACAATTTTCTTTTCAGCAGCCAGCACCGGTGCATTCATTTTCGCGATCGGCGTTTCTATTTGTTCGTATTTTAGCGGCAAATCTCGCGTCACTTCATAGGCTAGCAGCATTCCAATCTCTTTGAGCAATTGGCGAAATTTCGCCGTACTCGTTTGAGTTTGCCGCATCAGAGTTAACTTGTGCTGTATCAAAGGATGGTCAATGACAGTAACTTTAGCACTCATTTTTTTGAATAATTAATTGGCTTTATTATAACTTATCAGCCATCGAGGCATTCTTGACGCAAAAAAAAACCGATTTCTGCGGCCCCTGCGTCCTGGACTACTTATATCAAACCCTATTGAAAACACGAATACCGCGCGAATAAAATTGCTCCGACAATTACCTTTCATCCCCCCAGAGCGACACTAAGGAATGAAAATTAAATAACTTCCACAAGATTGTGGGACGGGCGGGACGCCCATCCCACAATAACAATTAAAATTGTAAGTTATTTAATTCGCGATCCTAAGCCAGTTTTAAATCGGAATCTCAGGGGCCAAACTAACTACAATGTTCGAGATAGCTTAGCCACTATAGCGAATGTTTGGTCTCGCTGTGGTGATAGTGTAAATATGAGAGTAAATGCTGCAATGACAGCCCGCGGTGCCGGCATGGCCACCGTTGACTCCTTCGATTTGGCTCATCGCGGTTTAGTTTATCACGTCAAATATCGCACTTGCCGCTAAGCAGCTTGTTGGGAGTGTAGTGTGAGGTATAGTTTTCAGGTTTGAATTTGGAATTTTTAATTTTAAGTTGGAAGAGGGAATAAATTTCCCTCTTCCTTCTTGCTTCTTCCCTCTTTCTTCTTCCCTCTTGCTTCTTCCCTCTTCTTGACATCCGTTACATCTGATATCTTGCACCATTGTCAGCAACAGGCTTTTCGGCCTGTTCCACAAGAAAATCTACTCTTTGTGGAACGGGCCGAAGAGCCCGTTCTTGAGAATGGTGCAAGATGTGAGTTACATCCGTTACATCCGTCGAGCGAATCCGTTGCCGAACTTCCCTTTTCCTTCTTCCTGACATCCGTTATATCCGTCGAGCGAATCCGTTGCCGAACTTCCTTCTTCCCTCTAAAACACAGTCCCGTCACTTTCAATCTGAATTGGCGGCACTCCACCAGGCCTCAATTCGCCCGCAATTTTCCGCCCCGCCGCCCAAGTTCCTCCTTGCAAAATCTTCACCAGCGGCAATTCTTCCGCACTCAAATGCAGCTTTTCTCGAATAGCAGCGGCAATTTTATCTAAAAGATTCACAGTCAGCGATCGCCACTCTACTATAACTTCCGAACCAGGCAAGTAACTCTGTGCAAAAATAGCCGAATCTTTGGGCTGCAGCAGCCCGATATCCAAACACAAACCGCCGTTGCGGTACTCCGGCAATCCCGTTAACTCATCCAATCCCGCGACTTCTAAACCAACTTCTTGCAGCGGTTCCAACAGCGAATAAGTCAACCACTGCGAGAGTTTGTGAAACGGCACCAATTCATCTCCCAGATTTTCTCCTGTTAAAGCCGGATGCCGCCAAACATCGCCTAAATTAACGCCACCAATTGCATATCTTCCCGGCCAAATTTCCCCAAAACCTGTCAAAACAGCGCTCAATACTTCAGTAGCATTCACAGTTTTGTCTCCCGAAACCCGACTGTCGAGCAAGTATTTTGCCAAATTGCCGGGACGCGGGTTTTCGCTACCAAATAATAATGGATGCTGGCAAATCGCCTTCCCCAAACGCTGCAATAATTCTAATCTGCCTGTTAAACCAACTAGCGGATTGTCTCGACTTACCTGAAATCCAGCAGCTAAGGCTTCTAGTTTTAATTGAGAAAGTCCGCGAAAATCAGCTTGCCAAGGAAAATCGGGATTGCTGGAAAAAACACCTTGACAAAACATCCGCAAGCTGGCTATTGCTAACCCTTCAGAACGGCGGTAAACCTGTCCGGTTTCGGATTCGCAATACTGCCAATCTGCACCAGCACCGGCATCAAGCAAAACGCTGACAATGGCTAAATCAAATTTGATCTTAGCTTGCTCTATGAGTGCAAATTCGGCTATTGCTGCATCCAATTCGGCGATTCGCGACAAGTTGCCGGCTTCAAAATGTCGCCAGCGACTGTGAAAGGGAATGTTAAAATCAGGATACTGTTGGCGCGTTGTGTCAATTACATAATTTGCTGCTTTGTCGAGTTGGGATAAATCGACGCGGAAGTAGCGAAGTTTGTCCTGGCTGGCTAAATCAAAAAGCCGATCGCACTTTTGACGAATAGCAGCCGGCGTTCTCAGATATTCTACAGTCTCAAGTTCACTATTGCCCAAGTTCATACTACCAAACAGCGGTAAACATCATTTTCTTGAAAAAAGTCAAACTGACTGTAATCTAAAAGATTATCTAAAATCGCATTTTTATCGATTTTGATCAGCTTATATTCCCACTTAGACCCGCTGACTTCGCGTTTTATTTGATCGGAAACTATGACCGAATTTCTTTCTCTACCCGGACATACTATTTTACTTAAATCTTCCAGCCTGTCGGCTATGTGAATATCTTTTCCGTAAGTGCAAGACCTAAATATATATAAATTTCCCTTAGCAACTCCCACCGACAAGCCGCAAGGTATTTGATTGGCGTCAATAAAAAGTTTCCAATTCTCGCACAGACTTTCCATTGCCGCTAAGGCTGAGTGAGCTTCCGGGAAAGTCAACAAATGCGAATCGCCAACAATACTCCGAATTGTGCCGCCGTATTCTTCGCAAATTGTTTTTTCAAAAGTATCAAAGTTGGTGAGCAAATATTCCACATCTTTGATCGAATTAGATTCTTGATAGGCTATAAAACCTCTCAAATCTGCTTTAATTATTGCTTGATTCTTGATAATTCGCGTTTTGTAACTTTGGTCAACTTTGTAAACTTTTTCAGGTTCGCTCATCCCTTTCAAAGAAAACTCGTTGACAAAAGACGTTTGCACTTCTGCTTTGTTGAGCGCTAGCCATGCTGCTTGGGACAAATATATTTCATCCGGCGGAGTTACTGATTCTATGCGCGCTGTTAAATTCACCGTATCGCCAAAGATATCTTTATCTTGATGCAAGACATCTCCTAATGTAATCGACACGCGAATAGCCAATCGTTCGTCGTTCGCCTTGCTAGATTGTTGCGCTCTCAATTCTTGCTGCATTTCTATGGCTGCTACCGCCGCTGCTGTGACGCTGGGAAAAATTATCCAAAATGAATCACCTTCCCCTTTAATCACGCTGCCTTCATTTCTGGCGCTAATATCTGAAACAAAAGTTTTATGCTCGTTTAACAAACTACTTAAGTCCGACTGAGATAATTTTTTGACTCTGGCGGTATATCCACAAATATCTGTTTTTACGATCACACTAGAACGCAAATTAGCCATAACCTACCCTGACTGATCAAAAACCAGCAATAATTTTATGTGGCCAAGACGCGATAGTTCGCGTCCGATCGCGTCTTAGCCCTCTCAATCTCCTAAATCGCGTCCGATCGCTTCTGCAAGAATTGTAGCATCTGGCACAGGGTCAGGCGTGTAGTAGCCGGCGGCTTTTTTGGCGACGATTTCGACTTGTGCGTCTGCAGGAATCCAATCTTCAGGAATGGGGATGCGATCGACCACCTGAATGCCAGAATTGATAATCGCATTGTATTTCATATCGCTCATAGAAACTAAACTGTCAATGCGAGAGATCCCCAACCAGTGCAGCACGTCTGGCATTAGTTCTTGAAACCGCATATCTTGAACTCCCGCAACACATTCAGTGCGCGTAAAATAGGCATCAGCTCGATCGCCGCCTTCCTGCCGTTTTCTGGCATTGTACACCAAAAACTTAGTCACTTCCCCCAAAGCTCTCCCTTCCTTGCGGAAGTAAACTATTACCCCAGAACCGCCGGATTGTGCAGTTTGGATGCAAATTTCCATCCCGTGTACCAAATAAGGGCGACAAGTGCAGATATCCGAACTGAAGACATCTGAACCGTTGCATTCATCGTGTACCCGTACCGCCAACTGCTTATCGGTGTCAGAAATATTCCCGACATCGCCAATAATATAAACCGTAGTTCCGCCAATTGGTGGCAAGAAAACGTGTAAATCTGGCCGCGTCACTAAATCCGAGAACATTCCGCCTGTTTGCTCGAACAGGACACGGCGGAGAACGCTTTCTTGGGCGCCGATTCGCCTCGCAATTCCCGGCAAATACCACACCGGATCGATCGCAATTTTAGTTACTGCTAAATTGCCACCTGCTTTGACTATTTTGCCATCAATTTGCACTCGCCCCTTAGCGATGGCATCTTGCAATTCCGGCATATTAATGTGAGCTTTAGTGACAGCAATTGTCGGTCGAATATCGTATCCCTGCTGGAGAAATGAAGTATAAACTTCGCTAACCAAACCCCCAAAGGGATCGAGAGAAACAATCAAATTGCGATCGCCCCAACTCGGGTGCGGCCCGATGTGTGCGGCCGGAGAGGTGTTGGTAAAATCGGGGCGGTGATCTGCTTGGAGTGCGCCGTTCGCAACTGCTAGCGCACGATAAACAGAGTAGGAACCCGAATGAGTGCCGATCGCATTCCGGTGAGACGATTTGGTGAGGCTACCAATCACAGGCCCCCGTTTCAGGGGATCGATTTCTCCCCAGTAAATGGGATGAGGTTTTGTGCCGGATCTGTCGGGATGGGATGTTAAAACTATATGCTTGGGTTTTGACACAGTTTTTTTGGGATCTTGCTATGGATGCTGCTGTTAGTTGAAAGTGAAATTGCAATTTGAAGCAGTGATTTATGATAGCAAAAGGATTCAGGCTCTGGAAGTATCCGGCATAGCAAAACTCGTGAAGCTGACTTGCGCGGTTTCTTCAAAAATATAAAAATTTTATATTTGTGCTTCAGCGATCGGGGCTGCACTACCAACAACAAAGCTACATATTTAATTCAAGTTTCTTTAGCGATTCTATTTCATTTGTGCATGAGATTTTTTTGAACTAACCACAGAGGGCGCAGAGGACGCAGAGCCTCTATAAAATATAGAAAGAGGAAAAGAGAGATGTTCACAATTCCTGCAAGGGTTGCTATAGTTACAACTGGTAGTGCTGAATTATCAAGAAAATACATACTAACTCACAAAATTAATGTTGCCAAGTACATCTAATTATTTGCTCAAAAATGGTCGCGTACCCACGTCTCTTCTAGAGATGAAATCGATCGCCTCGTCAGCTTCTACTGTGGCGACAACGGGGAGTGAGAACAATTTTTGTTTGGTGGATTTGGAAATTGCAGCAGGGACGATCGCCCAAATTATCCCAGTAGGTAGAAAACCTGTATCCTCCTATGGAGATATCCCAGTTGTAGATTTGCACCGCGGCTTAGTTTGGCCTTGTTTTGTGGATATGCACACGCATTTAGACAAAGGCCACATTTGGGAACGATCGCCCAATCCCGATGGAACTTTTGCCAGCGCGATCGAAGCAGTGGGCGCTGACGCTCAAAAAAACTGGAATGCAGAGGATGTTTATCGGCGAATGGAGTTCGGACTCAAGTGCAGCTACGCCCACGGAACCAAGGCTATCCGCACTCACATCGACAGCGCGGGCAAACAGGGAACCGTTAGTTGGGGAGTATTTGAAGCGCTGCAAGCCGAATGGGGCGATCGGCTGATCTTGCAAGCAGTTTCCCTGGTTTCCCTCGACTATTTCCTGACACCAGCCGGCGAAAAATTAGCCGATCGCATGGCCCAAACCGGCGGCATTCTCGGCGGAGTCGCCTATATCAACCCCGATTTAGACAAACAACTCGATCGAGTTTTTGCCTTAGCCAAAGAACGAAATTTAAACCTCGACTTCCACACCGACGAAAACGACGATCCAGATTCAGTAACACTGCGGGAAGTCGCAAAAACCGCCATCCGCCATCAATTTTCCGGTCAAATCATCTGCGGACACTGCTGTAGTTTAGCTGTACAACCGCCAGATTTAGTAACAGAAACTATCGCATTAGTCAAGGAAGCAAATATTGGCATTGTCAGCTTGCCGATGTGCAACCTTTACCTGCAAGACCGAGAATCTCAGCGTACACCTCGCTGGCGAGGAGTGACACTGCTGCACGAACTCAAAGCAGCCGGAATTCCCGTTGCAGTTGCTAGCGACAATTGTCGCGATCCGTTTTACGGATTTGGCGATCATGATGTTTTGGAAGTCTTTAATATGGCAGTCCGCATCGCTCATTTAGATAGGCCCTATGGAGACTGGCCCTGTACAGTGACAAAGACTCCTGCAGATTTAATGGGATTGCCGAAGTTAGGACGAATTGCAGTTGGTTTACCAGCAGATTTAATTTTGTTTAAGGCGCGTAATTTCAGCGAATTGTTATCTAGAGCGCAGGGCGATCGTACAGTCTTGCGGCAGGGTAAAGAAATTGATACAACTTTGCCCGATTACCGGGAACTCGATGATTTATTAGCAACTGAAATCTGACATTTTGTACGAATATCAAGAACAGGCTCTCCGGCCTGTTCCACAAAAGATGAATTTTCTTTCTACTCGTTACTAGGCAGAGCCGGGAAAGCAGTTAATTGAGTTTTGTGGAACGGGCCGGAGAGCCCGTTCTTGACAATCGTGTAATATGTAGGTTTCAAAAATCATTTAGCCTTGGTATATTGTCAATTTGCAACTATTTTGATATAAATATAAAAGCGAATTCAAGTGAGGATGTTTTAAGTGAAAGCAGTTATTTTATTGTCGGGAGGGCTGGATTCCTCAACAGTTTTGTATCAAGCCAAAGCCGACGGCTGCGAGTGTTACGCTATTTCCTTTGACTACAATCAAAGACACCGGCGGGAGTTGGAATCAGCAAGGGCGATCGCACTTTCGGCAGCGGTTAAGGCACATCAGATAGTAAACTTTGACTTAACACTGTGGGGCGGTTCCGCTTTGACGGATAATGAGATGGAATTGCCTCGCGATCGCACTCTTGGAGAAATGTCTCAAAACATCCCCACTACCTACGTTCCAGCTAGAAATACGATCTTTCTCAGTTTTGCCCTCGCCTACGCAGAAACTCTACAAGCCGATCGTATTTACATCGGCGTCAACGCTTTAGATTATTCCGGCTATCCCGACTGCCGCCTCGATTACATTCAAGCCATGCAGGAAGTATTTCGGTTAGGAACAAAGCAGGGAAGAGAAGGAGAAGCTATTAATATTGTAACACCTTTGATCGAACTTAAAAAAACCGAAATTATTCAATTAGGCAACAAATTAGGAGTACCTTGGGAGCAAACTTGGTCTTGCTATGCAGGCGGGGAAAATGCCTGTGGCGTTTGCGATTCTTGTCGGTTGCGGCTGGCTGCTTTTGAGGAATTGGGATTGAAAGATCCGGTGCCTTACGCTTAAAGATGACTTACGCACGACGGCCCAGAAACCGGGTTTTTTCGAGTCTCTTCGCTTCGCCCGCCGAAACGGTAAAAAACCCGGTTTCTAAGCATCGCAGCGGGTGGTCAATCGATTTGAGATTTTAGATTTTAGATTTTAGATTGACCCCACGGATAAATGCGGGGGCTTGAGGATTTTAGATTTTCGATTTTGGATTGATTCCACGGATAAATCCGGGGGCTTGTACCATCAAGAAATTCCTGGTCAGAAACCGGGTTTTTTCGCAAGAATATGTTACAGATGGCAGAAACTGCCAAAGACCCGGTTTCTTGGGTTTTGATGGGTAAGTCCTGCATGACTAAAATTTTTAAAATTGATTCTTAGTTAGTTTTGAATCATCCGAGTGCTTATTTACCTTCCGGCTCATCCTCAACTTCCAGTTGACTCTCGTCTTCCTGTCCGAACGTAATTTCATTTTGCAGCGAATTCAATGGGACTAAAAGCATATCAGCTATTTGCGATTGTCCTCTAGCCCTGTAGATATCTATCGCTTTCTGAAAATCTTCTACTCCCCCCTGTTTTTCTCCAATTACAGCTCGCATACGAGCACGGATAATATAAGCTTCTACAAAATCCGGATTAAGATTAATTGCTTTAGTAAAAGCTTCAGCAGCTTCCTTATACTGTCCTTTGCGACCGAGGTCAAATCCTTGTTCATAAAGTTCTTTAGCTTCCATCGCATTCCTTAATTTATTTTGAATCAGTAGGCTGCTTATTTGTCTTCCGGCTCATCCTCAACTTCCGGTTGACCCTGGTCTTCCTGTTCATCCTTAATTTCATTTTGCAGCGTATTCAATGGGACTAAAAGCTGATCAGCTATGTCTGATCGTCCTCTAGCCCTGTAGATATCCATAGCTTTCTGAAAATCTTTAACTCCCCCATGTTGGTCTCCAGTTCCAGTCCGAGCATAAGCACGGTAAATATAAGCTTCTACAAAATCAGGATTGAGATTAATTGCTTGAGTAAAAGCTTCAACTGCTTCCTTATACTGTCCTTTGCGACCGAGGTCAAATCCTTGTTGATAAAGTTCTTGAGCTTTCATGGCATTCTTTAATTTCTGCTGTTCATCTCGCTTGCATAAAGGATCGAGTCTATTTACTTGACCTGATGAATCAATTATAAAGCACCCTGGTTGTTCCTGAGCATTCGCTAGAGTCTGAAAAAGAGGTAGACTAATTATTGATTGTTTTTTACAAGCTAAAAATTATGTCTATTGAAGAGCGCCGAGGTATTGAAACAATTGACAGAAACCAAAATCTACTTCTCGTTCGCGCTCCTATTGAGTCAGTGGCGCAAAAGCTTAGTAGGGCGAGACGCGCGGATGTCTGGGAACGGGATATCTACGATCGCGAAATCGAAATTACCGCCGAAAGCTATATTGTATTTCAGTTCCGAGGACACCCTTGGACGATCGTTGAGCAACTGAATCATCATCCCGGTTCCCTTGTATTTGGAGAAGGAGATGCGATCACTCTTTCCAGCTTCCCATCCACTCGCGCCATCTACTACAAATGCAGCGACACTTGCGGTTACATTGGTTATAACTGCTACGACAGAGGTGCATTTGCGGAGATGCTGTACTTTGAGGAAGAAATGGATCTCCTATTCCTCTCTGACTTTCGTGAGGTTAAAGCTGAGGACATTGACAGTGCCTTTCGCTTTACTTACGCTTTTATGGAGGAGCAAGATATCTATATTCCCTACGCATATTACGAAAATGTGAAGGTTGGCGATCGCATTAATTTACGCCCCAAAGGCCCGACGTTAGATGATTTAGTACGCAGCGACTTCGAGCGAGTAGATTATCTAGGTATTCGCTAAAATATTCTCAACTAGAAAATTTCGCCACACTACTCACCCCGCTATTCTTTCGCCCTTTCCCCACAACTTCCTCATCCGCTGCTGCAATTCCATCTAAAGTTCGATCGCCCGCAGCCCCTTCCAACAAGTGAATTTGAAGTTGATCCAAGCGCGGCCCGGACACAGAAACAACCGTAAGTTCCACATTTTCGCCGCGCCAAACTTCCCCAGCAGCCGGCATTCTTTGCAACTGATAGCTCAGAAAACCTCCGATTGTCTGATATTCGTCAGTTACTGGCAAATCCAAATTCAATATTTGATTCACATCATCTAAATTTAACTGCGCTTGCACTAAATAAGTGCGATCGTCCAATACTTGCAAAGCAATTTCTTTGCTGTCGGGTGACTCGTAGCTGCGGCCGATTATTTCCGCAATCAAATCCCTCAGCGTCACTAACCCGGAAATGCCACCAAATTCATCAACTACGATCGCAATTTCTTCCGACGAACTCTGCATCAAAGGCAGCAGTTCCCCCAGCAGCATCATCTCCGGTACAAACCTCACCGAACCCATCCAAGTTACAATTGGCGTGTCGGGAGATAGCAAACCTTCAGCTAGGGGTTTCGCAAGTTGTTTGAAGCCAATAATGCCGATAATGTCGTCTAAAGAATCTCCCGTCACGGGATAGCGGGAATGGTTAGAAATCGCCATTTCGTCGAGCAAAGTTTGAAAGGTGGCCGTCTTGGGAAGTGCGACAATGCTAGGCCTCGGCACCATTACTTCTTCTACCCAAACTTCGCCAAATTCAAACACGTTGTTGAGCAATTCTCGCTTTTCTGCTTCCAAGCCGCTGGATTCGCTGGAAGTAGCGATAATTAATTGCAGTTCTTCGGGAGTAACCGGTCGATGCCTTAGATCGTATTCGATGCCCGCAAACCGCAAGAGCGATCGAGTAGATTGATTGAGAAACGACACAAAGGGCTTGAACAAACGGGCAATCAATAAACTCGGAGGCCCTAAACTTCTGGCTAACTGTTCGGAATACAGTAAGGCTACAGATTTGGGAAAGAGTTCGCCCAGTACGATTTGCAGGTAAGCTAGCAACAAAAAAGTTACTATTGATATGCTAAAAGAATGGGCGATCGCCGACTTGATGTAAATTGGCAGTGGCAAATAGCCGATCGACATTCTCACTAGCACGGCGATCGTACTTTCCCCAATCCAGCCGAGAGCTAAACTAGAAAGAGTGATTCCCAACTGCATTGTTGAGAGCAATCGCTCAATACTTTGCTGCAAAGATTGCACAGTTAAAGCTGCAACGTCGCCAGCGTCCACTAACTGATTGATGCGCGATCGGCGTACCGTCACCATCGAAAACTCAGCCGCCACAAAAAAAGCATTAATCGCAATCAGCAACAGCACTGACAGCAACCGCGACAGCACCTCTGTCCAACTCATCGCGGGTAAATCAGATATCTCCTGCACTCTCGCCCCTAAAAGTGACACAATGCTCCCTAAAAAAACTTTCTCGATCAAACCTGAGAATCAGTCTGCAGGTTTGGTCTTCTTTTATATTACTTCGCCACTGGAATGCCAGATATTTGCAACTGAAGTTTTTGACCTGGATAATCTGTCAGCGTCAACGAAACTTCCTTAGCATTTTCTAGCAAAGCTGTGGGAATACTCACCGTACCGTAAAACACCTGCCCGTTGGGGGGGAGTTCCGACGGCAAATCCTCGGCAGTCGCGCTCAGGGCCCGGCCACGATCGTCAGTGACGTTCAAGAAACTGTAGAGAAACCTCACAGCTTGGGAGCCTTCATTTTTCATGCTCACGTCTAGCAGCATGGAATTGTTGCGCTGACTGGACGCGCTCACTTCCAGAGTTATTCCCCCGTCGCGACTGTTCAGGGGAAACTTGGCGCTGGCATTTTGTGCCGCCGGTTTTTTGGCCGCGGCTGCTTTAGAGCTTGCCTTCTCTGTTTTAGTATTTGCCCCGGCCGTTTTTTCGGGATCGCGACCTTCTACCCGTGCTTTGACGGTTGTGAGAATGTCTTTTTCTTTCAAAATGCTCACTTGGTCTTTGCTAGCGGTCTTTCCAGGCTTGCCGCTGCCAGCATTGTTGCTGGGACGAACATCGGGTTGAGTCGTTCCTTGCAAGGCTTCGCGACCTATAGTAAATCCCCAAACAGAACTCGTCACGCCTGCTCCAAACATGAGAGCGAGCAGAATTAGAGTCAGCACTACCGTCGAATTCACTGCCATTGCCTATAAGTTTATGCCGAGTCCTAGAAACTGCTTTGTCCGGTCGATCGGCTTGCCTAAGATTGGCTAACAGGCGATCGGGACTCAGCCGCTCTAAAGATTTTGATTTTTGTTCTCTAGTTCTAGCACGGACTGAGAAATTATGTTATAATTCATTTTGAGTTAGGTCGAAGAAATCGATTTAACGGCAGTTGGCCGAGCGGTTTAGGCAGCGAACTCATAATTCGCCCCAGGCAGGTTCAACTCCTGCACTGCCGATTTTTAATAACTTAGGACGCTCAGCGCCCGAAAAACCCCGTTTCTTCCTAGAGGATTGCTTACCCAAAAGCCCCTATTCTGGTAGAAACCGGGTTTTTTACGTTGTCAGCGGGCGGAAACGAAGTATTTTGCTCGGTGATGGACGCAAAAAGTGGCTTGACGCGCTACTTACAGCGCACCCTAAGTAGTTTATTTAGCTGGACATTGTTTAACAGTCATTTGTGCCCAATCTAAAATCTAAAATCTAAAATCTAAAATCGTATTATCCCTTAATTAACTCCACTCCGTCGCGCCCGTCGATATCTTGAACGTAAACCTTAACTTGTTCTTCCTTTGCAGTCGGCAACTTTTTACCCGTAAAATCCGGCTGAATCGGTACTTCTCGGTGGCCGCGATCGACTAATACCGCTAACCAAATTTTCTCCGGCCGCCCGTAATCGTTTACCGCATTCAAAGCCGCTCGACTCGTTCTGCCTTTATATATAACGTCATCTACCAACACCACGGTTTTGCCCGTCAAATCGAAAGGAATTTCTGTTTTAGCCGGTGTCCGCATCGCAACTCGATCCAAGTCATCTCGATAAAAGGTAATATCCAAAGCGCCCACGGATACTTTGACTTGTTCGAGGACTTCAATTTGATCTGCCAAAATTTGAGCTAAAGGCACTCCTCTACTATGAATGCCCAACAGCACTAACTCCGAGGGATTCCCTGATTTTTCGACAATCTGGGAAGCGACGCGGGTGAGAGTGCGCCTCACTTCATCAGGGGATAAAATTTGGATAATTTTAGTCATGGGTTGCTGCGAGCTAATTGTTGGCTGTTGGCATATCGAACAATTTGAGATTTGAGATTTGAGATTTGAGATTTTAGACTGACTTGACAAATGAGACATCTTGCATTCATTCGCTCTCCCTCGCAAATTATCTGCGTTTATCTGTGTGTATCTGCCATTATCTGCGGTTTATGTATCAATCAAAGATTTGTGCAATTGCTCGTCTATGAATCTGGGAGTGGAACGATTTGGGATTTGAGCTTTGAGATTTTAGATTGACTTGATAGATGAATCTGGGGTGGGAACTACTAACGTCAAAACTTTTTTGCTCTCCCAGACTCCTGCTGAGAGCTGGTATCTGTGGTCGGGTGCAGTCAGCAGTTAGCGGCTCAAACATAATAAGGTATAAAAAAGCAATGATAGTCCCAACCAAATCAGAAAGCAATACCGAGTTAATTGCAATGCTTGGCAAATTAGCGGCGCTGCGATCGGGTGAACCGGCTCGCCTAACAGCGGTTTGTGTTTGAGAACTCCGCGATAGGAATTAGTACCTCCTAGTTGCACTCCCAAGATGGCGGCGTAAACGCACTCGCTCCAACCGGAATTGGGGCTGGCATCTTTAACAGCATCTCTCTGACAAATTTGCCAAATGTAAATCGGTTTGCCAGATATAACGGCTAAAGTAATCACTGTTAGCCGGCAAGGAATCCACGTCAGCACGTCTTCTAGTTTGGCGCTAAACCATCCTAAATCAGTGTATGGCGCTTCTTTGTAGCCGATCGTAGAATCTAATGTGCTGGCTGCTTTGTAAGCGATCGCCAAGGGGACTATAGCACTCGCCCACATCGAGTTAGGATCGATCGGCGCACCGGTAACACTTAATAATAGATGTGGCAGAGCGAACCCAAGTAAGGCATAAAATAGCGGTGCTGTCACGCCATCGACTGCATTCTCTGTTACAGTTTCTAACAATGCTCGCAGAATTTCTGGCTCGGATAAGTTTTCGGTATCCCGGCCGACGTAAAGGCTCAACCTTTCTCGCGCCTTGACTAAATCTCCAACATTTAAAGGTGCTAGCACATCCTCTGCTGCCGCCCTCAAACTGCGACCTGCAAAACAGCTTGCCAGCAAAATGGTCTGTATGGCAATACCTAAAAGAGGATGCACCCAACTAGCAGCTTGGACGATCGACCAACTGACAGTATAACTGCCTACAATCAGCCCGATCGCTAGTATTGTACCAGCACCTCGCAGCAGCAGTTTGTGCTGCTCGCCAGCGGGACTATCCCCGGCTTCAGGCATTTTGCCTGCGGGATTATTCCATATATTAAAGACAAGTCGAGTATAACGGTCGATCGCCCAACCCATCGCCTGCACGGGATGCGGCCAACCCCAAGGATCGCCGATCGAATAATCCAACACCGCAGCTAAAATTAAAACAGGAAATTCATCCGGCATCATTATATATTGTGTCAAACTTGATAGTCCGTCAATCCATTTTAGATTTTAGATTTTAGATTTTAGATTTTAGAATTGAAGAAAGCGACTCCACCGATAGATCCGGGGACTGGCGATGGGGAGCGAGGATCTTTTTTCTCGCTCCACGGATGAATCCGGGGACTCGAAGCATCTTCCTTCATTGTCACAGCAGGAGTTATCGCCCCAGAGAGCAGATTTTAACTCCTGCTACCCTTGCGGACTTTGATTTTTTGAGGGGCGATTTTATAGTAGAAGAAAGAAGGAAGAAGCAATAAAGGCAAGGGTTTGAGCAATTCAAAACCTCATCATCATCAGGCGTGGTTGCTCTAACTGCTGAGATTACTGTAGTCGCCCAGCAAGTGTACGTTCTCCTCCCAATTAACACCGTCAAACGGTAGAATCTCAAAGTGTTTGATGGCATCGTCGTCAAGACAGCGGACGTTGACATCGAAATGATCGGGATGCGATCGGGGGCGATAGAACGAGTGAATGCCGCAAATTCGGCAGAAAGTATGTTGAGCGGTTCCTGTATTAAATGTATAGGTTGTCAAAACATCTTCGCCACTGAGCAAGGTAAAACGTTCCGGTGGCACAATGAGGTGCAAAAATCCCTTCTTTTTACAGATAGAGCAGTTGCAATCAGATGCTTGGTGTTTGTCAACGGCGACACGGAAGCGGACAGCACCGCAGTGACAGCCGCCAAAGTAAGTAACAAGTGTTGCGTCCATGTATGCTTGCTGCCGATCGAATGAATGAACTTACCATTTAAATGATAAAGCTAGTTTCTTCCCCAAGAGCCGCTTGCCAACTGCGGACATCATAGTATAAGTCTTCGAGGGAAATACTGTACAGCGCTTCGGCAAGTTTTTTGTGCAATCGGTTCCACAAACTGAATGTTACCCAGTCCTCTGCTTGCGTCGCGTCGGGAAAATGTCGAGGTAAAGGTTCAATAGTTTCACCTACAGCCTCTAAGATTTGTCCTAAAGAGATTTGAGCGGGCTGGCGGGCCAATTGATATCCACCTTGGGCACCCCGAACTGATTGGACTAAACCGGCTCGTCGCATTTCAATCAGCAATTTTTCTAGATAAGGAGCCGGTAACTCCTGTCGCTTCGCTATCGATTTCACCGATGTCGGGCCGAAGCGAGGTTGCAAACTTAGATCCAGTAATGCTTTGACACTGTAGTGTCCGCGTGTGGTTAACTTCATGGGATTTTAAGAGCGGGGCAAATATTCAGCTAGCTGATAGGTGATAGCTTATGCTACCGAGTTTAGAGATTGCTCGCACCTGCTGCTGCTACTCCTCAAGAAAGACTGCAGGTTGTTAAAAATATTTAGATAATAGTGGTTAACAATTGAGCCGATCGGTGTAATATAGTTTTACGACCAGCTATAAAGCTAAAGTTTCTTGGTCAAACCAAAAACCTACCGAGAAAAAATCCGTACACCAGTTGAATATTTCAGGACTCAGTAAATGGCTAAAAAGAAAAATATCGAACCCCTTGAAGGCGAAGATCTGATCAAAAAGGTCAAAGACCTAGAGAACCTTACCAAGGAAGAAAAAGCTAGAGCCTGTGGCTACTATACCGTTACCAAGAACGGCGTAGAACGGGTCAACATGATGAAATTCCTGAATGCGCTGATTGATGCAGAAGGCATTCAGCTAGACGGGAAGCAAAACGGCAACGGACGCGGCGGACGCTCTGCCAGCTATCGGATTAGCGTTCAATCTAACGGCAACTTACTGATTGGAGCGGCCTACACCAAACAGATGGAACTCCAGCCGGGAGATGAATTTGAAATCTCTCTGGGACGCAAGCACATTCACCTGCGCCAAATCGATCGCGAAGAAGAAGAATCCTAGGCTTTTACGACTTGCTTTGACTTCTTGCTTGAACAGGTTGGTTTGACTTCAAGCATTGACTGCGAGCAGAGAATTGGCTCTGAAATCTTTCTGTGAGCCTAAAACACTATGGCTTCTATAGATGGCAATGGCTCGACAAAAGCCACTGCCACCACTTTATATTTTGCGAGAATACCTATTCTCGCCCCTCGCTATATCCGTTTGGACAAGCGGGGGATTTTCCGCGTAGCTGTTGAAGAGAAGTTCTGCCGCAGATTGTGTACGGGATTTAACGGATGTAACGCATGGATGCTCACCAAGGGATTGTATAGCGCATTTAACGGATGAATGTTAAGTTTCGATGGTCGAGGTTCCAGGCAAGAAGCAGGTTAGGTTGAGCTACGAAACCTAACAAAGCAAGAAAATTGCGGAGGTATTCTGGGCCAAGAGTGCGTAATACCCGTTTAAAATTAAAAAAAAATAATGCAAGTGTCGGCAAACTCCAAAGCACGTGCTTCCTCATTCATCCCTAATTATTTAGGAATGAGAATTAAATAACTTCCACTCTTGAAAGTGGGATGGGCGTCCCGCCCGTCTTTTAAGGACGGGCTATAAGAGCCCATCCCACAATAACAATTAAAATTGTAAGTTATTTAAGTCGCGATCCTTAATCTAAAATCTAAAATCTAAAATCTAAAATTGTATAAGTTTCGTGCTTGCTCATGAGTTGTGTCTGTGTGGGAGGGGTTTTGAGGGCAAGGAAACACCTCGATCGCCCGTAAGTGAAATTACAGGCTGGAACAGTTAAAGTGTTAGGGAGCAATTAGTCACCAGCCTATGCCGTTGCCCCGATTCGCGAGCAAAACTTCTCAACACCAAATAAAAATCCCCCTGCGTCACCTTCTAGTGGCCTCTTTTGTGCTGCAAATCGTCGCAGCCGTTGGGATTGTCGGGTATCTGTCCTTTCGCAACGGAGACAAAGCAGTCGAAGAGCTCGCCGAGAAATTGATCGCGGAGACGGGAAAGAGAGTTGAAGAAAAGCTGATTTCTTTTCTCGAACCTACCCAGTGGGTAAATCAACTTAACGCCTCGGCGATCGAGCGCGGTGAATTAAACTTACAGTTAGAAAAGCCCCAGCCTCGGGGAGAGAAGTTCCTCTGGCAGCAAATGCGATCTTTTAAAAGCATTCAATGGATTTCCTTCGGTGCTGAAAAATCAGGAGAATATCTCGGCATTTGGCGCAACCCCACTGATCGCAGCTTGCAAATTGTCGCGGCGAACAAGTCTACCAACTTTCAGAACATATACTACGCTACAGACGGCAACGGCACTCGCACCGCTAAATTAAAGGCAGAACCCGGAACCTACGATGCCCGTCTCCGCCCCTGGTACAAAGAAGCTGTCGCAGCTAATAAACCGATTTGGACGAGTATTTATCGAGGTTTTACTCCTGGGACTGTTTTTATTGCTGCCAGCCAACCAATTCGCGATCGAAATGGTAAATTGCTGGGAGTTTGTGCCGTAGACTTTTCGCTCTCGGAGCTTCAGCAATATCTCCATCGCATCAAGCTTAGCAAAACGGGACAAATTTTCGCGATCGAACGATCGGGCTTGCTGATTGCCAGTTCAAGTCAAGAATCACCCTTTAGAAAGATGTCGGGAAACCCGCAACTGCAGCGGCTGAATGTTTTAGACAGCCAAACTCCTATCATTCGCACCGCAGCTAAATATTTGTACGAACACTTCGGGGGCTTTGGCGACATTAAGCAGCGACAGCAATTGCAATTTAGCCGAGACGGGCAGGAATATTTTGTGGAAGTGCTGCCGTTTTCTGATGTTTACGGTTTGAACTGGCTGATTGCGATCGCAGTGCCCGAATCCGATTTCATGGGGCAAATTAACAAAAATACGCGCACTACAATTTTACTTTGTTGGGCGGCGCTACTGCTATCGACAATTGCTGGAGTGCTGACAGCTAGGTGGGTAACGCTGCCGCTGTTGCGGCTCAATGAAGCAGCTAAAGATATTGCCGCCAGAGAGTTCGATCGCGCTGTGGCTGTCAGTAGGCTTGAGGAAGTCGGCGAATTAGCCCAGTCTTTCAACGAGATGGCTGCTCAACTGAAAAAGTCTTTTCAAGCTTTGGCAGAAAGTGAAGAAAAATTTGCCCAACTGGTAGAAAATTTGCCTGTTGGAGTCTCGGCGATGACTCCGGGTGGCGCAGTTATTTTCATGAATTCGGCGGGTGAGCAGATATTGGGTAGGGGAGAAATGCCCGATGCTACCGCAACAGAGCTAGCAGAAGCTTATCAAACTTATATAACAGGAACCGATCAACTTTACCCGGCAGATCAAATGCCGTTTGCACGGGCGTTGAGTGGCTTCGAGGTGATTGCTGAAGATATGGATATTCGCCTGGATGGGAAAAATATTCGTTTGGAAGTGCGAGCGCTGCCGGTGTTTGACGGTGGGGGGAATATCCTTTATGTTCTTAATGTTTTTAAAGATATTACGGCTCGCAAACACGCAGAGCAAATATTGGCTGACTACAACCGTACCCTGGAAATTGAAGTAGTCGATCGCACGATCGAGCTAGCCTCGATCAATGCCCGCTTGCAGCTCGAAATTGAGGAGCGCCAGCAAGCTGAAAAAATTATCCGTCAAGAGCGCGACTTTAACTTAAAGATTATCGAAAATTCTCCGATTTTTTTTGTGGCGATCGACTCTGAGGGTAAAATCCTGCTGGCGAATAACTGTATGCTGGAAGCGGTGGGCTATACTGCCACAGAAGTTGCAGGCAAAGATTACTTAGCGACATTTGTACCCCCAAGCGATCGAGCCGGATTGCATTCGATTTTTACGGGCGTAACAGCGCGGGAGCAAACGGTTAACGAACATCGCATTCTCACTTCGGACGATCGGACTTTGTTAGTGGAGTGGCACGGCACACCGGTGCTCGACGAAGGTGGCAACCTGGATTTCTTGTTTGGATTTGGGATTGATATTGGCGATCGCAAACAAGCACAATTAGCCCTGCAAAAAAGCGAAGCTCTGTTTCACAAATTAGCGAACACTGTTCCGGGAGAACTTTACATATTCGTGCAGCATCCCGACGGATCAGTCAAGATGGAATATATCAGTCCTCGATGCCGAGAGATTCAAGAATTAGAGCCGGAGGAAATCCAGAACAACTCTGCTTTACTCTACGAACAAATGCACCCGGACGATCGATCCAGTCACTTCGAGGCAATTGTCAAAAGTGCCACTGATCTAGAACTATTTTCCCACGAGTGGCGGATTGTGACAGCATCGGGAAAACTCAAATGGCTGCAAGGTTATTCTCGACCAGAATTGCGCGAAAATGGAGATATTGTCTGGCACGGCATAATTATTGATACGAGCGATCGCAAACAAGCAGAACAAGAACTTCAACAAGCCAAAGAAGCCGCAGAAGCTGCCAACAAAACTAAAAGCCTCTTTCTCGCCAACATGAGCCACGAATTGCGAACCCCCCTCAACGCCATTCTCGGCTTCGCTCAATTAATGGAACCCAGCACTAATTTAACTTTGCCGGAAAAAGAAAATATCAAAATTATTCGCCGCAGCGGAGAACACCTGCTCCAAGTGATCAATCAAGTCTTAGACTTATCTAAAATAGAAGCTGGCCGCATGACACTCAACGCCAAAACTTTTGACTTGTACCGCTTGCTGGGGGACGTGAAAAATATGTTTCAAATTCCGGCAAAAAATAAAGGATTGCAATTAATTATTGACTGCTCTTCCGATGTTCCCCAATACGTGCAAACTGATGATGTTAAGTTGCGACAAGTGCTAATTAACTTATTAGATAATGCGGTTAAATTCACCCCTTCGGGTTCAGTTTCAGTTACTGTGGATCCGAATAAAAAACAAATAATTAAGCCTATATTGAACGAAGATTTTGATTTTGTGAAAACTCAAAATACAGTCATTATTTCCTTTGCAATAGCAGATACAGGAGTTGGTATTTTCCCGGACAAATTAGAAAGCATATTTGAATTATTGGTGCAAACTGCATCTGAAAAAAAAGTTCAAACAGGTACGGGTTTAGGATTAAATATCAGCCGCGAGTTCATAAGATTAATGGGGGGCGACATTACCGTCGAGAGCGAAGTGGGACAAGGGACTGTCTTCAAGTTTGATATTCAAGTTGTTACCGCAACGGGTGCTGGTGAAGTCATCAATAAATATGTTGAAGTCAAGGATTTATCGCCGAGTTCAAGTATGGTACAAGAAAAAATATCTGATAGTGCTGCAATATTTACGCTGGACTCCAAGCCGAAAGTTTCCCCAGAATGGGCGAGAACTCTAAAACAGGCAGTCCGTGAGGCTGACTTCGATTTGATTGCCACAACTATTGAGGAAATCGGCAGCGATAATGATGTTTTTGCGGAAGTTCTGAGGAATCATCTATATAATTTTGATTATCAAAAAATACTAGATTTGATTGCTGAAATTGAGCGATAGGGGGCTGAGCTTTCGAGTGCGCCGAAGCCCACCTTATCTATAAAGTAGCTGTTCTGCATAGATGCTCCCCGAACAGTTATTTTAGCTGCTGCCACAAGAGTCATGAGATGGCATAAGGTGTTCGTTCAGACTCTCAATACACTATGATAATCATGTTTGATTTACTGCTAATAATTGAGTGGTTGACTTGACTTTTTTGAAGCTAAAGTTAACCCCCCCGATCGCCCTTTTGGTAAGGGTAAATCGAGGGGGTTAACTCTTATTTGTCAAGTATCTGAGGATATCAAGCAGGGTTCGCTTCGGCTCGTCTTTGTAACAGGCGGGCAATTTCAGCTTTTTCTACAAGTCCTACTAGGACACCGTTTTCGCGAATGACGGGGAGTTCTTGTACTTTGAGTTGTTCCAGAAGGGTGACGACTTCAAGGAGGGATAATTCTGGTTTGACTGTGGTGGAAAATTCGATCGGCTTCAGGAGTTCTTTGACTAAAACTTCGGGCCAGCGTCCGGTAGGAATGGTTTTGAGGTCATCAAGGTCGATCGCCCCTACCAATTGTCCGGCATCATCTGTTGCCAGGAACCTGCGCCAGGTTTGAGTGCTACCGATAACGTAGTTGTTGGCAAATTCTCTGAGGGACAAGTCTTGGGAGACGATCGGACTTTCGGGGGTAACAGCATCTGCGGCTGTCAGGCCTGCCAGTTGATTTTGGACTGTGGCATATTGGGCCGATTGACCGGCATTTTGCAGTAAGAACCAACCGATTACTAAATTCCAAATATTGCCGAACACGCCTGTAGCAATGGCAATCCAACCAATTATTTGACCGACGCGGCTAGCAAAAATTACACCTTTGTAAGGGTTGCCAGTAATTTTCCAGACAATTGCTTTGAGGATGTTGCCACCGTCGAGGGGCAAACCGGGAATTAAGTTAAATAAGGCTAGAACTAAGTTGATGGAAGCTAAAAGTCCCACGATGGCTGCTGCGGGGCCTGTGAGTCCAGCACCGATGCCTATGGCTGTTAACAAACCGGATAAAAATAAGCTAACCAACGGGCCTGCAATGGCTACCCAAAATGCTTCGGCTGGGGTTTTGGATTCTCTTTCTAAATTAGCCAGTCCGCCAAACAGAAATAGCGAAATCGATTTCACGCCAATTCCCTGTTTAATGGCTACCCAACTGTGTCCTAATTCGTGGGCTAAGACGGAAGCAAATAACAGTAACGCTGTGAATAATCCCAGCATCCAGGGCGCTACGGGGCCCAATGTGGGAAACAGGGCAGCTAATGCGCCGCCGTACTGCCAGGTTACTAAACCCAGAACTAAAAACCAAGATGCGTTGACAAAGAAGGGAATCCCAAACAGGTTGCCGACGCGAAATGTACCGTTCATAATGGCTACCTCTGATTTTACGAAGGAGAGGTTTTTCTCTCTGTCTCCTTATCGTAACGAAACGTAACGGCGATGTTAATGCTTCCATTAGGGTGTTATCCGTCTGTGGAGGTTCGGTTTGCGGAATCATCATTGGCAAATGCGGTTGAGTCCGCCTGGGGTTAAAAATCCCTGTCTGAAAGCGGAAGTCCTCGCTATGAGGGCTGATGAGGATATTTTCTTTTATTTTCTGTTTGAGTTTTGAGTCGGTTTTAACTCAATAAGCTGTGGAGCATTTAAACCACTAACGAGTTTGTATGGTGCGTCAGGAGTGAACACTTACGCTTACAAGGGAAACACTTCTGTACGCTGGGCACCCTACTATCGTCTTTTAAATGCCGAACAGCTTACGCTTGGGTTAAAACTGTTTATTCCGGGCGAGATCCTCCTCGCATCCCCCTTGCTAATCAGGGTGAATTAATTTTCGGAAAAATCAACTAAGCTGATTGGAGTAATTGCTGACGTTACCTGAAGGATTGAACTGGTTTATCTCGGCACTGAAAACCGAAAAGCAACTCACTGATATTTTCAAGTTGGTTAGCCATCAATCTTAAAGCGCAGGGGTTGAGTATTCGTACTACTCATCCGATCTTTCGGGAGCATCTTAATATTTGTAAAAACACTTCTTCTGGCTCCTTCCTTCTGACTTTTTCCTCCTGCCCCGCAGCAAGATGGCCTCAAAACTCTAATTTATAGCTAGTCTGCTTTCATTGAGATGCTCCCTTGTCACCCTCCGCGATCGCAGAGCGTTATTATAACTTGATGAGGGAAAAGATCCCAAATGGCTTCTATAAATTGTACTTGACCACGAATTTCTTCATGTGGTACCCGCCACGTGATTTATCCGTGGAATCAATCCAAAATCGAAAATCCTCAAGCCCCCGCATTTATCTGGCGCAAGTCAATTCTTTAATCTAAAATCTAAAATCTAAAATCTAAAATCGATTGACTTTAGGGGCAAGATATAAAGGAGCATCCTGTCAATAGCGGTTCTTGTGAACCCATTTGAGATATTTATGGCGATCGACAGACAACGGGCGATCGACTCGCACCCTCCAAGATGTCAAATGGGTTCTATACCAAATTAGATGAGCTTACCGGGCTTATTGTACCATATTCATTTGTTTAGATGGATGTGTTACTTTACTTGGAAATGGAAAAAGCCGTCGTAAAAGGACGGGGTTTTAAACCCAATCTTCTGATAAAAAACCCTCGCCTCACCCGTAAAAAATGTTGCAAAATTTATTGATTAAAGTACGAATTTATACTTGTTGCCTAACAGTCTTGGTGTTGGGTGGCTGCCAGCAACAGCTACAGCCAACCTTGCAGCAGCAGCGCAGCAAACAGGGGATGGCAGTTTCCGCTCACCCTCTGGCGAGCGCTGCGGGGCTGGCCCTGCTGCAACAGGGCGGTAATGCAGTGGATGCGGCGGCTGCTACTGCTTTGGCGATTTCGGTGGTGGAGCCTTTTTCGGCGGGTATCGGCGGCGGGGGTTTTTTGCTCCTGCGGCGGGCCGAAACGGGGACTGTGCAAGCGCTGGATTTCCGGGAACGAGCTCCGCAACGGGCAGCGCGGGATATGTACCTCGACAAGCAAGGGAAGGTGCGCCAAAGGGCAAGTCTGGACGGGCATTTGGCGGCGGGTATTCCGGGCACTGTTGCTGGACTTTATACGGTGCACCGCGAGTATGGTAAGTTGCCTTGGGCACAGGTGGTGGCGCCGGCGATCGCCCTGGCTGAAAAAGGCTTTCCGGTAAGTTCGCGGTTTACCACGGCTACCGGGCGACGACAGGAGGTGCTCAAAAAAAACCGGGCGGCGCGGGAGATTTTTACTCGTGGTGGCATTTTATACCAGCCGGGTGAGCTTTTGGTGCAGCGGGATTTGGCGCGGACTTTGCGGCAGATTGCACAAAATCCCCAGAGTTTTTATACCGGGGACATTGCGCGGGCGATCGCCGCCGACATGGCTAAAAATGGCGGCATTATCACTCTCGAAGATTTGAAAAACTATACGCCGATTTGGCGAAATCCGGTTTGTGGCAACTTTCGCAGTTACGAAATTTGCGCGATGTCGCCTCCTTCTTCCGGCGGCGTTCATTTGTTGCAAATCTTAAATATTCTGGGAGATACGGATCTCAAGAGGTTGGGAAGGCAAAGTCCAGATACTTTGCACTTGCTGGCGGAGAGTATGAGGATTGCTTATGCCGATCGGGCTGAGTATTTGGGCGACCCGGATTTTGTGAGTGTACCAGTCAAAGCTCTAACTAGCACCAATTATGCCAAATTGAGACGATCGCAAATCCAAATGTCAAAAGCCAGACCCTCCAGCGAGGTAAAAGCTGTTGACGCTGAAACTTTGAACCGTCTCCTGTGGGAGTCTCCCGAAACTACCCACCTCACGGTAGTTGACAAAGAGCGCAATGTGGTATCTTTGACGTTTACAGTGAATGGCGGTTTTGGGGCTGGAGTCGTGGCTGCAGGTACGGGAATTTTGCTCAACAACGAGATGGATGATTTTGCAGCGGCGCCAGGAGTGCCGAATTTGTTTGGTTTGGTGGGCGGGGAGGCAAATTCGATCGCCCCTGGGAAAACTCCTTTATCCAGCATGACGCCGGTCATCGTGACAGAAAATGGCAAATTTCGCCTCGCTGCGGGGGCTCCCGGAGGCAGCACGATTATTACTACGGTGTTGCAAATTGTGCTGAATGTGTTGGTTTACGACATGAATGTTGGTGAGGCTGTATCCGCACCGAGGATTCACCATCAGTGGCTGCCCGATCGCCTGATGGTGGAACGGGGAGGTTTTGAGGCTGCGACGCTTTCGGAGTTGCGGCGGCGGGGACACCAGATTGTCGAAGGTGATGGCTGGGGCAATGCCAATGCGATCGTCCTGACTGCGGATGGTTGGTTGGAAGGGGCTGCCGATCGGCGCGGCGAAGGAGAAGCAAGGGGATTTTAGTCAACAGTCAGTCGATTAGAGATTTTAGACTTCGACGCGCCGTCGAGTCGCACTCAGTCGAAGGATTTTAGATTTACTCCAGAGATCAATCTGGGATATTGAACTAGGGTCAAAAATTTTGATCTCTCTACGACAGGAATCGGGGGCTTGTATGGTTTTTTTGGGCGAGGTCATCTTTCATGAGTCATGAGTCCTTAGCTATTAGTCATCTTTCATGAGTCATGAGTCCTTAGCTATTAGTCATGAGTCATTTTGGAGAGTCCCAACGGTATCAAAACCAGGTTTTTTGGGTTGCCAGTGCGTAAGGGATAAAATTATTAGTCTGTGTACTTGTATTTTTGCCTCCGTATTTTTGCGCTGAGGTTTATAGGCTGACAAACTGCCAATAACTACAAAAAAAAATAACCACACAAAGCGTAAATCTACTTATATGTAAAGTTATTGTAAAGCTACTAGACATTAATAGTTATATAATGTAAAAATTAAGGTGTGCAGAGAATCAGGTTTGTATCTTTTAGGAAAAATTTATGATAATTACTCACAAAAATGCTGCCTTAACAGCTACATTAACTACTGCTCTGAGTTTGTTGGCAGCGCCAGCCATGGCATTTTCGGTAGGGGCAACGAATAACACTGAGACTTTGAAAAATAATTTATTGGGAGCTAATACAGTCGGCTTGAGTAATTTTTCTGTTTCAATTACGGGTAATTCTGCTGCTTTTGGTACTTTCACTAATGACCCCTTCGGTTTGACATCAGGTGTTGTTCTGAGCACTGGTAGAGTCACCGATATACCGGGTCAGAATCGGAAAGATAACTTCACGACAGAGGACAGCGATTTAAGCACGGATTTTGGTGCTAAGGGTGAACAAGGGGATACGACTCAGCTAAACCTCAGCTTTTTTGCTAATAGCACTGTTCAAAAGTTATTCTTTCAATATGTATTTGCTTCTGAGGAGTTTCCTGAGTTCGGCGGTTCTAATAAATATAATGACAATTTTGAACTGCTGCTGAACGGCACTAATTTGGCAAAATTGAGCGACGGAAAAACTGTTACGATTAATAATCTTGTTCCCGATCCATATAATCGCTCTAAAGATCACCCCGACTATATTGACAACCCAAGTTGGACAGGTATTGCTGCTAACATCGTTAAGCTCGACGGTTTTACTAAAGTTTTAGGTTTTGAGGGTTTGCTCAAGCAAAATCAGACGAATGTTCTCAGCATCCGCATTAAAGATGTGGGCGATGGCTATTTAGATTCTGCTGTATTTATTAAAGGCGGTTCTCTGGAGACGGTTCAACCTGAGCCGGTTCCCGAACCGATGACTGTGGGGGGTTTGATGGCGGGAGGCGCTATGCTGGCTGCTGGACGAAAGTTACGCAATCGCCGTGGTGGAAGTAATTAATAAGGGATGTTGAAGGAAGTTCGGCAACGGATTCGCTGGCGCGAGATGTAACGGATGTCGGGGAGAAGGAAGAAGGAAGAAGGGAGAAGGAAGAAGGAAGAAGGAAGAAGGAAGAAGGAAAAAACAGAACAGGAACCATGTTGGCGGTTGCTGTAATATGAATCTCGATTAGCCGTGTTGGAGACAGAAAGGGGGTTTGATGAACGAACAAACCTCGTTGCAGTTGTTGAACCGGGTAAAAAAACTCGGTTTGTGCGATCGCGATCGCGTAATATCATGTCAAGTAATTTAAGCATTATGGGTACGCAGCGAGGAATGCAAGTCCTCATAGAATTCTGACGACGAACCGCCTCACTACGAACCAATTTTCTTGCGGTTGTTCTAGCGGACAGTATATAAGTTTTTATCCCAAATTCGCAAAGGGCGGATTTTTTTGTATTTGGAGTTGCAGCAAATATTGCGGGTAAAACCCGCGTCTACCACCACTGACTAAAAACTAAATATATTTAGCTATGAACAGTACCGTCGGGTAAGATTGTACCTGTTAATGTAGTCCGGGTAAGTTTGACCATAACTCGATCGCCGTAACCAATTTTCGCTCCTGTCAAGTCAGCACCGCTCAAGTCAGCACCGCTCAAATCGGCTCCGATTAAGTTGGTTTCTCTCAAGTTGGCATTGATCAAACAAGCTCCTAACAAATTAGCCCTGAACAAGTTAGCTTGGTGCAAATTCGCGCCTGTGAGATTGACGTTGTGTAGAAAAGCATCACTTAAGTCGGCTTCACTCAGGTTTGCATTGCTCAAGTTTCTCCCTGAAAAATCCTTTTCTTTTAAGGAAGCTCCTTTGAAGTTGGAACCGCTCAAATCGGGAGCTTGGGGCCCCGCTTGGCGGTAAGACTGAGATGGCGGGGGCTGCGATTGGTAGCGGGAGGCCTCTGAATAGGGCCCTGCAGGGTTTCCCCCATAGTTTCCCGCATAATTTCCAGGATATTTCCCTGAAGAGGGTTCAGAAGAGTAGCGGGGTTCTTTTGGGGTGGCTGGTGGTGGCTGAGTGTTTTGCTGCTGGGTGTTTGGATACTGAGTATTTCTGTACTGAGTGTTTTGGTACTGAGTATTGGGTTGCTGAGCGTTTTGGTACTGAGTGTTTTGTTGCTGAGTGTTTCTGTACTGAGCGTTTTGTTGCTGGGTAGTTTGTTGCTGAGTATTTCTGTACTGAGCGTTTTGTTGCTGGGTAGTTTGTTGCTGAGTGTTTCTGTACTGAGCGTTTTGTTGCTGGGTAGTTTGTTGCTGAGTGTTTCTGTACTGAGCGTTTTGTTGCTGGGTAGTTTGTTGCTGAGTATTTCTGTACTGAGCGTTTTGTTGCTGGGTAGTTTGTTGCTGGGTATGTTTGTGCTGGGTGTTTTGTTGCTGGGTGTGTTTGTGCTGAGTATGTTTGTGCTGAACGTTTTGATTCTGACCTCTTGGTTGAATCGATCGCAATTGTTCGCGAGCTTGATTAATTTCCTTAATCTTCTCTTCAGCTTTCTGTAGTAGTCTGGGATTGTCTTTGGGGATGCGATCGGGGTGCCAAATGAACGCTAAATCCTTGTAGGCTTGGCTAATTTCTTCTCTGGAAGCTCCCGGCAACAGTCCCAGCACTTTATAGTATTGGTCGAGGTCGTTCATTGTACCACCTTTCGCTTTAAGAAATTAGAAATTAAAAATTAAGATCGGAGCAAAAGCCGTTCTCAAAGCTTGCGTGTCCGATCGTACATTAGATGAACAATAACTCAGCTAAGCCGCTGCTGGCAAAAAGTCTCGAATTCGCTGCAAGTATGTTGCGGCATCCTCCAGCATCGGAAAGTGAGCCGTATTCGGAATTATAACAAATTCTACTTTTTTGCTGAGGGAGGCTGCTTGCTCTCCCATGGCGGCGGGAATAATTTGGTCAAATTCTCCTGCCACAAGCAGTGTGGGAACACTCAGCCGCGCAAATTCTTGGGGCATTTCCTCGGCTGCTCTTTTACTGACTGCCGTCACCATTGTACCAATAGCAGCTTGCTCGTCTGCCATTAAAAAATCCTTGAGAAACGCCAGACTGACCTCTGTGGGCAGGGAACGGCGCAAAAACCGGGCCATAAATAGCCGATCGGCAAAAGGGATCGATGCCAGCCAAGATGGTCTAAATTTTACCACATAGCCACCGAATTTGTGAAAAGTTGTAAAGGCTTTTTCGTCGTATTCAAAAATCCCGCTGCAAGTGAGAATTGCTTTTTCTACTTTTTCAGGGTAAAGGTTGAGAAATAAAGTAGCAATTGATGCACCTGTGGAGTGAGCATTGAGAAAGACGCGGCTTAAATTCAGAGATTCTAATAATTCCGCTAAGTCGTGGGCATAGGTTTCGAGTTCGTAGCTGGACTCAGGAGGCTCTTTCGGCAAGGGCGATCGACCAAAACCTCTCATATCGTAGAGCAAACAATCAAAATCATCAGCAATAGCCCGTGCCGTGCTTTCCCAGTAGCGCGCTGAACCCGCCCAGCCGTGCAGAAATACCATCACTGGTTTCCCGCTGGGTTGGGCCGTGTTATCTGCCGTTATCCACTCGTAATAATGTTCTACACCGCGAATTGAAATGAAAGACATGATATTGATTTTGGATTCTGAGATTTTAGATTTTAGATTTTAACTCATAATTGTTCCGTAAATACCAAAATTCCCGACTTCTTTAAAAAGTCAGGAATCTCAAGACTACATCCCTCAAAAAATTCTGCGTTAATCTGCGTCAATTTGCCCACATCTGCAGTCAAAAAATACCAACATAAAAACTAATCATAAATCTTAAGCAGCAGAAGCAGCCAACCAAAATAAACCATCTACCAAAAGCGTGCTTAACACCGCGCCGCTGAAAGCGCGCCAGTGCAGTTCTCGATCGCGCAAACTCAGCAAACCGACTGTTAGCAACACAGCGATTAGAACTAAAGCACAGCCTATGCCCCAAGGAGTTTCAATTTGACCGATCGCACTTTGAAAAATCGGCATAGCTAATTCCGGTTCCGCGTGCATCACTTGGCGCCAGTAGGGCATCAACCCAGTTAAATAAAAATATAAATCGGTAATAGCAGTGCCAAATAGGGAACCCAAGTAAAAATAGCTGCCAACTTTTCCCCAAGATTTGCCCAAGCACCAAATAGCAAAAGGCAAGCCAATTGCTTCTATAGGTAGATGTAAAATTGGTTCCCATCTAAACCAGCCCCAATAGATAGAACCTGCGAGCCAACAGCCGGCAAATCCTAATAATAAATCTCCCCAAAGTTGGGTTTTGGGGCGGAAAATTAGAATTAAACTCAGAACGAACCAGGGGATAGTTGACAGCAAACTGATGGTTGGATATAAACGCACTAACGGTGCTTGCACGAAGACGGGAATTGAGACTAAAAATGCTGAGGCGCTAAATATCAACCACTGTTTGATGGTGTTTGTTGTGGCTGAAGAGACAGAATTGTCGAGGCGGGCGATGGTGGCAATAGGTGCGATCGCTGAGGATACTAAATTTAGATTAAACAACTGATTGGACTCCGTATTGTTTCAATAGGTGGACTAAAAATTTTGCTGCGGTTGTGGGTGCGAGAGTCTCAATGCCGGCGGCGGTTTGGCTGAGGTGCCAGCCTTTTGCCGTTTGGGGAGCTCGCCATAAATCCAAATGTTCGATCGCGGGATCTGCATAAAAGCTTTCTCCACCGCCACCGAGAATTGCCGAACTCCAGTGCGTAAAGCGATCGTGGCTGATGCGGTGGATGGGAAAATTTCCCACCAGAGGTACTCCCCAACCGTCTAAGGCAAAAAAAGCCCCGACTTTGCCACCGAGTTGCTGCCACAGAAGAGCCGCCCCGATCGCCCCGGCTACTCCTGCCGAAAAGCTGACAAATACTAGACTTTCTCCTGCTAACTTTTCGCTGCACAAAAATTGCAATATGTCAAGAGCTGAGAAAGGCGGATATTTATGAGCGGGAAAAATCTTGACACGATCGACTATTTGCTGGTTTGGGCGATCGGCTGCCAGTCCCCAAAGCCCCGAAAGTCCCGTCAGGAAACAGTCGGTTAGCTTTGGTTCGTGAACTCCGGGGCAAATTACCAGTCTCATAGTTCGTCAAGAAAGTTAATATAGTTCGCAACATAACTTTATCATATACCTACTATATCATATACTACCCCAGGGGATAGGGTGTTAAACTTATAATAGAGTCAAGTTTGAAGAGTATCCCCCCAAGTTAAAAGCTGGGAACGCTCCAAACCCCATTAATCTGAGGCAAGGTCAGGGAGTCTTAAGAAAACATGAAACTTATCCCCCCCCGCCCCATCTCCTGTCAAGCTTAGCAAAGGCTGATTCTAGTTCTAGCCACCCTACGAATTTCGGGTCAGGGTCAAAAAACCGACTTAGGACTGATGCCCATCAATCCGGTTTCTAGGATAAATAAGAGGTTTGACCGGGAAGTAGGGGCGCAGAAACCGGGAATCAGCCCAGCACGCAACCGTCGTGCGATCGCACACAATGAAAAATCTCCGATTCACCCTTCATCCTGTTTGGATCTCTTAGAATAAATAAAATTGAGGAATACAAAGTGGTTGCTTCTCCAGAAAAAATCGAGTACAAAACATCTGCAGCACCCGCAAGTAACGATCGCGTTGCTGTATTGCTGATGGGTTATGGCGAAGTCGAAAGCTACGACGATTTTGCCAACTACAACGAACAAGCTTTAAATTTGCTTACGGCAAAGTTTGCGCCAGTACCGCTGTGGATTTATCCGCCGCTGGCGAAGATTTTAGCAATCTTTGACTTGCACGAGTGGAGTCACCAACACGGTAAATTCGTTTCGCCGCACAATGCAATTTTTGAACAGCAGCGCGCCGGGATTGAAAAGAATTTACAGGAGAAATGGGGCGATAAAGTAAAAGTGTTCAAAGCTTTTAACTTTTGCGCGCCGTTTTTGCCGGAACAAGTAATTCCGCAAATTCAAGCAGAAGGATTTGACAAAATTCTGATTTACCCGCTGTTGGTAGTTGATTCTGTTTTCACCAGCGGCATTGCAGTCGAACAGGTGAATAAAGCTTTAGCACAAACCTTTGATGGTAAGGAACATTGGGTAAAAGGACAGCGCTACATTCCTTCTTTTTACGATGAACCTGCTTACATCCAGCTAATGGCGGATTTGGTAGAAGAGGAAATTAAGAACGATTTAGCTGTAGCGCATTTGCCTTCTCAGATTGGGATTGTGCTGATGAATCACGGTTGTCCGCACAAGGCGAAGGGCTTTACTTCGGGAATTGTGGAAAGTCAAGCTTTGTACGATCGCGTGCGGGAACGTTTGATGTATCGCTATCCTTTGATTTCGGTGGGTTGGCTGAATCACGACACGCCGCTGATTGAGTGGACGCAGCCGGATGCGACGTTGGCTGCGAAGAATTTGATCGATTTGGGTGCAACTGCGATCGTCTTTATGCCGATCGGATTTGCGACAGAAAATCACGAAACATTGTTAGATGTAGACCACATTATTGAGTCTTTGCAGAAACAGCGTCAAGGAGTTACTTACCGCAAATTGCCTTGCGTTAACGACCATCCAGAGTTTCTGAAAATGGCGGCCGAGTGGGCAAATCCGCAGATTGAAGCGTTGTTGAGTGAAACTGCGGTTGCTGTTAATCCGAGTTTGGCTTCCGCGCACCGCGAGCACAGCCATTCTCACGGGGAACACGGGCATTCTCATGGCGATCGCGGACACAATCACGGTGGACATTCTCACGGTGGGCATTCTCATGGTGATCGCGGGCATTCTCATGGCGGGCACGGGCACAGTCATTAATAGGACTTAGGCCTGAGAGCTCAGAAACCGGGTTTTTTGCGAAGATACTGCATGGAAATGGCAGATTTAGTGAAAAACCCGGTTTCTTTTGTTGGGGTGCGTAGGTCGAAATTTGGGCGAAAAGGGCGATCGTCCTTTGTTGTTTTTAGGGAAAGGGCGATCGGCTTTTTTGTCAAATTTTCTGTGCTTGTCAAACATCCGCTTAGTCGCTACACTGTAGATACTCTGTATATACTTTCTCTGAGAAAGGGTAAATTCCTCAGAGTGATATCACTAACTAGAGGTTCAGGCTATGGTTGCGACGATCGCAAAATGGGGAAACAGTCTTGCTATTCGGATTCCACAGAATTTAGCTAAAGAGATTAACTTGACTGAGGGTTCCGAAGTGAAGCTTGTCTTGATAGATGGCAAGCTGACAATCGAGCCTATCGTTCGTCGGCGGTATTCGCTTGAGGAGTTGATCGAGGCAATGACGCCAGAGAATGTTCATACTGAGATTGATACTGGAATTGCTGTGGGGAACGAAGTTTGGTGACACAATCAAATCCCTACATTCCGAGTCGAGGCGATATCGTTTATTTAGACTTTGACCCAACTAAGGGACACGAGCAAAAAGGACTTAGACCTGCTTTTGTGCTGTCGCCTCGCTCCTACAACGAGAAAAGCTCCTTAGCTCTATTTATGCCGATTACAAAACAACAAAAAGGGTATCCTTTTGAAGTTATCCTACCCACTGGATTAAAAGTTCAGGGAGTAATTCTTGCCGATCAAATTAAGTGTTTAGACTGGAAAGCTCGCGGTATTCGATTGGTTGAGTCGGTATCTCAAGATGTAATTGAAGAGGTACAAGCTAAAATAGAGCCGTTGTTATTGTAAAAGCATGAAGTTCACGGGGCTGGATAAATCAGACGATCGCGCTTTTCCTGAAATTACCTATGTGCGGGGCGCTAGCGGCGAACTCGTACCCGTTTTGCGCGGCACTCGGTTGCGAGTGCAAACAGTAGTCATCGCAGCCCAGAAATGGGGTTTTTCGCCAAACCAAATTTCCGCTGAGTATGATTTAAGTGAAGCTCAAGTGAACGATGTTTTCGCTTTTTATGCGGCCCACTCTCAGGAAATAGACGCATCTATTGCTGCTGAGCGAATTATCGAAGCTGCCAATATATAAACCGCTATAGCATCTGGATATCGATTATGACCATCAAAGAACAACTTCTCCAGACCATTGAAACACTGCCGGATGACTTGCTAGCACAAACGCTGCAATTCGTTCAAACCCTTCAACATCCCATTCACAAAACTCCAGGAATTTGTGGCGGTGCAGCGCGAATTCGCGATACCCGCATTCCCGTCTGGACGATTATCGCCTACCAACAACAGGGCGCAACTGAAGCCGAACTTCTCTATAATTATCCAGGACTCACCCTTCAAGATTTGCAAGCGGTTGCGGACTATTACGAACATAACCGAGAAGAAATCGAGCTGTGGCTTGCTGAAAATGAATAACTGCCGATGCTAAAGTTTTACTCAAATGAAAATTTCCCGATCGCAATGGTTGATTTACTGCTCTCTCTCAAAAGGCACAAGAAATATTTCGCTACTATTCGATTCATACTCACCAAATTGTTTGAATAGTGGTTAACGCTTGAATTTTTGCGTCGCGAGTAACTAACGGAAGACTCAAAGATAAAGCAGTAGCCGCAATAATCCTGTCTGGCATATCAGGAACTGTTGCCCTGTCAATTTGTTGAATAGTTGCCGAGATATTGCGATCCAAAGGTGCTAGCAAAATCCCCACATTTGGATCGTCCGCAGCATTTAAAACTCGTGTCAGCACTTCGCCTGCCAAACGCCCTCGCTCAATCAAGTAAGCAATTTCTACAATTGAAATTGCGGAAAAGTAGATAAAATTTCCCTCGTTAACCGCTTGTTCTAATGCTATTAATGCTGCTGGCGACAATCTTGGTAGTTCAAAAATGTACCAAATTAGGGTATGGGTATCTGCTACGACTGAAGGCATCAAACAATCTCCCTGGGAAAATTTCCCCACATTTCTTGTCGGGCTTGGGCGATGTCTTCTTCCGTAATATCTACTTTTAAGTCAGCACACAACCCTTTGGCACTCTTTAGGGGTCGTTTAGCCATAGTTTTTTGTTGAAGAAACTCAGCAAAATCTAAAACTTCTTGCTGCCTCTCTGGTGGCAATTCCCGCAACTTATCTAAAACTGCTTGCTCTAAATTCATGGTTGATTTTCCTCCGCGATTTATCCCAAATAATCTTCACGTCTTTGATTAGCAAATATCCTTTTTTATCAAGATGATTATTGTAACACAAGTATCTTGATTTGTGTGGTGGCGGTTTTAACAGCCGACTCTTATCAGGAATTTTTAACTAACTTGACGCAAAATACCCTCAACTAACTTATCAATCTCCGCCTCCGTTGTAAAATAGTGAACACAAGCCCGCACACAATCAGGATTAAGAATAGTCCTTACCATACTCCCCTGCTTCTCTAACAAATCAACTAGCTGCTTGTGCGGCATCCCGTTAGTTAATCGAAACGAAACCAAACCAGCTTCCGGCGCCAATTTCCGCAAACATTCCACATCAGGAAGTACCGACAAACGCTGCCAGAGATACTTACTCAAACGGCAAATTTCTGCATACCTTTCCTCGATCGTACCCCATTCATGTTGCAGGGCGATCGCACTCCGCAAACCCGCATACAAAGGATAAGCCGAAGTCGCAATTTCATAGCGCTGCGATCCAGACTTCCACCCAAGCACCTTAGCATTAGCATCCGTCACAATTCCCCGCCAACCGATAAACACCGGATGCAAATCTGCCAAAGCTTCCGCACTCACATAAAGCCCGCCCAAACCTTCCGGGCCGCACCACCATTTGTGACCAGTAAAAGCATAAAAGTCAACCCCCGATTCAATCAAATTCAAAGGCAAAACCCCCACAGATTGAGCCGCATCAACTAACACCCTAACTTTGTGCTTCTTTGCAGACAAATCCTCTTGTCTCCCCCCTTGAATCAGGGAAAAATCCTCTTGCCTATCCCCTTGAATCAGGGAAAACCCCTCTTGTCCCCCCCCTTGGCAAGGGGGGGTTAGGGGGGGTTCATGACACACTTTCACAATCTCAGCCAGAGGCAAAACTTGGCCAGTATTCCACAAAATGTGACTGATAACCAACAAGCGAGTATTTGGCCGCAAACTATCAGCAATCACCGCCACCGGATCACCTTCATTCAAAGTAGCCGCCAACGGACAAACCGAAACCTCAATGTTGAAACGGCGCTGAAGTTCCATTACACTAGCTACAATGCCGGGGTGTTCGCAATCAGAAAGCAGCAAATGGTCGCCTGCTTTCCAGTCAATGCCCCACAGCGCAATATTGCAGCCGACGGTGACATCTTCAGTTAGGGCGATGGTTTCAGGAGGTACCGTCAACTCAGATGCGATCGCACGTCGCGTCAGCATCGCCTCCTGAACCACCCAAGCCCCCACCTCCCCCGAAAACGGCCCCCCAAGCTGCACCCGTTTGTAAGCCTCATAAATCGCCTCTAAAGCAGGCTCAGGCAGCGGCCCTTGTCCGCCGTAGTTAAAATAAGCTTTATTGGCCAAAGCAGGGAATTGTTGCCGATGATTGTCCTTTGTCATTTTTTTTGGGGAATTATTGATAGCGTTAATATTGAATAAGTAATGCTGTGAATTTTATACCTTTTGCCGGATACTCTATGCCTTGCGAATACTAAATGTTAATAACTGACAAACTACTACTTTCCTATCAGCGATGCCATCTCCGAGCATTTTTAGACACCTGCGGAGACTGGAAACAACTAGATCCCCCCAGCGACTTTTTGCTGAAACTGATGCGCGACAGCGCCGCATACCAGCAGCAAGCTTTGGAACAGGAGACTTACCAACAACCATATTATCCGAGAGGGGATTGGGAAGCCGGCGCGGCCGCTACATTGAGTTTAATGCAGCAAGGGGTCGATCGCATTTACCGAGGAGTTCTGATCCAGGGCGAATTCGGCAAAACCAACGGCGCAACAACTTCTGTGGTAGGAATTGACAGTCAATATTTCCCAGAATTTGGCGAAATCCCCGAAACTCCCGTTCATCTCTCATCCTCCAATCTTCACTCTTCAAACATTACCCTGATCAGCCGCCCCCATTTATTAATCAAACAGCCGGGACAATCAAAATTTGGCAAGTGGAGTTATATTACTGCGGATATTTGGCTTAGCAAGCGACCAAAACAAGAGTATCAAATTATCGCAGCTTTTCACGCCCAAGTTTTAGCTTCCGTACAGGAAACAATGCCAGAGACTGCGTGGCTGATGCTGCGAAAAAAAGGGTGGTGGCAGGTGAATCTAGACCAGCGAACTCCTCAGATGTTCGAGATTTTAGACAACTGCATTCAAATGATAGAAAATCGGGATAAACCAGAGGTGTTCATTTCCCGGCAAAAGTGCAATCTTTGCGGTTGGTATACTATCTGTCACGCCGAAGCCGAATCTATTAAACATCTTTCGTTATTGCCGGGAGTTACTGCCAGCCGCTATGCTAGACTAAAAACTCTCGGAATTACTGATGTACAAGCTCTCGCTAATGCTAGTTCCAAACTGCTGGCTGAGTATCCCGAATTCCCGGACAGAGTGGCTTTTGATGTCGTGCAGCAAGCTCGATCGCACTTGCTAAATCAACCGCTGTTGCGGGAAGAAGGAAGTTCGGCAACGGATTTTGTAACGGATGTAGCGGATGTAACGGATAGAAGTTCGGCAACGGATTTTGTAACGGATGTAGCGGATAGAATTTCGACAGCGAACACTGTACGGGATTTAACAAATTTAACGGATCTAGGTGTGAGGAAAGAAGGAATAAGGGAAGAGGCAGAAGTTAATGAATTTATAACCATACCTGAAGTTGCCGAGAAGAGTTTAGCAAAAGTTAATCTTGTTCTGGGAAAAACTACAGAAAATAAACCTGCGACATCTTCTATACCTGCGCCAATTCTCCGCAAAAAACCAATTCCGTATTCCCAATCTGTGTTTTTGCCGATCGCCCCAATCGAACTCTACTTTGATATTGAAGCCGAACCAGAGTTAAACTTGGATTACCTCCACGGAGTCTTAGTTGTTGACAGGTACAACAATACGGAAAAATTCCACGGTTTTTTAGCTGAATCAGCAGCAGAGGAAGGTGCAATCTGGGAGCAATTTTTAGAATTAATGTGGGCTTATCCCATTGCTCCGATTTTCCACTTTTGCGACTACGAAGTCAAGACTTTTAAGCGACTGGCTAAACTTTACAATACTCCAGCTTATTTGTGGAAACCCGTGCTGAAACGCTTTGTAGATATTCACAAACAAGTGACGCAAAAAGCGATTATGCCGGTGGAAAGCTACGCACTCAAACCAATTGCCCGTTGGCTGGGTTTTGACTGGCGAGATGCTAAGGCGAATGGTGCTCAGTGCGTCTGCTGGTATGACGATTGGCTCAAAACCGGCGATCGATCGCTCTTGGAGGCGATCGTCCGCTACAATGAGGACGACTGTCGTGCTACTTATGTCGTTAAAGATTGGTTGACCAATTTTTTGCTGAATCAGAAACAGTGAATTTATGATTTAACGAACCGCGAAGGCGCAAAGGGCGCGAAGGAAGAAAGAGAAGAAGAAGGTAGTTAAGCTAAAAAATATTTGCTTGGTCTTTTGAAAAATATTACACTTCTTGTATTCGGCCTCCTGTGAAATTATTGTGGGGTGGGCATCTTGCCCGCCCCAATATGCAGGCTCAAAGTGAAATAGTTTAATAGCCTACTTATTCATCAAATGCGAAATCTAATAAAAGCAACTATATTTATTGTCTGTTTTTTGATGGCAGCAAGTGTTGCTATTTGGGTAAATCAATCAGCTCAATCTTTCGCTGTTACGAAAATAAATTTTATCGGCAGAGCAATATTTCCTACAGGTTCTCAGTTTCAGGGGACGGAAATTGGCGGACTTTCGGGCATTACTTATGATGGCGATAAACAAGTTTATTATGCCATTTCTGATGACCGCAGCAGCAAGGCTCCGGCGCGCTTCTATACTCTCAAAATTAACTTGCAATCTGGGAAACTGGAAAAAGAGCAAATAACTTTTACTGGTGTCACTACTTTATTAGATGAAAACGGCAAAGGTTTTCCTGAATTAAGTTTAGATCCCGAAGGGATAGCTTTTACTGGCAATAGCGTGTTTGTTTCTTCTGAGGGAGATGTCGATCGCCAAATAAATCCTTTTATCAAAGAGTTCTCTCTAGATGGTAAACTCCTGAAAACGCTGGCAATTCCAGAACTATTTTTGCCCGACGACAAAGGCAGTAAAGGCATCCGCAACAATCTATCATTTGAAAGTTTAACTTTAACGCCCGATCGCAAACACCTATTCACCGCTACCGAAAACGCCTTGGTACAAGATGGCGCCGCAGCTTCCCTGGAAACCGGGACTCCGTGCCGGATTTTGCGCTACGATGCGGTGAGCGGCAATCCAGAAGCATCGTTTCTCTACATCACCGAACCGCTACCCGCTGGTGCGAATCCTGTGGGAAAATTAACTAGCAACGGTTTAGTGGATTTGTTGGCGATCGACGATAACCGCTTGCTGAGTTTAGAGCGTGCTTTCTCCCTGGAAACCGGCACAACTATCAGAATTTTTGAGATTTCTCTGGAAAAGGGCGATCGTATTGAAGCACTCGAAAGCCTCAAAAGCCGTCTGGGCGAGGTTTCTCCCGCTCAAAAACGCCTGCTGCTGGATTTGGAAACCCTAAAAATTCCCCTAGACAACATTGAGGGGTTGACATTTGGCCCCGCCCTGGCGGATGCTAGCAGAGGTCTGATTTTGCTGAGCGACAACAACTTCAGTCCGCTGCAAGAGACTCAGATTTTGGGCTTCCAAATAAAAGTTCAAAAAACCTCTTGACAAAAGGTGAAGTGATAGGCATAATAGAAATTGTGCCTGAAAAAACGGCAAAACGAGGGACAGTAGTTCAATTGGTTAGAGCACCGCCCTGTCACGGCGGAAGTTGCGGGTTCGAGCCCCGTCTGTCCCGTTCTCTCGTAAATCGAAAGTTTAAAATACAAAGTTTAAGCTTTTGGTATTTTATTAATTGAGTAAGGAGGAGCGAAATATGACTGTTACGCTCATTAACTTCTCACCGGAAAAAACTACACAACGGGTAGTATTATCTAATATCAGTTGGCAGACTTACGAAAGCTTATTAGCAGAAGCAGGAGACAAGAGAGCCTCGCGATTTTCATACTCTCAAGGAGTCTTAGAAATTCTCATGCCATCCGACTTGCATGAAACTATTAACTGTTTGCTCAAACGGATTGTTACAGCTTTGACTGAGGAGTTGGACTTGAAGATTAAGGGATTTGGTTCGACGACTCTCAACCGTGAAGATTTAGAACAAGGTGCAGAACCAGATTCATGTTTTTATATCCAAAATGTCGATCGCATTCTAGGGAGAAGGCTTGACATCTCAACCGACCCTCCCCCAGACTTGGTAATTGAAGTTGATATTACCAGTCCTTCTTCTAATAGATTTGTCGTTTACACACAGCTAGAAATCCCTGAAGTTTGGCGGTATCGGGGACAAACTGTACAAATTTATCAATGGCAAAATCGGGAATATATTACTTGCGATCGCAGTCCGACATTTCCCATCCTTTCTGTAGCAATGCTCAATCAATTCTTGCAGATGGCAGAAACTCAAGATGACAATGCCATAATTCGGTCTTTGCGTCAATGGGCGAACGAGCAGTTGCGATCGCCCGAAAGCGAGCAATAATACTAAACTTAATTTAACTAATTCCTTTCTCCCACGGACGATCGACTCCCAGCAGCGCTCAAAGGTGCGAGGAAATAAAAGGTCGGGCTATCTGATATGTCAAAACCAGGACGATGGGCACGAGAATCGGAATCGCCACAAGCAGTCCCCATTTGCCAAACCTAAGTTTTTGACCGTCGGATTTGAAGAGGAAAATCACAGCGGCAATTCCCATAAGTATCCAGAGACCACCGAAGCCCATGAAGACTGTATAGCCTGCATCTTGCATTTTTTTTGACCTTTAATAGTAGTCGATCTTTAAGCTTAGTTGCAGTCTGTTTCTGCTGACATCTTCTGATAGGTCGATCGAACTTATTAAATATGACTCATTTTGAGTTGGGTTGGCAGCGACCTTGACTTTCGCACTCGATCCGCTGAGTTCGATCGCTCATAATTGTTGCTAAATCCGGCCTTCCCGTCAACATCAGCCGCCAGTGGGCCCAAATTCCGTACAGCCAATTGGCGATCGCCCCGATCGCTGGTAACTTAGTCACAGCATAAACCCAGCCCATACCTAAAATCTCGTAGGTGCGGCGAAAAACCTCCACATTTTTAATTGCCGTACCGTCGGGTAACACCGCGTGAATCCGCCCCATCGCCGTTTCGTAGTCGATTCCGCCGTGGACCTTCGGGTTGTAGCCATCATCCGCAATATCCACAAACGACACTAAGCCTCGCCCCGCGTCCTGTTTTTTCAAGAAATTAACCTCTCGCACGCACAGAGGACATTCACCGTCGTACAGTAACTCAATCTGCCAAGCAGGCGCAGCAGACTCGGCTGAGGGCGCAACAGATTCGGAAAACTCGGTTTTAGCAGCAGACATAGGGAAATATATTTTAATGTCGTCGATCGCACACAAACATTTTACAAGCATCAATAGTTATCAGGTGCGCCTTCGGTACTCCTAAAGCAGTTATTTGTGGTGTGAAAAATAGTCCCAAAGGTGAATCCAGTCTTGGCCACCCGCAAGCTATTATCATCAAGATGCCCTCTCCTGCCTTGCCGGAGACCGTAGCCCGATCGCTCGATAGTCGAATATCAAACAAATCGAGGCAAAGTACCTGCCAAGCACAACTATTAAGTCGGCAACAAAATATAATAAAATTTGAAGTCTTAAACATCAGCAAATCGCCCAACCAGCAAATCGCCCAATCTAAAAGCAAAAATCTACATGAATGTCAGAGTCCGTCTAGCCCCCAGTCCCACCGGAAACCTACACATCGGTACCGCCAGAACCGCCGTATTCAACTGGCTGTTTGCCCGCAACCAAGGCGGCCAATTCATCCTGCGGGTAGAAGACACAGACGTAGAACGTTCTAAAAGCGAATACACCGATAACATCCTCGAAGGACTCACCTGGCTGGGTATGAACTGGGACGAAGGCCCGAGTTTTCAGTCCCAGCGTCTGGAAATATACCGCCAAGCAGTCCAAACCCTTCTAGACAATGGACTCGCCTACCGCTGCTACACCACGTCGGAAGAACTCGACGAAATGCGGGAAGCACAAAAAGCCAACAAACAAGCCCCCCGCTACGACAATCGGCACCGCAACTTGACAAGCAAAGAGCGCGCAGCTTTTGAAGGCGAAGGGCGACAAGCTGTGATTCGGTTTATCATCGACGACGATCGCACAATTTCTTGGAACGACATGGTGCGCGACACCGTAACCTGGAAAGGTAGCGACCTCGGCGGCGATATGGTGATTGCCCGTGCATCCAGCGGCGGCGTCATCGGCCAACCCCTCTACAACCTCGCCGTAGTTGTCGATGACATCGACATGGGCATCACCCACGTCATCCGCGGCGAAGATCACATCGGCAATACTCCGAAACAAATATTGCTGTACGAAGCTTTGGGCGCGACAATCCCAGAATTTGGCCACACGCCGCTGATTTTAAACTCCCAAGGACAAAAGCTTTCTAAACGCGACGGCGTAACCTCGATTTCTGACTTCAAAGATATGGGCTACCTGCCCGAAGCTTTAGTTAATTACATGACTTTGCTCGGTTGGACTCCGCCGGATTCAACGCAGGAAATATTTACACTGTCGGAAGCAGCAGAATTATTTACATTCTATCGAGTCAACAAAGCCGGTGCAAAATTTGATTGGGATAAACTCAATTGGCTAAACAGTCAATACCTGCACAAAATGCCAGTGCCGCAATTGACAGATTTGCTGATACCTTATTGGTGGCAGAAAGGCGGTTATGAGTTTGACTCAGAGGCCGATCGCCCTTGGCTCGAACAAATAGCTGCTTTAATCGGCCCGAGTCTCGTTCGCTTAACCGATGCTGTGGATATGTGCAAGGTTTTCTTCTCCACCACGGTGGAATACGAAGAAGAAGCACTCGCACAGTTGCAGCAACCAGGGGCTGCACAGGCTTTACAAGCAGTTGTAGAAGCGATGGAAAGTCATTCATCCCTGACATCAGCGGAAGCTCAGAAAATCACTAAAAAGCTCAGTAAAGAGAAAACTCTTAACAAAGGGCTAATTATGCGATCGCTCAGAGCCGCTCTGACAGGTGCAATGCACGGCCCCGACCTGATAGAATCTTGGGTAATCCTTCACCAGCGAGGAACGGCTAAAACCCGTTTGCTTGATGCCATTAGCAACTTGAATTTGCCTGGTGTTGGTGTGGCGGCCGAAACTCCAACCCCAGAACAACCAAACGCAGAAACAGTCGCCGAAACCCCTGCTACAGAACAGCCAGCAGTCGAAACACCGATTGTTGAAACAGCAGCGGCCGAGGTGACAGCAGTCGAAATATCGCCTGTGGAAACAGTCGAAATATCGCCTGTGGAAACAGTCGAAATATCGGCTACCGAAATACCCGGAACGGAGGTTTTAGCAGTCGAAATATCGCCTGTGGAAACAGCCGGCACCGAGGTTTCAGCAGTCGATATTTCGGCAGTTGAAACAGCCGCAGCAGCAGTTGAAATACCTGCAGCCAACCAGCAAAAAACTATTGCGAGTGGAGAAATGACTTCATCAAACGAACCAGAAACAACCGTTATCATCACCGAAATTCCTGCCGGAAATGAAGCAGACAGTTCCAGCGGTACAACAAAAGTCATAATTACCGAAGAACCGCCAAGTCAGGGCCAGCAGATCAAAGAACAAATTATCTCAATTTTGTCCGAGTTTCCCGCTTACATCGGCAGCTTTTACGAGCAGTACAAAAGTCCCCTGACTGTTATCGGTGTAATTATAGCCTCGATTGTCTCTTTGAAAGTGCTTTTGGGCGTAATAGATGAACTCAACGACATCCCCTTGCTAGCACCGACATTCGAGCTAATTGGTATCGGATACACCGGGTGGTTTGTCTACCGCTATTTGCTGCGATCGTCCAACCGGCAACAATTAGGTCAAGAAATTCAAGCATTGAAAGAACAAGTTTTCGGCAAAAAGTCCTAAACTTTTGCGGGTAGTTTGTTGAATTTGTGCCCGACATTGATAACTTTAAATAAGTTGTTAGTGTCGGGTTTTTAAATGACTAATAACTGTTGACTGTTGACTGTTGACTGTTGACTGATGACTAATCACTAATCACTAATAACTAAACCCCAGCCGCCGTAAAAGCCGCCCAATAATAAGGATTAGCAAAAGGATAGGGTTTGCGGTTGCGAATTTGCTGCAAAGAAGCCTCCGCAATCAGACGAGAACTTTGAGAAAGCCGATCGAACATTTGCGAAATTTGAGGTTGAAAATCCGCCAGCAACACCTCCAATTCCTCGCTAGTCAAATCCCGCAGCCACCTTTGAGCGTCCCCCAGGGCGATCGCCACATCTCCCACCTGCAACCGAGAAAACCGTCCCAGATTTTCATAAAACTTGCTCGTCAGCAGCAGCGTAGAAACATCATTCACCTTCCAAAGACTGCTAACCACACTAGACGTGCCAGCATACAACAAACCCGCCGACAAACCCACAAAATCTCCTCCAGCACCGCTAACTCCGCCAGCGGCAATTTCGCAACCAGATAAAGTAACTAAAAAATATTGTCTAAAATCCAGATTTAAAATTTCCTCCAAACTCAGAGAATCATTCCTCAAAAACACTGCAGATTTCAGTGGCCAAGCCAAATTAAGCAAACTAAAACAAGCAAAATGAGCGCATTTTTTCTGCTGCCAATGCCCTATTTCTTGGGGCAAATCCCCATTATTAGCAGACATTTCTTGGGAAAAAGCCTCTTTAATTGCCGGCTTATGGCGCACAACTTCTGTACTGGCAAAATACTGGGAAATAGTGCCGATTTCAATGTTGCTGTAGAACGCATCTCTGGTGAAAGTTGGAATGGCCAAAAGCTGCTGCAAACGGGGTCTGTACCGACCAATAGCCGCTCCGTGTGCACTTTGTCTCAACAGCAATAGCTGACAGCTAGGAGCATAGCGAATTCCTCCGGGAAATCGATCGAGCAAATAAGTAGCAGGCGCTGCAACGTCGCCAAAAGACGAACTTTGAGAAAAATCCGAAAGGCTGTAGGTTTCCACCTCAACAAAACCGCTGCGATCGCTCCACCCAGACCTAAAAATTCCCCCACCATCCTCAAATCCGTCTCTCCCCGCCAAAGGCAAAGCGTGGAGTGGCAAAGCGTGCAAAAATCGGTGCGGCACAAAAATCAGCCGATCGCAATTATCGGGAATCAGCGCCACCACTCGATCGATTTCCAGCATCGTAGCCAAGCGTTTGAGGCGAGTCTGGAGATGATTGATCCAGCGACCTTTTTGTTCAGAATAAGCGGTGAGGTACTCCTGGCCCCAACTTTCGGCAGCCAAAGCATTTTCCGGCGAACACAGGTGAACGGCGGGATATTGTTCACTCTTTACCACCACAAAAGCAACCAGCAACTCTCCCAAACTCGCCCACACCACAGCAGCGCAATTGTCATCAGGCAACAATTGGCGAATTTGCTCGAAAGCGATCGGTTCAACTTTGTGAGCTAGGCTGAAGAAAGGGTCGTTTGCCTGCACCTCCCGCGCAATCAACCTATCAAACTGCTTCCACAATTGATTTAAGTGCATGAAGTCCAAGTTCGGCATTAGAGAACCGCTGTTCAAACCTTGGCTATCGCCCTCAGAAATCAAAGTCGTGTTCGGCTCAGGTTCTCCCTCTTCTTGGTGCCGCTGTTCCCCTGCTATTTCCAGTTGCAGCGACTCCAACTCGCTTCGCACCGCTGCAGGAATTTCGGCTTTCGGAGTCAAGTGGCATTTAAGCAGCAGTTCTACCAAATTCCGATTTTTGTGGCGTTCGGCGTATTCCAGAGCCTTAGCGTAATATTCAGGTTGGCTGGCGCCTAGTTCCAGGCAAACTTGCACCAGGCATTTATAGAGTCCAGCCCAGGTGCGGGTTAATTTGACTTTTGCGGTACTCGTCCGTGAAGCGTAGCTATCCCGTAGGGAATCGCCAAAATCGACTGTATCAACCCCAACTTCGCAGCGCAAGAATTCAACAGTATCGACAGCAGCAGTAAAAACCCCGTAAGCGCGAAGCAAGTCGCCTCGAACTCGGTAAGCTTGACCCAAATAAAATAAAATTTCAGCCCAGCGGTGGGGATAGGTTTCGCGAGTGTAGACTTGGGTGGCGCTGTGATAGCAGCCGATCGCGCTTTCCATGTGCGACAAGTTTTCCGCCTCCGTCAGTTGCGAATAAGCCCTACCGAGATAAATTTGCAGCATTGCCCAGCGGTTGGGATATGCCTGCCTGGTGTAGACTTCGCCCGCATTTTGATAGCAGGCGATCGCGCTTTTGAGGTTGCGATTTTTTTCCCCTTTCACGTGTTCGCAGAAAGCGCGGCCGAGGTAGGCACACAGCATGGCCCAGCGTTCGGGAGTTTTTTGGCGGTTGCAAAAGAGCAAAGCATTTTGATAGCAGGCGATCGCCATTTCCATATTTTCGGCTTTTTCCCCTTTCACCCGCCGACTGTAGATCCTACCGAGGTAAGTTTGGATCGAAGCCCAGACTTCGGGAAATTTGATGCGGGTGTAGACTTGTAAAGCATTTTGATAGCAGACGATCGCCATTTCCAAATTTTCCACCGGATCGCCTTTGATGCGATCGACAAACACCCGGCCCAAATTCCTTTGAGTCGTCGCCCACTGCTGCGGAAAAGCTTCCCGAGTCCGCACCTGCAAAGCTCTTTGATAGCACGTAACCGCATATTCGAGATTTTCAGCTCGGTTGCCCCGCAGCAACTCGCAGTAAGCATTTGCCAAATTATTTTGAGTTGTGGCCCAACGCCGGGGAAACACCTTGCGGTTGTAGACTTGCAAAGCATTTTGGTAGCAAGCGACTGCCAGTTCCAGATTTTGGGCTCGGTTGCCCTGCAGTCGCCGACTGTAAGCACGGCCGAGATTGTTTTGAGTGCTCGCCCACTCTTCCCCAAAAGTTTCGCGGGTGCGAACTTGCAGCGCGTTTTGATAGCAGGCGATCGCGTGTTCTAGATTGTCTGCCGGATCTCCCCTGAGACGCTCGCTGTAAGCGTTGCCCAGATTATTTTGCAGCGTCGCCCACTGTTCCGGGTACTGTTCGGGCGTGCGTACTTGTAGGGCATTTTCAAAGCAAGCGATCGCCTGTTCGATATTTTGAGCCTTATCACCTTTGGGGCGATCGCTATAAGCGTTGCCCAGATTGTTTTGCATCACCGCCCATTCTTGGGGAAAGTCTTTGCGGGTAAACACCTTAGCAACTGTTTCGTAACCTGCAATTTCGATTTCCAAGTTATTAGCCTTGCTGCCGAGGGGAAACCGCCCAATTTTGTTGCTCAGATTGCCGATTAACGCTGCAATGCGCCTTCTCTCGGATTCTTTGGCAGCAGAAAACACCAAATTTGCCCAGCAGCGCAGCAGTTCTGCGAAATTCTGGTCGAGTTTGTCTAAATTGTTTCTCAGCAGCGAGTACAGGTGCTGCGAATCAGCGCCGCGCGCCACTGCTTGCAATACTTCTGCTAAAAAAGCCAGATATGCTGCCCCGGTTGCGGGCAATTTATAATTCCCTTTTGCAGATTCTAAGGGTGCGATCGCCCTTTGGAAAAATTTTGCAGCTTTCAGCAAGCTTTCTCGCGTCAGCGCCACTTCTTCCACATAAAGCGTTTGCACGAACCCAAAGTCGATCGATTTTGAGTCAGTCCTCAAAATCAAATCTATTCCTAAGTCCACAGGATTTTCCAGCAGCGCTTGGAGCATATTAACATCAGTTTTGCGACGCTGTTCATCCATCGTGCATTCCGCCGAATTATTAACGATAGGATCGCTGCTTCTGTGCAGCAATTAAATCACTTCCTGGTTTAAATTTCAATCTCTAACCGGAGGTACGAGTCGCCCAGGGGATTAAACCAACCTGATTTTTCCACCATACACATTGCCACAACGTATTTGCTTAAAAAAACAGGCTTCGGCACAAGTCTTAAACTTAACAAACCCGCCCCGACAGACGTGCAGCGGGGCGGGTTTAATTTTACCCTGATAGATTTTAGACTAAGAAAGCCGATTTCTGGGAAACTATTGGGTGTGATAACGAGAAATCTGGTAAAGAAACCGGCTTTCTGAGGAATAGTGGGTCTAGATATGGCAATCGCCATTGGTATCAAATTAAGCCTGAAACCCCTGATAAATGTCGCTTTTAGGCAAAGTCTAGATCCCCCTAAATCCCCCTTAAGAAGGGGGACGAAAGAGAATACTCCTGTCCCACCCCCTACTCCCTTTATTAAGGCAGGCGCCAGGGTGATCTGGCCTTAATAGTCAAACATCAGTCTATAAATGGGTTTGACGTTAAGTTGACACCAATGGGCAATCGTTAGTTACAGCGCTACAGCTAACACAAATCAACTCCGTAGATTTTACTGTACCGCTTGAGAGCGCAAGGCTGACTCCACGGCCTGCAGAGCTCGATCGACTTCAGCAGCAGTGACAATCAGCGGCGGGACAAATCTCAGCACTTTCGGCCCTGCTGGAACCAACAAAACTCCTGCGGCGATGGCAGATTTGACAATATCAGCGGATGTAAGTTCGATGTCAGCTTGCAATTCCATCCCGACAATCAAACCCCAGCCCCGCACCTCGGCAATTAAATGCGGATATTCAGCCGCCAACTTGTTGAGCCCTGCTTTCAACTGTTCCCCGCGCTGCTGCACGTTTTCTAGAAGGTTTTCCCGTTCCAAAGTTTGGCAAACGCACAAAGCTACAGCGCAAGCAAAAGGATTGCCGCCGAAAGTGCTGGCGTGACTTCCCGGTTCAAATACATCGCAGGCAGATTTGCACAGCATAGCGCCGATCGGGATACCGCCGCCCAATCCTTTGGCAGATGTAAAGATATCCGGTTCAATGCCGAGGTTTTCGTAGCCCCAGTATTTGCCACTGCGTCCCATCCCGACTTGCACTTCGTCGAGAATCAGCAAAATGCCTTTTTCGTCGCAAATTTCCCGAATTCGCTGGAAGTAGGCGATATCTCCGGGGCGAACTCCGCCTTCGCCTTGCAGCGCTTCCAACATAATTGCAGCTACTTGGCGTTCGTCTTTGTCGAGTTGCTCGATCGCACTTTCGATCGCACTAATATCGTTGTAGGGCACATAGTGAAATCCGGGAACCAAAGGGCTAAAACCCTTCTGGTATTTAGGCTGTCCCGTGGCCGTAATTGTCGCCAAAGTCCGCCCGTGGAAACTCGCAACGGCGGTAATGATTGTCGGATTCGAGATATTTAATTTTTCGTGGGCGTATTTGCGGGCGAGTTTAATTGCCGCTTCATTAGCTTCCGCGCCGGAGTTGCAAAAGAAGGCTCTGTCCGCGCAAGAATGGTCTACAAGCCACTTCGCCAGCTCGCCCTGTACGGGGATGTAATAAAGGTTAGAAACGTGGTGCAGGGTCTGAATTTGCTGAGTTACCGCTGCAATCATTGCCGGGTGGGCGTGTCCGAGAGTGCAGGTAGCAATACCAGCCACAAAATCGAGATATTCGCGGCCCTCGGTATCCCAAACGCGGCAGCCGAGGCCCCGTTCTAGGGCGATCGCAAAACGCCCGTAAGTTGTCATTACATAGCTGTCGAAGCTCTCAGAACTGAAGAGACTGGCTTCGGCTTGCACGCTTGGTTCTTTTAATAAGGTTTCTGGACTCACGAATCGCTCCTTAACACATAATATGTAGACCTCGATTGTACGGTAAAAATCCAGGTTAGCGGTGCAGGCTGTTAGTTTTGTCATAAAATCATAACAGTAACCTCAATTAATCCCTTACAAATCTACTGATGAGTTATTACATTTCTCCTAACTTTCTCGATAAAGTTGCGGTGCACGTCACTAAGAACTTTTTAAATTTGCCCGGGGTAAGAGTTCCCCTAATTTTGGGAATTCATGGCCGCAAAGGAGAAGGCAAAACTTTTCAAACCGAACTGGTTTTTCGGCGGATGGGCTTTGAACCGGTGATGATATCTGGTGGGGAATTAGAAAGCCCGGATGCAGGAGATCCGGCGCGTTTAATTCGCTTGCGCTACCGGGAAGCTGCGGAGCAAATTCGCGTGCGCGGCGAGATGTGCGCCATCTTTATTAACGATTTGGATGCTGGTGCGGGCAGGTTCGATACTACTACTCAATATACTGTCAATACTCAGATGGTCAATGCGACTCTGATGAATATTGCTGATAATCCAACTAACGTGCAGTTACCGGGAAGTTATGACAGTACGCCGCTGCACCGAGTGCCGATTATTGTCACTGGAAATGATTTTTCTACGCTTTACGCGCCGCTGATTCGCGACGGGCGGATGGAAAAGTTTTATTGGGAACCCAGCCGGGATGATAAAATTGGCATTGTTGGGGGAATTTTTGAGTCGGACAAATTGTCAAAAACCGATATTGTGGCGTTAGTCGATAATTTTGCCGATCAGGCGATCGACTTTTTTAGTGCTTTGCGATCGCGCATTTATGACGAACAAATCCGCGAATTCATTCACAAAGTAGGAATCGAGCGAGTTTCCAAGCGTTTGGTAAATACTTTGGAAGCAGCGCCAGATTTCCATAACCCGAATTTCAGCCTCGCTCATTTATTAGAAATGGGTAGTTTGATGGTGGGTCAACAAAAGCGGATTAAGGAAATGCGCTTAGTAGATGAATACAACCAATCGCGCCTGTTCAACGTTCAAGGAACCCCCAATCCTCCTGCTGCGCCCACGCAAAGTGAATTAAACGACCCGTCATCCAAATATTATAAGGCTTACGTAGAGCCAAGTTCTGAAGCGGGTAACGGTCATGGGGCGCGGCTGAGTTCCGAGGTATTGGAACAAGTAAAGCAGTTGTTAGCAAGAGGCTGCAAAATTGGCATGGAATATGCAGATAATCGCCGATTTAAAACTGGTTCTTGGCAAAGTTGCGCGACGATTAAAACTGCACAGGAAAAAGATGTGGTTGCATCTTTAGAAACTTGTTTGGCGGAACACGGCGGCGAATACGTGCGGCTGATTGGTATCGATCCAAAAGTTAAGCGGCGCGTAGTTGAAACAATTATTCAGCGCCCGAATGGTTAAAGTTAAAGTCCGCCAGGGAATGAATTCCCTGTCTAATAGCTAAAGTCCTCGCTATGAGGACTAATGAGTTTAAAAATTTTTATTCTCATATCATGTCCGGTTGGATTGGAATGATTAAACCGCAGAGTACGCAGAGAACGCAGAGGAAGAGAACAGAGAGATGAATACAGGACGATGCTAACGGATTTGATATCAGTCCTCTTGAGAGGACTTTAGCTTTGAGGCAGGGGTTTCAACCCCTGTCGGACTGTCGGACTATCGGTTTAATGTTAAGTTGATACCAATGAAGACAGTTGTGTCCCTACAGGCAATATCTTCTTTATCTCGCCCTAAACTACAGGACAGACAGAGATTATGCAAACCAGCGGCGAATTAGCTTTACAAGTTAAAGTAGGGTGCGCCTTCGGCACCTGACAAATTCAAATTAAATTCTGCAAAAATTTATCAAAAGTTGCCCGATCGCACATAGCAACTTGAGCACCCACTTTAGTTGTGCACAGAGCCCCCGCTGCTGCGCCCCACCGCACCGCCTCTGACAAGGAAAGACTGGCATCTAATGCAGAGGCCAAACCGCCGTTAAAAGCATCGCCAGCAGCCACAGTATCGATCGCCTCCACAGCAAAAGCCGGTACAAAAAAGGTTTCATCCGCCGTAACAGCAATAGCCCCGCGATCGCCCAATTTGACAATAACATTCTTGACCCCGCGCTCCTGCAAGTGTTTGGCAGCTACCATCGCTGTTTCGGTGTCATTCACCCGAAAACCGACTAACTGGCCCGCTTCCACTTCATTCGGCGTGATAATGTCAATTAGCGGATAAAGTTCCAGTGGCAAATCCGCCCTAGCCGGTGCTGGATCGAGAATAACTCGCACGCCCGCTTGACGAGCAGCTTTCGCAGCTTTTTGGACAATTTCCAGGGGAATTTCTAACTGTAACAGCAAAGATGTAGCTCCTGTTAACAGTTTTTTGAGACGTTCTATATCTGCTTCACCGACATTGTTATTCGCGCCCGGAATCACAATAATATTATTTTGACCTGTCTCGTCTACGGCGATAATTGCCACCCCTGAATGAGTGTTTTGGTCTATTAATACATTGTCTGTACTTAAACCATAAGATTGTAAATTTGTCAATAATTCTTCAGCAAATTTATCGTTGCCGACGCGGCCGATGATGTGGGTGGAAGTGCCGAGACGGGCGGCCGCTACGGCTTGATTTGCTCCTTTGCCGCCGCCGGCTGTGAAAAAATTGCTACCGATGATAGTTTCCCCTGGCTGCGGCAACCGGGGAGTTTTTGCTGCTAGGTCGATGTTGATACTGCCGAATACGATGATGGTCATAGGGCATGGGGCAAACAGGGCATCGGGAATTGTAACTAACAAATCACAGGACTTACCCAAAGAAACCGGGTTTCTCTGAAAAATCTTTGCTTTCTCAACTAGAGATATACGAAGAAACCCGGTTTCTGGCCTCGACGTGCGTCCAAAACTAAAATAACCAATAACAAATAACGTGCTAGAACAGTTATGGTCTCCATCGGTCAATTCAATGGCTGCAATTACTCTCGATCGCAATCCCTGTGTCCTGCTAGTTGAAACAGACGAAGTTCTCGCCGGACACTTGAGTCTCGACTTAAAATCCTCCGGCTACGAACCGGTAGTGGCTTCTAATACCGCCACAGGCCAACATTTAGCCCGTGAATTGCAGCCAGCTTTGATTGTAATCGATCGCATACTTGGCGCTGAGTCGGGGCTGTCACTGTGTTCTCACCTCAGAAGTATTGGCAATCGGGTGCCGGTGCTGCTATTGGTCGGTCGCGATACAGTTGACGATCGCGTAGCTTGTCTGGAAGCTGGGGCGGATGATTATTTTCTTAAACCTTACCGCACTGAGGAATTTTTGCAGTTGGTGCGCTTGTATTTGCAGCCGGATAACACCAGCAACGAACAATTGAGGTTTGGCGATTTAGTTTTGGATTTGGCCTCTAGGCGGGCATTACGCAATGGACGGGCGATCGACCTGACGATGAAGGAATATGAGCTGCTAAAGTATTTGATGGAACATCCCCGCGAGGTTCTGACTCGGGAACAAATTCTGGAAAATGTTTGGGGTTACGACTTTTTGGGTGAGTCGAATGTAATTGAGGTTTACATCCGCTATCTGCGGCTCAAGATTGAAGATGAGGGCGAAAAGCGTTTGATTCAGACGGTGCGCGGTGTTGGCTATGTGATGCGGGAAGCTTGAAGAAGTCATTAGTCATCAGTCATTTGTCATTTGTCATTAGTCAGTGGTCATTAGTCATTAGTCAACAATGCCCATGCCCCATGCCCTATGCCCCATGCCCCATCTAAAATCTAAAATCTAAAATCTAAAATAATTATGAGTTATTTAACTAATTTGCTCGGTATTGGAGTAAGTATATTTTTGCTGGGATGTTCGCCGACTTTACCGATCGCGAATGCTGGTGCTACTGGTATTTTGGCGGCTGAGTCTCCTACGGCGATAACATCGGGTCAAGTGCTGCCTGTTTCTGCTAGAGCTCGGATAGGCGATCGCCCCATCGAACTCGAAGTGGCGAAAACACCGGAACAGCAGGCTATGGGTTTAATGTACAGAACTTCTTTGCCGGATGACAGAGGAATGCTGTTTGAGTTTAAACCGGCGCGACGGGTCAATTTTTGGATGAAAAATTGCAAGATTTCTCTGGATATGATTTTTGTCCGGGATGGGGTGGTTGAGGCGATCGAAGTTTCTGCACCTCCTTGTACTGCCGATCCTTGTCCTACCTACGGGCCCAATACTGCTGTCGATCGAGTTATTGAACTCCGGGGCGGGCGGGCTGCTGAACTCGGTGTCAAAAAGGGCGATCGTATTGAAATCGAGTTTTTTAACGAAAACCTCGATCGATAAACAATCCCCCGGTTTCCATCGCCCAGAGATCCCCCTGCCTTGGGAATACCGGAGAAAATTTAGAAACTTTACAAAAATTGATAAAATCTATTAGAATATTAATGTAAGATTCAGTACAAACACCGGAAGATTTGCTACGATGTCGATCTCAGTCAGTCAGGACTTGAGCTTGTTTCCGGAAGCTGTAGATGGTTGGTCGCAGGTATGAGACGAGTCAGCGACTCGTTACCAATCCTGAGAGACGATACTCAGCCTCAAGGTGTAGCAACACGAAAAGAAATTCTCTGGAAGTTCTGGCGATCGAGCTAAATCTACTAAACCTATCTAAAGTAATATGCTACGAGCCAAGTTAATTGGCGGTAATTGGCAAACTTAACTTCTGGTAGCAGTTTTGGGTTTGATCGAAATATCTAACTAATTTTGCCGAAGTAGATTTGCGGATTCTGCATTTCGGCAGATGAAGTTAAACTCTGAACTTGGTTTAGTAGTTTTAGGTAGCAGAATTTATTCTGATTCGCGCTGCAGAGATGCCGAGGTATTCAGTTTAGGTTCGATCGCGATTACCAGTCGATCGGGCAGACATCAGCAAAATTGCAAAACCTTTCACTTTTTGGGAAAGGTTAGCTTTACAGTATCACTCAGCATTACGTTTGGCAGTTCAACCGCTAATAGCGTTTTAAAAGCTATCCACGGTAACAAGACAAATTTAAAACTGGCTTATTACTCATCACAAACATCAGGTTCACATCAGAAAATGGTGTCCTATACTTAGAGGTGAAATCACATGGCACCCGCTAAATACACTCGATTGATTCGATTTTTACAAGAAGATTTGGCAATTTCGCCCGCGTCAATTGCTGTCGCCGAACGTGTCGGCGATAACAAACAGCGGCAGCGCGATAGAGACCCGAATTCCTTGCCGATGGTTCTGTGGCAATACGGTTTAGTCACTCTCGAACAGTTAGATAAAATCTTTGATTGGTTATCCGAAGCATATTAAAAGGATTTTAGATTTTAGAGATAATCCAAAATCTAAAATCCTTTAACAACTGAGATTAGGATTCAGCCAAGAATTTGGCAGCCGCGGCAACGCCGGCCCCCGGAGTGTAGCCTTCATGACCCAATTCGCTCAGCACAACTTCTAAAGAGGAAATTGCTGCTAGAATATCGCGATCGCACACAAAGCCCAAATGACCGATTCGGAAGATTTTACCTTTCAAATGGTCTTGTCCGTCGGCGAGAGCAATGTCAAATCTCTTTCTCATCAAAGTCCGCACTTTTTGAGCATCTACGGATTCTGGCGGCATCACCGAAGTAATCGCAGGGCTGGCGGCATCGTCAGCAGCAAACAACGGCAAACCTAAAGCTTTTACAGCAGCGCGAGTAGTTGTCATCAACCGTTTGTGTCGCGCGAAAACATTTTCCAACCCTTCTGTTTTCATCATCTGCAGCGATGCTTGCAGGGCAAAAAACATATTGACAGGAGGAGTAAAAGGAGTGGTATTTTTGGCTGCGTCTTTGCTATATTTGCCCAAATCCAAATAATAGCGGGGCAGTTTCGCAGTTTTGTAAGCTTCCCAAGCTTTGGGACTGACGGCCACAAAACCCAAACCTGGAGGAATCATGTAAGCTTTCTGAGAACCCGAAGCAATGACATCGATGCCCCAAGCGTCCATCGGAATATTGACAGCGCCTAAGCTAGTGACAGCATCGACCATAATTAAAGCTTCACCGTGGGCCTTAACGTGGCGGTTGATGGTTTCGAGGTCGTTGAGGACGCCGGTGGAGGTTTCCGAGTGGGTGATGATGACAGCTTTGATTTGCTTCTCTGTATCTGCTTCTAGTTTTTCGCGGAAGTTTTCGGGGTCTAAAGGTTGGCCCCACTCGGCTTTAATAATTTCGGCGTTTAAACCGTAAGCTTCGGCGACTTCAGCCCAACGTTCGCCAAATTTGCCGTTGCATCCGACTAAAACTCGATCGCCCGCACTCAAGAAATTAATTATCCCAGCTTCCATCGCGCCGGTACCAGAAACCGTTAAACTCAGCACGTCACTTTTGGTTTGGTGCAGCCATTTCAAGTTTTCGGTACATTCTGCAAAAATCGCGTCAAATTCCTTGCTGCGGTGGCCCATCGGGTGTTTTGCCATCGCTAACAATGCCGCTTCAGGCACCGGCGTCGGGCCGGGAATCATCAGCATTAATTTGTTGTCCATGAATATTGTCCTAAGTTTTCCTGTGGGAGTTCTATAGAATAAATCAAATACGATACGATACGTCGCGTCGATACTCTAAGTTTTTTAACTTTTAACTCCCTTGTGGTTAATTTCATTTAGAGACCAGCGATGTTCTACCGCTAAGTTCGATCGCTCGCAGCTTTGTTCTAATTGCTTTTGAATGGCAAGGGCTTTACGCAATGTAATAATAAGTTGGTGAACTTGTTGCTGCTGCGGCGATTGTGGACTGACAGCAAACATCGTTTTGCGCTCTAACAATTGAAGTAGCAATTCATAATGAATGTACGAAGGAAGGGGGATTGGCTCCATGAAAGCTAACATACCTCAGCGAACCGATACCCCATTGCAATTGCATGAGGCATCACGGTGAACATTAGATGCCCGATTTTTTATTTGTTTTCTAACCGTCCAATAACCTCTGCTTTGCCGATCGAATATTCGGGGCTGGGGGCGTTGGACACGCTAAATCTTGCGATCGACAGGCTTACAGAATAGATTTAATTGCTTTCTGGCAAAATATTTCTATGCAATATAGCTTTCAGTGCTATTTCTTTTTTACAGTAGCGCTTGAGTCGATGCAGGCTAGAAATTCTCATTATTTACCTACTTAATCACTTTTTATCAGAATTAAGGGTGCTTTGTCAAGCGGTCTCGCCTTTCACAGGCTGGGAGGGCGATCGGCAAGGGAGGCTAAAGCTGCACCCGGATCGGGCTGTTTGACCAGAGATTCGCCGATGAGGACGGCTTCGGCGCCTGCGGTGGCAAGTTTAGCTAGGTCGTCGGGAGTGTGGATTCCTGACTCGCTGACGATGAGGATGCCTTTTGCTTGGATTTCGGTTTGTCGATCGGCTAATAGTTGACCGGTAGTTTCTAGGCTGACGGAAAAGTCTGCTAGGTTGCGGTTGTTGATGCCGATTAGGCTGACGCCTTCTAGGGTTAATACTCGATCGAGTTCTTCGAGAGTGTGAACTTCTATTAAAGCTGTCATGCCCAATGTCTTGACAATTTTAACAAAGTATTGTAAGTCTTTGTCAGATAGAATGGCTGCGATTAACAATACAGCATCTGCGCCGTGAATCCGGGCAAGATAAATTTGGTAGGGATAGATAATAAACTCTTTGCAAAGTAAGGGCAAATCGACGGCGGCACGGATTTTAGCGAGGTTGTCGAAGCTGCCTTGAAAGAACTTTTCATCTGTGAGTACGGAGATGCAACTGGCGCCGTTTTGTTGGTAAGCTAGGGCGATCGCCACTGGGTCAAAATCTTCGCGAATTACGCCTTTGCTGGGGGAAGCTTTTTTGACTTCGGCGATGATAGCGGGTGTGGTTTTGCCGTTTTTAAGGGCGGCAAGAAAGTCGCGAGTAGGCGGTGCAAAGGGGAGTTTTTTGTGAAGTTCGGATAAGGGAGTGCGATCGCGCTTTTGGGCCACTTCAGCTTCTTTTTCCCAGACGATTTCTTCGAGGATGTGCTGGGGTTCGGCGTCGGGTACGGCGATTTGGTAGCTGAGGTAGAGTACGGAGACTGATGTGCTGGGGGGACGACGGCGGATTTGAAGCATGATAGGGGGATAAAGGGCGATCGTAACAAGTTTCAACGTATTATATAATGGTTACAGTAAATCCTCCTAGCCTGAGAGCTAATGCGTGCCAGCTAAAGATATTTATCACGATACAGTTAAGCGTGCCTTACAAAAAGATGGTTGGATAATTACTCACGATCCCTTTCCCCTGCAAATTGGTCGCAAGCGTTTATCTGCCGACCTGGGTGCAGAGCGTCTAATTAATGCCGAAAAAGGAACCTAAAAAATTGTTGTTGAGGTCAAAAGTTTTGTGGGACGATCGGATGTAAAAGATTTGGAACAGGCTTTGGGACAGTACGTTCTTTACCACCAAGTGCTTAATGAAATGCAGAGCGATAGAAAACTCTATCTTGCTATTCCTAAGCCTGCTTTTAAGAGCGTATTTACCATAGAACTAGGGCAAGTGTTATTAAAAAATCAAATTGTTAAACTGATTGTTTTTGATGTAAAAAGTGAGGAAATACTTCAATGGATACCCGATTGAGATACCAAGAAATTATCAAAAGCATACTTCAGGAACACGCTAAATACCGCAATACTATACCTGACGGCTATCATTCTCAACTGTTATTTGATGATGAACGGGGAGGATATTTAGTTTTGGATATTGGCTGGAATGATGACAATTACCTTCACGCCACACCAATCCACATCAATTTAATCGGCGATAAAATCTGGATTCAATATGATGATACCGAAGAAGGAGTGGCGACGGATTTACTGGCCGCCGGTGTTCCTAAAGAAGATATTGTACTCGGTTTTAGGCATCCTCAAGTGCGGCAGTACACTGAATTTGGAACTGGTTTGAGTGAGAAAGATGAAGAAATTGTTGCTGAATCTGCTGCTGTGCGATCGGCCTAAGTAGAGTACGGAGACGGATGTGCTGGGGGGACGGCAACGGATTTGGAGCATGATAGGGGGATAAAGGGCGATCGTAACAAGTTTCTATTATATAAGGTCGATCGCCCTTTTCCATATGATAAAATGCGATTAACTAAGTATTCGGAGATTAACCGATGCAATTAGAAGACTATTTTGAATTTCTCGACCCCGATGACATCCGCATCAAAGGACATCGGATCGGCATTGACGATGTAATTAAATATTACTTGGATGGATATTCGCCAGACCAAATTCTGGAAGAATTACCAAGTTTGAATTTAGAGAAAATTTACGCGACGCTAACTTATTATCTGCAAAATCGGAGGCAGATGGATGCTTATATGTTGCGGCTGGCGAAGTGGCGGGAAGAACGCTATCAGGAATGGTTGGCTAATCCATCTCCTCTAGCATTGCGTTTGAGAGCAATCAAAGCACAGCGAGAACAGGAGTTACTCAACCTGAAGTGAAAATTCGTTTTTTACTCGATGAAAATTTGCCACCTAAGCTCAAAAGTGCTGTTTTAAAACTTCAACCGGAGATAGATATTTTACGGGTGGGTGATTCAACTGCACCGCCATTCGGAACTTTAGATCCAGAGATTCTCATTTATTTGGAATCATCGAAACGATTATTGGTGACGGATAATCGCAAAAGTATTCCCGGACATTTGGAGGAACATTGGGCGGCTGGGGGACAAAGTTGGGGATTAGTTTGGGTGCGTCCAAGTGGAAGTATCGGCAGATGGGCAGAAACAATTCATTTTATTTGGGATACTACTGAAGCGGAAGAATGGATCGATAAGTTAGATTGGATTCCATATTAGAGAATGATGTGGAAAAAGTACGCGCGTGCGTAGCTATCCCGTAGGAATCGCACTTTTGGGCCGCCAAAATCTCTTCGCTAACCCGCAAGTCCGCCGGGGGTTGAAAACCCCCGTCTCATAGCAAAAGTCCTCTAAAAGAGGACTGAAAAGTCAATTCAATAAACAAAGGTCGATCGCGCATTCCCAATTTTTACCAAAAGGTCGATCGCACATTTCTAAGTTCCCGATAATTCACTGACAGTCTGAGTTTTGACTGTTCTATCTTTTGCGTGTTTCAGGGCACTTAACAAGCGATCGGCATTTTTGGGCGATCGCAGCAGGTGCAATGTCTCCAATAAGCTTGCCAACTCGTCAGCGGCAATTAAGGCTACGTTTTCGCCGTCTTTGCGGGTGATGATGATGGCATCGCGATCGCTGATGACTTGTTCGCACAGTTCATCAAGATTTGCCACAGCTTCAGTATAGGTTACTTGGGTTTGTGTGAGTGACATGGTTTTTGGCTTCCCAATACTAAGGATATTATAAGGGCGATCGGGCTTCTTTTTCTATGTTTGGGCGGGAATAGTTAGTTTGGACATACTCTTTTAGTACCGGGCAAAGGGTAAAAAATGTGCGATCGCCCTCCGGGATTTTTTCAACAAATGAACGCCGTCCCAAGGATTGCATCACTTGCAAAAATTGCGATCGAGATAATTGCAGATTCTCTCAAAAATTTCGCTAGAATGCCATTAAATAAATCTTGAATCATTGTTGCCACTATTTTTAACTTCTTGCAGAGCGTCTAAGTGTTTTCCCGTATTGACTGAGCCTGGTTATCTGTGATATTCAATACTTATTGAACCTCACGTAGTTACAAGCTATGGCAAAAGGCGATCATATCTACATTCAACACGTTGGATACACTCATCACGGTATCGACTGTGGCGATGATAGTGTTATTCATTTCGGAAGGCGTGGGGGTGAAAAAATTTGTCGTATTTCTAAAAAAGATTTTGCATCAGGAAACAAAATTAATGTAAAGGAGTATGGAAAATGTTATTCAGATGATTCAGTAGTCAGACGAGCAGAGGGCAGGTTAGGCGAAAAAAGATATGACATTTTCAGCAATAATTGTGAGCATTTTGCTTATTGGTGCAAAACAGGAAAATATAAGAGTGAACAAGTAGCACAAGCTCAAGCTGGAGTTGCTGGTTTAGTTCAAGGAAGCGCTATTGGCGCAGGAACCAAGTTTGCAACTAAAATCGCCACTGAAGCTGCTATTAAATCTGCTGACCCTATATCTAAAGTTCTCATCAATGTAGGGCTTAAACAAGCGCCTGCTGTAGCGGGTAAAGCGGCTGCTGGTATTGTAGGTGTGGGTGGCATAGCCAGTGGATTAGCTGCTGATTTCATAGTTGGCAAGATACTTGAAGATGATGAAGCTTTGACTGAACGCGAACGTGAAGCACGAAAAAATGGAAGAATAGCAGGACAAGTTGCATCAACAATTGGAGGTGTTGGCGGAGGTATTGCTGCTGCTACGGTTGGTGGTAGCGTTGCCATTGCTGCTGCTGTTGCGGCTCCCGCAGTATTAGGTATAGCAATTGGTTTAGGTGCTTATCACCTACTCCAAGGCGAGTGAAAATTGATTTAGCTGCTGAAAGAGCGATCGCCCTTCTATTGTTGAAGTGCGATCGCTCTTTTTTTGGCTCTTCAGTAGTTAATATGCTAAATGAATAGCTGGCGCCAGGAAAGAAAGACAAATGAAGCTAGCGGGACTTAAACATAAAATACGATAAAAATAGGTTATAATGCTTACATAGCAAGCATATAACGTTAAAAAATGACCC
>NZ_JAUBVD010000137.1:0-1613 GCF_036705675.1 Microcoleus sp. AT8-A3
TCTGGTGGCTGCGGGCTTTTTCATTCGTTTATTTTACCAGCTTTTGACACTGAAGTTTTTTTGACCTGAATCCTTACAATGAATGAACAAATGGAGTCATATTTTAATTGGTATTTCGGTAAAAAATGAGTAATATTACTCATTGACAACAGTGTTTTTAGCTTAACTTGTGAGGAATGGTGCTAGACACACCACTAGACACAGTGCCAGACACACCACTAGACACAGTGCCAGACACACCACTAGACACAGTGCTAAACACTGTAGACACAGCAGCCGAACCGCTTGATACAAAGGATGTAGACAGTGTAGACACCCTCGAATGGACTAACGACGGTTCATTCCCTGTGTGCGGTTTCACCCGCCAAAATTCCACCTTTTTAGACTGGGTTGACCTCTCTCAACTCATTGCACTTGTACTCGCATCGGCGGGGGTGTTTGTGCTGGCAATGTCCATGTGGCGACAAATCAACCCACTCAATCTATTGCCTTCCCCAGTCCGCATCAACATTCAAATTGGGACAAAATTATGAGCTTACAACTGCGACTATTCGGCGGTAAATCTGATAACAACCAATTAGCTAGCAGCAATGACGGCGGACACGCAATCGACAAATCTAAGGTGCTGGCAAGCACTGACACAAACGTTATCACGCCATTAAATCCTGGTAACTTCTCTAGCATTCGTAGTGTTCCAGTTGTGCCAGCACCGCGCTACTTTACCAAAGAAGAAGCGGACGCAATGAAGGACTTGGCAAAAGAGAAAACAGACGGTGCAAGGCAGTCTAAACGCGCTTACAAGGCACTAGGAAAAATTGAAGCGGCCGACAAAACCGTACACAAGGAGCACAGGAAATATGAGGGGGCGGTTGCTGAGAACGAACTAGGCAAAAAGCGCGCTGATGCTGGCTTAGCCAAGAAATTACACGGCTTGCGTCCCGGTTACGCTCGTCTGGGCTTGGGGATTGATAAAGCTGAGAATGATGCTCGCGCTCGCATTGATGAAATTAAAGCCAAGTTGACAGGAGGGACTAACTAAATGAAAGCGATGTATCTGGCTAACTACTTCGTTGCCGGATGCGTCGCTTTCTCCCTTTTAGGGTGGATAGCGAGCCTGCATCCGATGGCAATGAAAGCGGTTTTATTCCTATTAGCAGCAATTGCGATTGCTTGGGGGTTGAGCTGGTTGCTTGATTACTCCCTGAGCAAGTTGCTCAAGATTTCAGTCGCCGACTTGCAGGCGCTTTTAATCGGTGGTTTAGCGATGCTGCTGATTGGTTTAGGGGTGTTTATATGCAGCTAAAACTGTTTGTGTTGAGCGCGTCCTCTGTCGTGCTGTGGTTAATTCCACTAGCAGCACTAGACAAAAAGCTAGACATTCACAAAGCACTGCAAGGGGTGAGTCTGTGTGCTGCAATTGCCTGTGCAGTGTCCGCTGGTAACATTGCCCGCGAACTGGCAGAGGAAAGTGAGATTGAAGCGATGAAGACCAGGGCAATTACTGCTGATGTGGTGGATGAAATCGCCGTCAGCGCATATCGGGACTTAAACATAAAATACGATAAAAATAGGTTATAATGCTTACATAGCAAGCATATAACGTTAAAAAATGA
>NZ_JAUBVD010000017.1:0-4239 GCF_036705675.1 Microcoleus sp. AT8-A3
GACGGGCGGGACGCCCATCCCACTTTCAAGAGTGGAAGTTATTTAATTCTCATTCCTAAGTAAATGGAAATAAACATGGCGTAGGGGAGGCAGAGTTTTGCATTAATAATAAACTGGTGGCTAGTATAGATCATTGCCTTACCCGCCCCTAATATTTTTTATTGTTTGTCGAGTCTGCCTACTTCTTAACTAATAACTTTTGACTAAAGTCGCTTCTTCTCAATATATTGCTGGTGGTAATCCTCTGCCATATAAAATTCCCCAGCAGGTTTGATTTCCGTGGCAATATCTTTGTCGTATTTACCGGAAAGTTGTAATTTTTGTTTGGAGGCGCGAGCGGCTTTTTCTTGTTCGGAATTGTGATAAAAAATCACCGACCTGTACTGTTCGCCTCTGTCGGGGCCTTGGCGATTGATTTGGGTAGGATCGTGACAATTCCAGAATACATCTAGCAGTGCTTCGTAACTCACCTGCGATCGATCGTACTCTATCAGCACAGATTCAGCGTGACCGGTGACTCTGGCGCAAACATCCAGGTAGCAGGGATTCGGCCAGTGGCCTCCTGTGTAGCCCGCAGCAGTCGAGACGACACCCGCAACGGCGCGAAACTTGTGTTCAACTCCCCAAAAACAACCGGCGGCAAATGTGGCTTTTTCCATCGTGTTACTCATCGTATTGAGATAAAACTTGGCACTAAATTATGGTTGACATATTCCCATAAGTGTGCATTCCCAAACTAATCGCGGCTGTACGTAGTTTAACAAATATTGTCGTGCTTTCTCCAAGGGCTCTAGGGGCGATCGACTAATTCCCCCTGCCAAAAATTGCTGCCAGTAACAGTGTTGTAAATAATCGATTAACCACAACTGAGATTCAGTATCTAAAGTTTTATCAATTTCCTTTGCCAATTCCAAAGCAGACCGCAGATTTTGAGGCAACTGCTTCACCTTTTGCAGCAAATCATCGGGTATTGATTGCAGTTGCTGCCAAATAGAAATCGCCTCCCCAGGACTGCCCTGAGCCATCCCCAGTACCTCGGAATGATTCAAAATCTCCGCGAATCCCGCTTGCTGCAAAACTTGTGCCATTGCTTCGGGATTCAGCCGAGAGAACTGGACTTTTTGACAACGGGAAATCAAAGTTGGCAGCAAACCTTCCACAGTCGGAGCAATTAAGATTAGCGCTGCTTTTCCCGGTTCTTCCAAGGTCTTCAATAAGCCGTTAGCTGCTCCCTCAGCCATTGTTTCTGCTTGTTCCAACACTACGACTGAACGTGCTGCTTCTAGCGGCGGTCTGCTGAGAAAATTACTGATTTCTCGAACTTGTTCTAAACGAATTTGTGGTGGTGCTTTCCGCTTTAAACCGGCTTCCTCTGCTTCCTTTGGCGTAAGCCGTTTGCCTTGGTTCATATAAGTTGGTTCTACCCAAAGTAAGTCTGGATGATTTCGCTGTCGCACGCGATTTTGCACGGAGGCTATTAGTCTGGTTTCGGGAATATTGGCTGAGAATAAAAGCTCGATGAAACACTGAGCGGCTAAACTTTTGCCGATGCCGTTAGAGCCGACAAATAAATAACCAGGAGCAATTCGGTTTCGCTCGACTGCTTGAGTTAGCAATTCTACTGCTCGCTCTTGTCCGATTAATGATGTAAAATAATTCATGTGACAGTATTCAGTTGACAGTATTCAGTTGACAGTTGACAGAAGGAAGTGGACAGAAGGAAGTTATGGTAGGGTGCGTCAGGGGCGCTGAATGTAATGACTACCTCTTCAAGAATTTTGCCCCGCTACCCTATGGTGAGTTAGTTACAACTGAAATCTTGCACCATTCTCAACAAGCTGTAGGGGCGGGTTCACTCTTGAGCCTCGGAAAGTAGCAGACAGGTTAAAAAACCCGCCCCCACCCCACCCAAAAGCCCCAATTGACATTGCTGCAAGATGTCAGTTACAACGAAGAAACCGGGTTTTTCCTCTACCTTGAGGATTTTTAGCAAATATTTCGTAAAAAACCCGGTTTCTGGCTATCTATGTAAGCTTACTTTTCAGAATTGGTATTATTTAAATATCCCCAAGCTTCTAACCTGCGAGTGACAATAGCTTGAATTTCCTGAGCGACTTCATATTCAGGCCGATCGGCATTTATGCGAACAATTCGAGATTTATTTGCCTCGGCTAACTCCGAAAAACCTTGCTGCACAAGGCGGTGAAACTTCAAATCCGCTTGCTCGATCCGATCGCACCCTCCGCGAGCCCTTACCCTCGCCAAACCCTCCTCCACATCAATATCCAGCCACAAAGTCAGATCGCTTTCCAAGCCGCCGGTGGCAATGTCATTCAACTGCTTAATTAAATTTAAATTAAGACCGCGGCCGTAGCCCTGATAAGCGATCGTAGAGTCAGTAAAGCGATCGCATAAAACAATCGTTCCCTTAGATAACTCGGGTTTGAGAAAAGTTTCGACGTGTTGAGCGCGATCGGCCGCGTACATGAGTAATTCTGCTCGATCGGATACAGATTCGCCCCCATCTTGTTTCAGCAGCAAATGTCGCAGTCCCCTTCCCAGCTCAGTACCCCCCGGTTCGCGAGTAGCCACCAAGCGGACTCTCAGAAAGCAACTTACTTGCAGGAACTGTATCAAGCGCTGCATTTGCGTAGTTTTACCCGCACCTTCAACCCCCTCAAACACGATAAGTTTGCCTTTCATTGCCCTAACTTTCCACCTGAATAAAATAAATCCATATTGTTCTGTGCATCTGTTCTAGGTTCGGTATGATAATAAAGTCTAAATGCCTCACGGCTGGAGTTGTCTATGGCTCGCTATACTGGTTTTTTTATCGTTGCCGTTCCGATCGACCGTCTCCGTCAATCCCTGATTGAAATTTTAGAGTCATGCAATCTTGATATTATCTACAATACAGGAGATTCCGTCATGGCTCGCGAGCTTCCCGGTCAAGTTTCCATTGCCAAACTTGTCACCGCAGAAGTCCTAATTGAGAAAAACACGGCCAGCGACTCAGAGGTTCGCATGAACTTCGTGATTAAAAACGAAGAACTGCCCCTGCAAACCAACAACCACTGCCGTCAAATGTTCGAGCTAGTGAGTCGTTCAATTATGAACAACAATAACTGGCGACTTTTGGAAAGTATGGCACTCTAGCCATCAGTCAGTCGAGTTTACATTTTAGATTTTAGAGTGACTCCACAGATAAATCTGGGGCCTCGAACTAACGTCGAAACTTCTTTGGTCTCGACTCCTGGTGTGGGGGGCTTGTATCCGTCTTGGTATGAGGCCATTAGTCATTAGTTTCTAGCTAATGACCGATGGCCTCCGACTTTTATATGCAATCCCTAAACTTAAGCTCGAAATCCCCGGCGCAAAAACAAAGAATTTGTCACCACGCTAACAGAACTAAACGCCATAAATGCTCCAGCCGCCGCAGGACTGAGTAGAATTCCGGTTGCAGGCAGCAAGATACCTGCGGCTACCGGAATTCCCAGAGTATTGTAACCAAAAGCCCAAAATAAATTTTGGCGAATCTTATTAAAAGTAGCGCGCCCCAGCTCGATCGACTCAACAACATCCATCAAAGCATTTCGCATCAGCACAATTTGAGCAGTTTCAACTGCCACATCAGTGCCGCAGTGCAAACCGATACCGACATCAGCTTGAGCCAAAGCCGGCGCATCATTGATACCATCCCCCACCACAGCCACTTTACAGCCTTGGGCTTGCAAAGTCGCGATCGCCCTCGCCTTCCCCTCCGGCCGCACCCCGGCCAAAACATCAGCCGCCGCCAAACCTAGCTGCTGCGCCGTCACCGCCGCCGCAGACGGCGTATCCCCCGTCAGCATCATCACCCGCAATCCCATGCCCCGCAAACGTTCCACCGTCGCCTTAGCATCCGGCCTCAGAGTATCTTTTAGGCCGATTACCCCCAGCAAAACGCCCCCAGAAGCCACGTAAACCGCCGTTTTGCCTTGCAAAGACCCCGACAATTCCGTCGCCACAGCGACCCCCTGCTCCTTCATCCACTCAGCATTCCCCGCGAACACCCGCCGGCCCTCCACCAAAGCCGAAACCCCCAAGCCCGGTTCCGTGCAGAAATCCTCAGCAGCTAGCAGCGGCAAACCTTGCTGTTGAGCTTCCAGCAAAATCGCTGCCGCGATGGGATGAGAAGCGCCCCTTTCCACCGCCGCCGCAATTTGCAGCAGTTTTGAGTCAATTGTGGAACAGGCATCT
>NZ_JAUBVD010000017.1:4339-132961 GCF_036705675.1 Microcoleus sp. AT8-A3
TGCCTGTTGCCAGAAACCCCATCAATTGTGGAACAGGCATCTTGCCTGTTGCCAGAAACCCCATCAATTGTGGAACAGGCATCTTGCCTGTTGCCAGAAACCCCATCAATTGTGGAACAAACATCTTGCCTGTTTCCAACATTAATATCCGAGTTCAAATCCCACTCCGAATTCTGGAAAATCGGCAAATAATCTGTGAGTGTGAGATTTCCGGTTGTCAGAGTGCCAGTCTTATCAAAAACCACCGTATCTAATTGATGCACCCGTTCTAAAACATCACCACCGCGAATTAAAAGCCCGCGCTCCGCCCCGATGCCAGAACCGACTAAAATTGCAGTTGGGGTAGCCAATCCCAAAGCGCAAGGACAAGCAATAACTAAAACTGCGATCGCCAATTTCAAACTTAACAGCAAAGGCGATTGATAATGGATAATTGGCAATTCATTTCCCATATTCATTGCCCCGTGTCCCATAATATCCATTGCCCCGTGTCCTAAAAGCACAGAAGGCCAAATATGAGTGCCCGCAAAATACCAAAATAGGAAAGTTAAAACCGATATCCCCATCACCCCATACACAAAATATCCCGCGACAGTATCAGCTAAATTTTGAATCGGCGCTTTGCGAGTTTGGGCTGCCTGCACCAAAGCCACCATTTGAGCTACAGTTGTTTCCTTACCGGTGCGAGTTGCCCGCATCACAACTGCCCCGGATTTATTGATAGTTCCGGCGACAACTGTATCTCCTGGTTGCTTCAAAACCGGCATTGATTCGCCAGTCAGCATCGACTCATCTATGGTTGTTTTGCCTTCGCAGACTTCACCATCTACCGGTATTTTTTCCCCTGGCAAAACTTGCAGCCATTCTCCGACTCGGACGCGATCGGCTGGAATTTCAATGTATTGTGGATTGTAGACCTCTGATGTCGAGTTTAAAGGCAATTCTTCCGATCGCAAATCTAAACTCGAAAGTTTAAAATCAACTAAGCGGGCTTTTGCCGGTTGCAATGCCATTAAAGCTTGCAAAGCTGATGCAGCGCGCCGTCTGGCTTGCTGTTCGAGAGTTTTGCCCAACAAAATAAAGCCCAGCAGCATCACCGGTTCATCAAAAAAGCACTCCCATCCCATCCGTGGAAACAGCAGCGCCGCGTTGCTAGCGGTGTAAGCTGTAACAGCGCCTAAAGCTACCAAAGTATTCATGTTGGGTGCATTTCGCCACAAACTGCGGCACCCATCAACGATAATCGGGCGGCCCGGTAGCAGCAAAGCTAGGGTGGCGAGTCCCCAGTGAAACCAAATATTGCTGAGAATTGGGGCTTTTGTGCCGAGTACGTGACCTAAACCGGATAGAATAATTAGGATAAGGGCGATCGTCAATTGCTTGATTTGCTGTCTAATTTCTTGTCGCCGTCGTTCAATTGTTGCCGCTTCTGCTTCCCGCTGATTTTCACCACAACGAGACTGAGAGGGAAATCCATTATCAGTCAACTTTTTCGCTAAAGCTTCTGCATCGACAGCCCCCGGTTGACACTCAACCGTCGCGACTTCTACGGCCAAGTTAACGCAAGCGGAAATGACGCCTGAATACTGCATGAGTTGGCGTTCCACAGCTTTCGCGCAGCCGGCACATTTCATCCCGCCGACATCGAAAGTAACAAGTTCAGGCGGTGATTCGTTAACTGGTAGGATTTCTGGTTGAATTTCGGGGATTGTTTTGGGCAAAAATTGCATGGTTTTTTTTGGTATAGATTAGAATATTTGGGTAGTTCTGAAAGGGTTTAATGCAGTGTTGAGACAAATGTCTATATTTTTATCATAGATAAATTTGGTGGCATCTTCCCAAAGTGTTAGTTTTTTTTAATTCTTATTAGTTCCAGGCGGTTAAATCCTTATTCCGGCGGGGGTTTCAGCCACTAATGGAAGGCGGGTTTAATGCTAAAACACGCTTGGGACACTGCATTGCCGTTTCGTTATTTGATAAGCTGTTACGCATCTAAATTGTATTTTTGGGCGGGCGGGACGCTAGGGCCCCTACTCCCCACAAGAATTTGCTCGAATTTGATTGTCAAATGTAGATGCGCCTCAGCTTATAATGAGCCAATTGCCTAGTTAGTATCCAGCTTTTATTTGACGAATTTAGCTATGACAGAAACACCAAAATTTTATATTGTCAAACGTCCTGCGGGTAATTGCGAGATTTTGCCGTTGGCGGAACCCTCGCAGAGGATCGCGCAACTCGAAGAACAAAACCCCAGTATTATTGAAAAGTGGGGCCCTTACGATTCGCCCGAAGATGCCATCGCCCGCCGCATCGGTTTAATTCGCGCCGGCAAATGCCAACCAACCTAATTTTAGATTTTAGATTTTAGATTTTAGATTGAAGATTGAAGATTGAAGATAAGAAGGACTAAATTCCTCACTACAAAGCTGGTTCGTAGTGAGGACTTTAGTCCTTCTTTACTGAAGTTTTTGTGACTAAAAACTACTTGGATTTAGCCGGTGCCGCACTCGGTTTTGCTTGCGCCGCATTCGGCTTAGCTGGCGCAGCATTCGGTTTCGCCTCCGCCTTATTGTTCCCTGTTTTACCAGTAACTTGCTTTGTCAAAACTTCCATAGCTTTCGCATATTGCGGATCGGCAGTCGTAGCAATTTTATCGCGATCGCGCCTCAATTCCTGTTTTTGAGCCTCGGTGAGTTCTACCTTAAAATCCGGTTCAATCCCGGCCTTGTTGATATCAGTGCCGTTGGGAGTAAAATACTTGGCAATTGTCACCGCCAAACCGGCACCATTTCCCACGCCGCGTACTGACTGAACTAAACCTTTACCAAAGGTCTTTGTTCCCACCAAAACCGCGCGTTTGTTGTCTTGCAAAGCACCGGATAGAATCTCGCTAGCACTTGCTGAACCGCCGTCTACCAGTATAACTAACGGTTTGTCTGTGATCGCTCCCTTATTTGCCGTTTGTTTATCAGCCTCACCGACTCGATCGACCGTCGAGACGATCGTACCTTCTTTGAGCCACATCCGAGCAATTTCAATACTTCCGTACAGCAACCCGCCGGGATTGGAACGCAAGTCTAAAATATAGCCCGTCACCTTTTTCTGTTCCAAATCCTTAATTGCCGATCGCATTTCCGATGCAGCATTCGCACTGAACTGATTTAAGCGAATATAGCCGACTTCTCCGATGGGAGTTTTCTGCACCGACTTCCGCACTGGATGAATTTCAATTTTAGCGCGTTTCAGTTTAAAGTCTAATTCCTTGTTTCCCCGCAAAATAGTCAGCGTCACCTCAGTATTCACCTGACCGCGAATCAAACTTACTGCTTGATTCGTATCCATGCCTTCTGTGCTCTTGCCGTCAATCTTAGTAATGATATCTTTTGCCAGAATACCAGCACTAAAAGCAGGGGTATCTTCGATCGGCGAAATCACCACCAACTTCTTAGTTTCCTCATCTTGAGTCAACTGAATCCCAACTCCTGTCAGTTCCCCAGAAGTTTCAACCTGCATATTTCTGAACTCTTGAGGGTCCATAAACCGCGTATAAGGATCATCCAGCTTCTTCAACATTTCCCGAATTGCTTTGTAAGCTTCGTCGTCGCTGGTATAAGTCCGGTTCAAATAATCATTTCGCACCGCTTTCCAGTCAACCTGGTTAAAAGTGCCATCAACATAACTTTTGTCAATAATCTGCCAAACTTCATCAACCAACTCTTTAGGGCTTCCCCGAAAAGAAGCCAGAGATTTAGAACTGCAACCAGTGTTCGCAAGAGTTACAGCAGTGAGTACCACCGCTGCTGCACTTAGAACAAGCCCTCGTTTTGTTATAACCATTTGTCTGACGCGCGGGACGAAAAGAGTTCAGAATAATTACGCTCAATCTAACACAGGCAAGGCCCGCTCGCGTTTGGCGTACATATATTTTCCACTTTGCCGACTTCTATTCAGGGCGGGCTCGCGTGCCCACCCCCCAAGAACACTCACTCTTTGTGGAACAGGCCCTGCAGCTTCTGATAAAGGTGCTCTTCAGTCGGTTTAAACCGACTTCAGCTATGAGACAGGGGTTTCAACCCCTGTCGGACTGTCGGACTGTCGGACTGTCGGACTGTCGGACTGTCGGACTGTCGAACTGTCGGACTGTCGGACTGTCGGACTGTCGGACTGTCGAACTCTAGCAACAGAGAAAGAATCGGCTAAGGATCGACCCAGCGATCGTCCGATTTAATCAAATCAATCAATTCTGCCACGCCTCGGTCTTCTGGGACTTTCTTAATTTCTTCCCGACCCCGGTACAGCGAAATATAACCCGGTTGCTTCCCGACGTAGCCGTAATCCGCATCAGCCATTTCTCCCGGGCCATTGACAATACAGCCCATTACTGCTATATCCAAACCCGTGAGATGCTTCGTCGCCTCTCTCACTTGGTGTAACACTTCCTCTAAATTAAACAAAGTGCGACCGCAGGAAGGACAAGCGACATACTCAACCATCGTTTTCCGCAGTCCCAAGGCTTGCAGAATGCTGTAGCAGACGGGAATCTCCTTTTCTGGGGCCTCTGTCAGCGAGACGCGGATGGTGTCGCCGATACCGTCAGTTAGCAGCGGTGCCAGGCCTGCGGTGGATTTGATGCGGCCGTATTCGCCGTCTCCTGCTTCCGTGACGCCCAAATGCAGCGGGTAATCCATGCCGAGTTCGTCCATCCGGTGCACCATCAAGCGGTAAGCAGCAACCATCACCGGCGCGCGGGAGGCTTTCAGGGAAATTACGATATTTCGGAAGTCGAGGGATTCGCAAATTTTGATGAATTCCAGGGCCGATTCTACCATCCCTTCGGGCGTGTCGCCGTAAGTAAACAGCATCCGTTCGGCGAGGGAACCGTGATTAACGCCGATTCGCAAAGCTTTGCCTTGGTCGCGCAGGGAAATCACCAGAGGTTCCAGGGTTTCGCGGATTTTTTCGCCAATTTCCGCAAATTCGGCGTCGGTGTATTCGGTTCTGTCGGCTTTCGGCTTCTCGAACACGTAGAGTCCGGGATTAATTCTCACTTTGTCTACGTGTTTCGCCACTTCGAGGGCAATTTTCATGCCGTTGTGGTGGACATCGGCGACGAGGGGCACGGGTTGGTAGGTGGCGTGCAGTTTTTGCTTGATTTCGGCTAAAGCTTTGGCGTGGGCCATGCTGGGCACGGTGACGCGGACGATTTCGCAGCCAATCTCGTGCAAGCGCCGAATTCCGGCGACTGAACCGTCGATGTCGAGGGTGTCTTCGTTAATCATCGACTGTACGACGACGGGGTAGCCGCCGCCGATGGTGACGCTACCGACTTTGACGGGTCGGGTTTTGCGGCGTTTGATGGTGGTGTCGAAGGTTGGTTCGGTGGTGGGGGTTTTAGTGGGGTTCGGCAGAGTTTGCATAACTGGTTGCTAGAGTTTTGTTACTAAGGTCTATAAAAATGTGTCTGCTGTTTTTCAGGTTGCCATAGAAAGGGTCTGTTTGGACAAACAGGTTTTACGATTTATGATTCTTAATGAGATTGCTGCGAATTTGTCGATCGAATTATGTCGCAAAAGGGCGATCGAACTAAAAGCCAACCATCACCGGGAAGGCGAACTGAAGTTGGGCTGGTGGAACTAAACTACAGTAAAAAATACAGTTAAAATACAGGCTAGGCCGAGATAAAAATTAATATTGGTTGGCGGTGAGGAGAATGGTTTGGACACCGGGGCAGGGGTTAAATGGCGATCGGTATATCATTGAAGGCAAGTTAGGTGAGGGCGGCTTTGGGGTCACGTACCTAGCGCAGAAGGCGCAAAACAGGCAGCGGGTTGTCATCAAAACGCTGAAAGATGAATTATTGAGAGATCCAAATTTTGCCCGGTATCGGGACAGATTCCGGGATGAGGCGGTAAAGCTATCTGTGTGCAGGCATCCCAATATTGTGCAAATAGACAACTATTTCGATCATGGTAATTTGCCTTGCATTGCGATGGAATATGTGGCAGGAGAAGATTTGTGGAAATGGGTGGAAAGGCGCGGTATTTTGTCAGAAACTGAAGCTTTAAACTACATCTGCCAAGCAGGAGAAGCCGTAATAGTAGTTCACGAAAAAGGTTTACTCCATAGGGATATCAAGCCACAAAACATTATGGTGCGTGACAATCAAGATGCAGTTTTGATTGATTTTGGTTTAGCGCGGGGTTTTATTCCAGATCGCACTCAACAAATGACTTTTGGGTTAACACATGGTTTTGCGCCTCCCGAACAGTACGGGGAAATGGGCAGATTTGCTGAGTACACAGATGTTTATGCTCTGGCGGCAACGCTATACTATCTGCTAACGAAAACACCACCAACTGCTGCATTTATGAGGGCTTTAAATCATCCTTTAAAGCCGCCGTTTCAGATTAATCCTAATATTAGCGATGCGGTGCATCAGGCAATTATGAAAGGGATGGAAATGGATGCGACAAAGCGCCCTCAGTCGGTGGAAAAATGGTTGGCTATGCTTCCACAAGCCACCATTGGCAATTGGGGACAAAGAGGGGGTGTTTCACCAACGATTCCTAGCCCGCAGCCACCGCCACCAATTCTACAATGGATAGGAACCCTTTGGCGCCCCAAACAAAATATTCCTAGCCCGCAGCCACAGCCACAACGTATAAATTTGATTTCAGCAAAAGGAGTCAATTATCGCAACCTCGATCGGCTGTTGGCTAGCGGAAAATGGCAAGAGGCGGATGGGGAAACGGCAATAAAAATGCTGGAAGTAGCGGGGAGAGCGGGGGATGGCTGGCTGAGGGCTGAAGATATCGATCGATTCCCCTGTGAAGACTTACGAACTATTGACCAACTTTGGGTAAAATACAGTAACGGACGTTTCGGCTTTTCGGTGCAGAAACGCATCTATCAAAGTCTGGGAGGAAGCAGAGAATACGATCGGGAAATTTGGGACGCTTTTGGCGATCGAATAGGTTGGCGTGTGAATAACAAATGGTTGTACTACAACGAATTAAAATTCAACACCAAAGCACATAGGGGGCACCTCCCAGTGGGGGCGAGATTGGGTGGGTTGGGAGTGTGTGGGGGGGGTGTGTGTGGAGGAGGGAATCTCTCTTCTCTCGCGTCGAGACTTGTAGAGTGTAACATCTAAGGGTTACAGAGTTTCGTGAAGATTATAATAACCAAAGCTTGAACCACGAAACCTCGCCTCTTCTACGTTTCCGATACCTGGCACTGGGAGTCCTCGCTTTCTTTTGGCTTTCGCGTAGTTTCTTGTAGTATCTGCCCCGCCACTTGCGGGTTATAACAGTTAGCAAAAACAAATTTTTCAGCCACCGCTAAAATTTCTGGATTTTCTGCATCCCACTCTCCCTCCCGGCAAACTTATCTTTCAACGAATGAATCTCAACGATATCAGAGAAGCAATATTAGAAAATAGGGTGCGAATTACAGACCATGCTGATGAAGAAGCAGAGGATGATAATCTCTCATTTGATGAAATCTACTTTTCCGTCCTTTATGGTGAAATCATAGAAAATTATCCCAAAGAAAAACCCTATCCCCGATACTTAATCTATGGTGAAAGCTTTAGAGGCGATCCTATTCACAGTGTTTGGTCTTATGTCCCTAGTAATAAACTAGCCATCCTAATCACAGTTTATCGTCCAGATGCAAATCGATGGATTAATTGGATACAAAGGAGAGATTAACAATGCTATCTGTAGAAAAATGCCCAATTTGCGGCGGTGAAATAGTTATCAAAGAAGTCGATAAACTTTTACGGGGCGGCAAGCATACTGCTATCTTAAAAGTATCCGCTGAAGTTTGCCTAAGCTGTGGAGAACGGTTGTACTCTGTGGAAACAGTTAGGAAATTTGCCAAAATTAGACAGCAATTGCAGCGAGAAGAGACTCAAGAATTTCAAGCGATGGGGCAATCTTTTCGAGTTAGATAAGTTATACAATAAAAAGAATGAAAAACCTAACTCAATTAACCCAGCTTGAATTAGTGCTGCTGGAATTAGTAGCTAAAGGTCAAGGAAAGTGGAGTTGGTACGAACTCGCGAATGCACTTTCCCGTCGAGATGTACCGCGAGAACCTGACATGATGGTTGTCTTAAAAAAACTGGCTGCTGATGGCTTGGTTCAGCGATATGTAGAAACAGGTTCGCCTCGTGATAGATGGGAATTGACAACTGAGGGGACGATTTTGTTGACAGAGGCAACTGCTTCTGAACCGACTACTTTATGCAAATATGTTGAAGTTTAACTTAGAAACACAATTTGTAGTTTGCATTAACAATCAAGACTATCAAGCATCCTTGGAAGTGCGAAAAATCTATCGAATAATACCGGATAATCGCGCTGCGGAACATCAATTTATCCGAGTTATTGACGAATCCGGCGAAGATTATTTGTATCCAGTCGCATATTTCGTACCCATCGCATTGCCGAAAGCCGTAGAAGCAGTATTTGCATAGACAAAGGTTGTGTAGGGGCGGGTTCACCAACATCTATGTTTATAAACAGCAATCTCAATAAACCCGCCCCGCCCAATATTGTGTTACAATAAATAAACCTGAGTGTTAACATCGCAAATGTATGACCGCCAAAATACACATCAGCAAATTAGGTAATTCCTTGGCTTTGCCAATACCAGACTACATAGTAAAGTTTCTCAACCTTAAAGCCGAAGATTCAGTAATTTGCAGCATAGAAAATGGGAAACTGGTCATAGAGCCTGTAAATAATAAAATATCAAAGTATACCCTAGATGAATTATTGGCAGGCGAAATAGAATCTAGCGAAGAAGTCTCTTGGGGAAAACCAGAAGGAGAGGAAGTTTGGTAAACTATATCCCCGAACGAGGTCATTTTATTCGCCTCAATTTTGATCCTCAAGCAGGACACGAACAAATGGGGACTAGGCCTGCACTGGTGGTGAGTCAAACTAAATTTAACCGAAAAATGGGGTTTGTGTTCGTCTGTCCCATTAGCAACACACAACGCAAAAATCCGTTTTATGTTCCCATTCCCGAAGGTGAACCGATAACAGGTGTAATTATGACGGATCAACTCCGTTCTTTAGATTATCGCGCAAGGCAAGCAAGTTTTCTTAGTGAATGTCGCTCAGATATAATTGAGGAAGTTTTGAGGCGAATTCAACCTATTTTGTTTGAGAATATGACTGTTGATGAATAGTTAATCAAATTATAAACTAGATTTGTAGTTGGCATTAAGCATCAAGAGTATCCAGAAATCTCTCTCGCGGATGATGCGATCGCCCCTCCTCCCCAGCAAAACTAAAAAATGTACTGGCAAATCCCTTCACCGACCCAGGCTCAGCAGTTAAATAATCTGAGGTTTTCCATTGGACGATCGCACAAACGCACCAACCACCGCTGTTAACAACCGCCGACCTCTAATTATCGCAGGAATTCTCCTCGGTATCGGTCAATCCGGCTTTTTTGACGGCATTGTGCTGCACCAACTCCTCCAGTGGCACCATATGTTTAGCAGCGTTAAAACCGATGCTACCGTTGCCGGTTTAGAATTAAATACCCTCGGAGATGGATTGTTTCACGCTGCGGATTGGTTGGTAACAGTGGCGGGAATCTGCTGTTTGTGGAGTGCTGTGAAGCGCAAAGATGTTCCTTTGTCAACTCAAACTTTTTTTGGTTCAATATTAATTGGTGCTGGATTGTTTGACTTTGTTGAAGGCATTGTTGACCATCAAATTTTGGGAATCCACCACGTCAAACCCGGTATCAACGAGTTAGCTTGGGATTTAGGATTTCTCGGTCTCGGTCTTATTTTAGCGCTGTTAGGTTGGATGCTGGTACAGAGGGAAGTTCCCGCAGATACTAAAGTTTAAATGAATGCAGAGATTGGGAATTATACCAACTCCACGTTAAAAATCCCTCAGTCTCTGTTTAACTCCTCAGTTCATCCCGCCGAATCCAACCACGCAATCAAATCCTCTTGACTCCTAAAATCCAACAAAGCCTCTCCCAAATCCTCTAACTGTTCCCCAGATAACCCCTGGATGCGAGTTTGAACTTCCTGTGTAATATCACCCACCCGCCGCACGATCTGACGCATAATTAATCCTATCTCCCCCTCAATTTTACCCCTTTCGATTCCTTGTTCTATCCCCTGTTCAATTCCCTGTTCGATTCCCTGTTGTATTCCCTGTTCAATCCCCTGTTGTATACCAATTTCTATCCCTTTCATCACAGACCCGATTTGGTCTTGGATAAACATTTCTCGCTTGTCTACATCATTCAATTCGTCTAGTGTCAAATTTGCTCGGTTGGCAATTCCCAGCGCGGTATTAATCTCTTCAATAGACCCCAATGTCTCTGGTACTGCTTCCAAAGAGGGCGCGTTTTTCATAAAGTAGAGCCATTTTTCCGGCAGAGTTTCGAGTTCATTCAATTCTTTTTTGAATTTCGGTAACTCTACAAACACTAACTTTAACTCGCAGTTGGGATAGACGAATTTTTCTTCGGTTTCTGTGAATTCAAAGTTAGAGATTAGTTTTTCGGTGTTTTCAAATAAGATAAAGTCGGTAATGGTTAAAGCAATGACCGGATTGAATTTTAAATAACCTTCTCCAGCTTTTAGTTGAGTAGAATAGGTTTTGGCTGCATTGTAGACTACCCGTTTTTCAAAGGCGGCGACGTTGAGTACCTGCATTTCCACAATCACGGTTTTGTTGCCGGTAATCTTGGCTTTGACATCCAGGTAAGTGTCTTTCAATCCTGTAACGCTGCCGGCTGAATAAGGGTCAATGATTTCTATTTCTTGGATTGTTGGTTCTCCGTTATACAGCATTGCATTTAGGAAGCTGATTAAAATTTCTGGATGTTCGGAAGAAGCGAATATTTTTTTGAATGCAAAGTCTGTTTTGGGGCTGATGAAACGCATATATTTTAGAGGATTTTTTTTACCGCAGAGGGCGCAGAGGACGCAGAGGAGGAGAAAAGAGAGGAAGATGGATATTGGCTAATATTGGAAGGGTTGGGTTTTGTTGTCTCAACCCAACCTGTTATCTGAATGCTTTTATCAGCCTGTGGCTTCAGTAGTAGTTGCAGGTGACATAACTAGCTTTCCAGTTATATCCATTGTTGCTAGCTTCAGCACTTCATTAAAAGCTAAACCCCGAATTTTGAGTTCCCACCGAATGCCTTTTGCTTTCATTCGCTTGGCTTTCCGCATATCGACATCAGCAGCTTTTTGATTCAATAGCAAATGTTTCATTGCTGCTGTAGCTTCTACTTTTGTGGGAAATGCAATATAAGTGAGAAATCCGCCGTCCCAATGATTGGCGTTGCGGACGCTGCTGATAGTCGCAACTCTCGGACTAAAGCGGTTCCAGTAAAAGTCGCTGTAGCCGATCGACTGTGTATTAACTTGGAGTTTGTTTGCCATTTGACTTAACTCCTATAACCTTGTGTGTGGGGTTGGCAGTACCAATTTGCTGCTGTTACTATTATAGCAAATTATTGAGAGATTGGTAACTGTTGGCTGTTGGCTGTTGGCTGATGCCTAAAACCTCAATTCATATTCAGCGGTGACGCGGTTGTCTCCTTGAAAATTACTGGAACTTCTGAGTAAAAGTTTATCGCTCAATCGATAGCGCACAGTAAATTCTGTCGGTTGATTTGCTGACAAAACTCGAATGATTGATGCTGAAATATTGCGCGTGATGTCAAACCCAACTTCTAAACCTAAACCGAGAGAACCCGCACCTGAACTGGAACTAGCACTTTGTGCTTCGTTGCCTCTAATTCGAGTGGGAAATAAGCGAAATTCGCTCAATCCTGTGGCGTTGGTAATCGCAGATTGAAGGTTGTTCAATAAACCCGCACCGGCTAAATTTGCGATCGCCAGTGTACTGTCTCCCTGTCCCAAGGTCTGCACGAAACTGCCTCCCAATAGCGCTACAATTTCTATTTCCGATCGACTCGGAGAACTCCTTAACTCAAGATTTTCCCCCAACTGAGAAGCCCTTCCCTGCACTAACGCTTGAACTCGGACACTCCGCACATTGCCGAAAGTTGTCGGTTCGTCTGCTATTTCAGAGGCTACAGATGTGCCGGGAATGCGGAACCGCGTTACTTCCTGCACCGAAGTTGCTAATCTCACATCCAGCGTCGGATCGAGTCCTTGTGTTGGTACAAAGGTCGCAGTCTGCGGGTATCCTCGATCGAGTCTAAATTGCGTTGTAAACAAATTTACCGACCCGGAAGTCAACCGAATCGTACCCTCCGGGCGAAGGTCATCTAAAGTTCCATTCACCGTCAAACCCCCAGTCGCCTGAAAACTCAATATCGGCGCACTTGTTACCCGAATTCCCCGGCCCAAATTCAGCCGCAAATCGTTTAATCCAACTTCAAAGGAAGGGGAAGGGGAAGGGGAAGTCGCAGCAGAAGGGGAATCAGAAACCTCAGTCGCAGGAGAAGCAGAAGATGTCGAATCAGAATCCGAATCGGAAGCAGAAGAGGAAGAAGCTAACTGAGTTGTGCCGCCGCCGGGACTCCGAAGAAATACTTCACCGTCGTACAGTTCAATATTACCGCTCAACTGCGGACGCCTAGCCGTGCCCCTTGCCTGCACTTGACCAACAACGCCGCCGCTGTACAATCCTCTGAGGTTCACTGCCAACTTGTCGAGATTCACAGCCAGGGGATTATCCGCATCGACATCGCCCTCAGCAAAGGGCACAGACAGCGGAATCACGCCAGCGGCGACCACTTCTCCCTGACTCAACTGTCCCCGAATTCCTTCTACCCGAATACGATCGCCCTCAAAGCGCACCGTCCCAGTCAGCCCTGTCAGCGGTTCTGGGAAGGCTTGCGCGCGGACGGTTGCATTTTCAAAATTTGCAATTCCTTGCGCTACAGGGTCTTCCAGCGTCCCTCCCACGCGAATTTGCACCTGTCCCTTGCCGCTGACCCACGCAACTTGCGGAGTCAATACATTAATAATTGCCAAACCTTCATTTTGCAAATTCGCCCTCAAATCGATTTGATTGCTGTCAGCCTTCACGGCTGCAAACGGCAACTCAAAAGGCAAACTTCCCTGCACTTCAATCGGTTCGGTTTGAGTTACCAAAGCGCTGCCACCAAAATTCAGGCGGGCATTGCTGTAACTGAAACTGCCGTCGGCTTGTTTAATCGGTTCTCCGTTTAGCGTACCCTCAACCAAACTCAATTCTCCGGTGGCTTGCGGGTTTTCCAAACTGCCAGCCAAATTCGCCCGCAAATTCAAATTTCCCGTGACATCCACAAAAGGCAATTCCACCAGTTTTGCTAACTCTTCGACGGGCACATTTTCTACGCGCAACTGCCCGGATTGAGCTTTTTGCCCGAGTTGTCCCGAAAAGCCGATCGCACTTTTGCCCGATCGAATTTCCAGAGGCAAAACAGTTAAGATTCCGTCCTGAAAACTACCTTCAAGGCTGAACGTTTCAGCGACATATTCTCCCCACTGCCAGTTATCACCTTTCACATTAAATTGAGCTTGCACACCAGTTTGCAAAGAACCGGCGACAGCAATTTCCGCCCCAAAAGTGCCTTGCAATTGGGATAAGGGAGGCAATTTTTCTGATGCTTCCACTGCTTGTTGCTGCTGCAAAAGTATTTCAATTTCTGCCAAACGGCGCAACTGTTCGATTAGCGGGGATTCTGGTTCTCCCACTGCCACAGTTTGCACGTCGCCACTGTCACCGTAAACCGGAGGTTTTAAGCCTCTAGCTAAGTCGCCTAAATTGAAATATTGCAAAGCGGTTAAAACCTGCTGCAAATTGCCTTGCTGGACGTTAACTTTTCCGGCAAATTGCGGGTTTGCGCCTGTTTGAACATTGCCGGAAATTAAGTATTGACCGCTGCCTTGGCGGAATATGCCGTTTGTGAGAGTGGCGCTGCCTCCTTCGTAGCTGAATTCGGCTTGGAAACTGTCACCTTTAATGTAGCCGATCGCCGGTTGGGCGATCGCAATTTGTCCATTTGCTTGCAAAGTCGCCGGATTTAACGGCATCTTCCAACCGGGCACATTTACTTGTCCCGAAACCGTACCAGTTATCGGCCCCAAACCCGCCTCTTTCCCCGGTGATAGATTCAAAGCAGCGAGGGGAAAATCGCTTAAATTAACTCGCAAAGTTTCTCCCTCGGTTTGGCCCCTAGCCACAGATTCCCCGCGTTGAATTAAGAAAGATGTCGGCAGAAAAGATTCATTTAAAGCTACTTCAATTTTGTCGCTGACGCCGGCCAAACGCAAATCTACACTTTTCCCAGCATCCGCATTCACAGTCCCCGCCAGTACCGGATCAAAAGCGATTTGATTTACTGCTAAATTTCGCACTTCCACGTCGCCAACTAAGCTGAGGGCTGCCAGAGTTCCGGTGAGGCTGCCGGTAAAATCTACATTGCCGCGCAGGGGAAGATTATTCTCTGAAGGATTTTTGAGACCAATTGGTCTCAAAAATGCTAGTTGTTCTGCCGGCAAGGCTTCCAGATTAAAGTTGGCGAGTCTGACATCCAAATCTAAGTTGGAAATTGAGGGCCCTCCTTTACCTTCGAGTTCGACGTTAACAAAGCCGTTTGCTGTTAAACCGGGAGTTGTGGCGTTCTCTATTTCCACCCGTTGGCCGTCCCAATTAAATACTGCCTCAAAAGGTTGGTTCAAAAACGGCAATTCCGAGATGCGGAAACTGCCGCCAGCGCGAACATTTTGTAGGGGCGGTGCCCCCGTGCCCGCCCCAATCGGCCCGGATAAATTGATATTGCCGTTAAACAGTCCTGCAAGCTGGGGGAGATTTTGGGCACCGGAGACTACACCTCCGGTTTGCAAGCTTTGTCGCTGCGACTCAAAGGCTTGCTGGAAGCGACTTAGAGCAATTTGCTCGCCCTCGATTGACGCGCGCCAATTCCCCGACGCGGCGCTGCCTTTAGCATTGACAATTCCTCCGCCGTTGGCGAGTCGAATTTGTCCGTCGCCGTTGGCGGTGATGCCGTTGGCGGTTAGATTATCTACTGTTCCCAAAATGCGGACTTGGCCGTCGAGGGTTCCGTCAATTTCTGGCGGTAAATCCGCTGTCAGCAAACCTGTTTGTTTGAGGGTTTGTTCTAAATTACTGACGGCAATTCCGTTGGTTTCCAGCAATGCTTGCAAGTTGCCGTTTTCTAATTTTGCCGTAGTATCGATCGCCCCGAGTCGATCGACCACAATCACTCCTTCTCCACTAGCACTAATTCCCTTCGCTGTCAAGTTATCCAAACTACCCGCTGCTTGGAATTCGCCGTTAACTCTGCCGTCAATCGATTTTAGATTTTGGATTTTGGATTTTAGATTGTTGATGTTGGCAGTTTGCTGACTTCCGGGATTAAATGCTGAAGCTACATCTAAAATAGGTATTCCCAAATCTAGTGCTAAGCGGCTGAGAATAACTCGATCGGCATCGGCGAAAGCTTGCCAGCGTCTGTCTTCTAATTTACCTCTAAAAGCAAGAGTACCGTCGGCAATATTGAGTTGGCCGCTGCTGTTGACAGAAATATCGGCGGCGGTTGAATTATCAAGATTGCCGCTGGCTTGAATTTGATTCGATATTTGTCCGTCAATCGATTTTAGATTTTGGATTTTGGATTTTAGATTGTTGAGGTTGGCGACTGTTTGGGGATTGTCAGCAGTGAAAGCTAAGCCAACATCTAACAGCGGCAATCCTAAATCTACCAAGCGGCTGATGGAAGTGCGATCGGTTTCTGCTGTTCCCTGCCAATTTCCCTCTGCCAATTCTCCTTTAAAATTAACATCACTGTCGGCAAGATTGAGTCTACCGCTGCCGCTGGCATTGATGCTGCTAGCAGTCAAATTGTCAAGAGTTCCCGATGCTGTAAATTGACTCGATAGCAGTCCGTCAATCGATTTTAGATTTTGGATTTTGGATTTTAGATTGTTGAGATTGGCCGATTGCTGATTTTCGGGATTGAATGCTGAAGCCACATCTAAAATCGGCAATCCTAAATCTACCAAGCGGCTGATGGAAGTGCGATCTGTTTCTGCTGTTGCTTGCCAGTTTCCCGCTACCAATTCTCCGTTTAAATTGACATTGCTGTCGGCAAAATTGAGTCTACCGTTGGCATTAACATTGATTCCGCCGGCAGTCAAATTGTCAACATTGCCCGCGATTTGAAATTCACCTGCTAGCTGCCCGCCTAACGATTTTAGATTTTCGACTTTGGATTTTAGATTGTCTAGATTTGCGGTCGTTTCCCGTGCTAAAAACGGCAAGCCAATATCAATTAATTGATTGACAGCAACTTTTTCAGTGTTGCCAAAAACTTGCCACCTTCCCGATTCTAGTTCGGCATCAACATCAACAATACTGTCAGCAATATTCAACCTTCCTTTGCCCATCGCAGCGATCGCATTTAAACTCAAATCGTCCAGAGTTCCCGCAGCTTCGGCGGTTCCGCTGAACAAACCAACCCGTTCAGGAGGCAAATTAAGGTCTGGCAGGACTTGCTGCAAACTGTTGATATCCACGCCATTGCCCTCGATCAAAGCTTGCCATTGACGGTCTTTTAGCGCAGCATCCACATTAACAGAAGCGTCGCCAATTTTCACAACCGTATTTTGCAAATCCGCCGAATTTCCTCCGGCTCGAATGGAGCCCGCTGCGGGGAAAGTCCCTTGCGGTGCTTGCCATTGAACTCTAGCTTGAATGTTATCTAACGGGCCGAAAATTTGAGCTTTTGCGGAGACATTACCAATTGTAACAGTAGCAGGAATCGGGAGAGCGTAAATTTGGGCGAGATTATCTGCCGGCACGTTTTCAGCTTGGAAGTCAAACACTAAACCCGATCGCGAATTCTCACTTCCCAACCTGATATCGACTTCACCTTTCCCGCCAATTTTACCACCCGCCGCCGGCACTACCAACATATCGCTCAAAGTCAAAGCTAAAGAGGAAAACGGGGGAATAGAAGATTGAGAATTGGGAGTTGGGGTTTGAGCCATTCTCCCGCGTTCCAATTTGAAATTAGTGCTAATATTGTTTAATTGCAGTCGATCGACTGTAGCGGGTTTGGTCGAGGCGATCGTACCTGTCAGCACCGGCATTGCAACTGTTCCAGTCAGCTTGGCATCCGCCTTCACTTCCCCCGCCACAGCCACGGGTAATACTACTTTCTTCCCTAACTCTGTTTCCACCGCACTGACAACACTTGCCAAAGCGACTGGTTGCACGTTCGTTGTCAGATTGAAGCTAGCTTGTTGGAGATTAAAATTAGTTCCAGTGGCAACTGTTCCTGCTATTCTCAGCGGAATTAAACCGTAATTAGCCACCAGATTATCGACTATCAAATTAGTTTCCTGAAACCGCAACTGACCGCTGCTATTTTGTATAATTTGTTTTAAGGGAGAAATACTCGCTTGCACTCCTCCAAAACTAGCCGTTCCGGTAATTCCCGATACTTTATTGTCTCGCAATTGCACGGTCAAATTGCCGTTAGCCAGACCTTTTTGTAAATAAATACCGGGAAATTTCAGCAAGCGATCGAGGTCGGGCAAAGGCAAATTTTGACCTTGCAACTGTAGGTTAGTTTGAGCAGCAGGTAACAGAGAATCTGCTTTTACTATAAAATTATCGCTATTAGTAAACTGACCGTTTAGTTCGTAGAGAATGCGCTGATTTTGGTCGCGAAATAGAGCACTGCCATTTTTCAAGCTTACAGAAATCGGAGCCGAAGTTTTCTGTCCAACTGCGGGACTCGGCACCAAAACTGCGGCGGCATTTTCAGCTCGAATTGCCTCAAGTTCAGTTTTAAATAAACCCGGAGATTTCCGCTCGGCAGTGGGAAGATTAACCCAGCGGCCTGTAGCATCCTGTTCGATATAAGCGTTGGGTTTAACTAAAGTAATATCTAATTTGAGAGTGCGGTTGAACAGCAGCGGCCAAATTGAAAATTGCACTTCCACTGCTTCTGTAGAAGCGTAATCGGGATCTGTAGGAGTTGCAGGTAAAGTCGATCGGCCAAACCGCAAACTTGTCGGAGAAAATCTCTCCAAACGTCCGAGTTGCACAGGCCGCTTCAGCAACTGACTGACTTCAGTTTCCACCAAAGGAGCTAACTTTTCCCGCACCCACGCCTGTGCTACTGCAACCCCAACCAAGCCGAGAATGGTCAATCCCGTACCGCTAAGCAGCAGCAGACGCCACCAGCGGCGGTGGGGACGGGGTGCGAGTTGATTTTTGTTATCGTCGGAGTTAGTCATGGGTGTTTCTCAGAAATCAGAGAATTCAGGAATTAAGGGAATCAGCCGATTTTAGACAGGTATAATTTCTGCGATCCGCCTGGGTGGCTTCTGCCTTTGGTAGACTCACAAGTGAGGTAGGAAGTGCCGTAGGGGCGTTAGCGTTGCCCGCCCCTACGGGGGCTACGCCAACGCACAGGATCGAATTTCAAGATTCACGCCCCCCACTGCGGGGCAGAGTCCAAGAACCTTTACCAAACTTAATCAAAACACGCAACAAGACCTAATACCAAGTCCTCCAACTCCCCTAAATCCTCTCGATCCCCGCGCGTGCAAGATCGGGGGTCAAATCTAAAATCTAAAATCTAAAATCTAAAATCTAAAATCTAAAATCGCCCGATCGCTCCTAAGATAAAAAAACGGTGGTTAAGAAGGTCTTTAAAACTTATGCGAGTGTTCGTCTTACTCTTCAATGCCCGCACCGAGAACGAGGGAATTCATACCATTCAACTCGGCGATCGCAATAAAGTTCTGATGTTTGAGTCAGAAGACGACGCCACCCGCTTTGGCGTGATGTTGGAAGCTCAGGATTTCCCCGAGCCCACTGTCGAGGCGATCGACGATGAGGAAATTAAGGAGTTCTGTAACAGTGTTGATTATGATTGGGAACTGATACCGGCGGGGGCGCTGGAGATTCCGCCAGAAAACAATGTAACACAGACTCAGTGGCAGCCGGAGTCCGAACCCGATTCCGATCCGGATTCTGAGGTTTCCCAAAACGAACTGGATTCTATTCGCCGCCGACTCGAAGGACTTTTGTAATAGCCATTAGTCATTAGTCAGCAGTTATTGGTAATGGGTAATGGGTAATTGCCTCTCTGTCGGAAGTAGATTTAGCCGATCGCCCGCAAGCGCAAATTTCGAGCTTTTGAGTCACGACTTCACCAAGCTAACCAGCGGGCCGGCAATGCGTACCCTATTGTGTACACCTAATGACTGTTGACTGTTGACTAATGACCAATGACTAATGACCAATGACTAATGACTAATAAAAAAACATGAAGAATTTGGAAGAACGGGGCCATCTGCTGACTGAACAGGTGAATACCAACAGCGAGAATTTAGACCAACTCAGTTCGATCGAATTAGTGGACTTGTTCAACCGGGAAGACGCCCAAACCTTAAGCGCGATCGCCCGTGCCCGCGAAGAGTTAGCCCGAGCGATCGACATTGCAGCCGAGTCTCTGCGTCTAGGAGGCCGCCTGTTTTACGTCGGTGCGGGTACTTCCGGGCGTTTGGGGGTGCTGGATGCGGCCGAGTGTCCCCCCACCTTCTGCACGCCGCCAGAACTCGTACAGGGCATAATTGCCGGGGGTGCGGGGGCTTTGGTGCGGAGTTCGGAGGATTTGGAGGATCGGGCTGAGGATGGGGCTGAGGCGATCGCCCACCGTCACATTACCAACTTAGATGTAGTTGTCGGGATTACGGCTGGGGGTACGACGCCGTTTGTCGCGGGCGCTTTGCAGGCGGCACGCCAGCGGGGGGCGAAAACTGTGTTTATGGCCTGCGTACCCGTCGAACAAGTGAATTTTGAGGCTGATGTTGATATTCGGTTGTTGGTTGGCCCGGAGGTAGTGGCTGGTTCGACGCGCTTGAAAGCCGGTACAGTCACAAAAATGGCTTTAAATATCATTTCCACTGGGGTAATGGTGAAGCTGGGCAAGGTTTACGGCAATCGGATGGTTGATGTGGCGGTTACTAATAAGAAATTGCGCGATCGGGCTGTGCGGATGTTGCAAGATTTGACTGATTTGAACCGGGATGAAGCGGGTTTTTTGCTCGAAAAAAGTGGCAAGTCTGTTAAGTTAGCTTTGATGATGCACTGGACTAATTTGGAGAAGGAAGAGTGCGATCGCATTTTGGGAGAATTTCAAGGGAATTTGCGATCGGCAGTAGCATCGATTGGTCATTAGTCAGCAGTCAGCAGTCAGCAGTCATTAGTCATTAACAACTGCCAACTGCCAACTGTCAACTGTCAACTGTCATTTGCGATATCGATGCAAAAAATTGTGAAATCTCTGCAGTGGATCTGATGTGATAAACACTTTTGGTATTTGGGGCGCGATCGACATACTCGCGATATCTGGGAGTCAAATACTTGTGACACAACCAAAGAACGCGGTAACTATTAATTGAACTCTTCAAGATCGGACTCTTTTGGGGCCAGCCTTCTGGCGGTATAAACTTACCTGTAATCAGCCGTTTAGTCACCCACCAGAAATGCACGTATAGGGGCAGATCGACAAAAACCAGAGTATCTGCCTCGTTGAGTCGAACCCAGACGGTTTCCATGCAACCAAAGCCGTCTATAATCCATCGGTCAGTAGCCAAAATTTTCTCATGGGTACGCTTATATTCTTCATTTGGAACCTCAGCGCCCCCAGATTGATATTGAATCTTATCCAAGGGGTAAAGTGGCAAACCAGTGATTTCTGATAATCTCTTGCTTAGAGTTGATTTACCGCCTCCAGCGTTGCCAAACACGGCTACTTTTTTCATACTTACCCCTCTTAGGAATGATGCAGATTGTAGCAAGACTTGATATAATCAGTATCACAATCAATCTCTTTAAACAGCCCCCCTGATTATCCTCTCAAAATTCAACGTAAAGCGCTCTTGTTGTTAGATTCCCGACTTCTTAGAGGAGTCGGGAATCTGGAGATGATGTTTTTTAGGCGTTGACAAAAACAGAAGATGTAAGCTGACTTTCACTTACACCCTGCACGATTCCCAAATAATTACTGCCAGACTTAATCGCCCAAGAAGCGACGCTTGCACCTCCATCCAACTGCAAACTCACAGCTTCAAAAGTCAAGTTTGCAAATCCGATACCGTCAGTCAAACCAATTTTATCCCCAGCCCCAAAATCGGTAATCACATCTGCACTAATTAAAGTAGCCGCAGCAGACAAACCTCCTGCTAAGATAAACGTATCATTTCCGCCGCCGCCCGTCAGCATATCTTGCCCGCGATCGCCCGCCAACAAATCAGATCCGTTACCGCCAATCAAGACATCATCTTCTTTTCCGCCGCGAATAGTATCGTTACCGTCAGATCCGATTAGTCGATCGTTATCGTTGTTGCCGCTGATAAAATCATCGCCAACACCGCCATCAATTACATCGGATTCTTTGCCACCCCATAAGCTGTCATTGCCGCCGGCACCATTAATTGTATCCGCACCTTGCATCCCATTAATGCTATCAGCACCTTCTCCCCCCGTGAGATTGTCTTTGCCGGAAAGGGCAAAAATTGGCAATCCCGCAGCATTTGTCGGTATTTGAGTATCGGCACTATCTGATAGGAAATAATTGCCGCCGCTGGCTGTATTTTTGGGTGCTGTCGTCGGGCTGCCGTCCCCTGTAGCATTGGGTATTGGCGAAGTAATAGATATAGTGTTTGGTGTGGGAGTTGGTGTGGGAGTTGGTGTCGGTGTCGGTGCGGGATTGACACTACCGTCAAGAGAAGTCGCAAAAACTTGCGTCCAATAGTGATTGAAATTTTCTGTGCCTGTATCGTCGGCTAAGAAATAGTAACCAATCCCAATTTCTTTGAGATTGGGGTTAAGAATGTTAGCCCGGTGGCCACTGCTGTTCATCCAAGATGATACAACTTGTTCGGGTGTAGAAGAACCCGCAGCGATGTTTTCTGCTGCTGCTGAGAATTGATAGCCCGTTACAGTAATACGACTGGTGAATGACGAACCATCTTTGCCTGTATGGGAAAAGAAGTCTTGCAGTGCCATGTTTTGGCTGTGATTTTCCGCAGCATTTAGTAACTGAGTATTTAAGGTTAGTGGCGACAAACCTAATTTACTGCGTTCGATGTTGGTAAGTTCTAAAACTCTATAAATAAAGTTTTGATTGGTTGAAGTTGGTGCGAGTTGAGAGGCAGATCGCTCTCCTGTTAAAATGTCCGAGGACTGAGAACCTGAATTTTGTAGTTGTTCAAGCATGGGGATGATCGAGAGTTTTAAGACATGGTTTTGCTGGTAGATTGCTTACCGTCTTAACGATAGTTTCCCCGATCGCTAGCTGGCTGGACACAATTCAATAATTGTATTAATTCCTGCCGCTGCTTTATCTATTTTGATTATAGCTGTTATCAAAGTGGGGATGTCAAGAGGCTGGCTATGATTGGAAAATGGAAGAGTACGCTCGAATTTAAGGAGAGTTTCAAAGGAATGTGCGATCGCCCGTGGCATCAATACAATTTTAGATTTTAGATTTTAGATTTTAGATTTTTCCTGATTAGTAAGGTTTGCGCTACGCACCCAGCGTGCTGGATGGCTGACTAGAAACCCGGTTTCTACGATTTTTGCAGAAGAGAGGAACGACAAATATAGCAAGAAACCGGGTTTCTGAATTATGTGTGCGATCGCGAACAGAGTTTTTAGTAGAATCTTGACAAAAAATTCTAAATTAATTCAAAATTCACAACCGCGCAGGGTTGTTCCGGATCACAAAAGCAATCTCAAGATTTCAAACTATTTTCTTGTCCGGCTTTAGCCTCCTGAGCAACTTGCTCAACCTCATCTTTGGCGAGAATTTCCAAAGCCGCCTCTGCTTCCTTACCGCCCAACCGCCCCAGAGCTTGAGCTACTCTGTAACGGATCTGCCAATCAGCATTGGAAGCGTAGGGAAGCAGCAGCGGCAGCGCGCGTTTATCTCCCAATTCACCTAATGCGCTGATCGCAATGGTTTGGATCAATTCGTTTTCAGAAGTTAGGGCATTTTCTAACATCGGAAAGGCTTTCGGATCTCCCATTTCTCCCAAAGCAGCAACGATGCTCATTTGCACCAGCCATTCAGAGGTACTGCTATAAACTTGCTGCAAATCTTCTAAAGCATCGGTTAATTTCAATGCGCCCAAAGCATCGGCTGCTGCTGCTTGCACGTCGGGTTCGGGGTCGTTGTTCAGGCTGTGGAGCAGTACCTCTAAAGCGTTTGGCAGATTCTGGGTACCGAGGGTTGATAATTGGCTGACTGCTGCGTAGCGAACCCGGACGTTATTATCGCCGATCGCAATTTGAATTAGTTTATAGGCGATCGCGGGTTCTAGTTGTCGCAGTTGGTTGACTGCTCGCAGTCTTTCGCCAAAATCCTCGGAATTCAGCAATTGTTCGACAGACTCAGGGGTAATGCTCATTCGATTTTAGATTTTAGATTTTAGATTTTAGATTTGGTAATTGGTAATTGCCAAAAGCGAGCGAGATTTAAGGAGCGATTCCCTACGGGATAGCTTCGCTTCACGACTCATTTTCTGATACAGTCCTGGAACTGCAACAGCTAATTTAAGACTCCGCAGCCATCGATCGGATAATATCTCCCCTAGTGAGGATGCCGATTACTTTGCCCGCAGTATCGACCACCGGCAATCGGTGGATACTGCGATCGTGCATCAGTTTGGCAGCTTCTTGGACAGATTGATCTGGCCCGATGGTAACGGGTTCTTTACTCATCGCTTCTCCTACTGTTTGTCCTAAAGCCTTGTGGAGTTCTCGCTCGTAACGAGATGGATTTTCCAAATAAATCACGCTGTCGAGCACCATGATATAAGCGGGCGGAGTTACGCCGGTTTCCCGCCACATCAAGTCGGTTTCGGAGATGACTCCTACCAACAAGTCATTCTCATCTACGACGGGAAGACCGCTAATGCGTCGATCGGCTAAAATTTTAATCGCTTCGTTCAAGGGCATTTCGGGTCGCGCCAAAATCGGGTCGCGGCTCATTACATCGGCTACTGTTTTTGGCATGATTAGGGGTTGATTGAGTTGTTGCTCTAAATCGATCATATAGGGAAAGGGCGGCACAGACTGAAGAAAGGCAGCTCTGCTGAAGGGATTCGTTAGAAAGTAGAAGGAAGGAAAAAGCTTGAATGCCAGAATTTTGCTGTTTTTTTCGATCGCACTATAAAATTCTGCCCTTTGCCGGACTCCGGCGAGCGATCGGTCTGACAAGATTGTTAAGATATCTTAAAGAGCGGATAAATCCTTACCAATGCCAGAATCTCCAGCCACAGAACCAGACTCCCAACCAGAAGCGCGCTGTGTATTGGTTTGCCAGTATCAATCTTGCCTGAAAAATGGTTCAGCAGCAGTGCTAGCTGCTTTTGAAGCTCAACAAGTTGCAGGGGTGAAAGTTGAGGCTACTAGCTGTCAGGGACAGTGCACCACTGGCCCGACTGTACGAGTTACCCCGGACGAAATTTGGTATTGTCGAGTTAAACCTAGTGATGTACCCTTGATTGTGGAAGAGCACCTCAAAGAGGGAAAACCTGTAGAGGCGCTGTTCAATCCGAGAATTCATGCGCGTTATTATTATTAATATTGACTTGATTCGGTGAAACTTCCAAGCTCTGGCGCATCTAATTTTAATAGTTATTATTAAGGAACTGGCACTTTGAAAATCCAAGGAATTGCGCTTAGTTTGTTCGTCCTAATTCTGGGGCGTCCGTCGGCGGTTGCTGCTCAAACCCAGGCGGTTGCTGGGGATATTTGTCCTGGGGATTTGGGGGCACAAGTAGATGCGATCGCCAACCGTCCCGAATTTAGCCGATCGCGCTGGGGCATTTTGATTCAACCTCTATCTTCTACTACTACTCTCTACAGCCGCGACGCCCAAAAATATTTTATTCCAGCATCAAATGCCAAGCTGCTAACTACAGCCGCTGCTTTACAGAAACTCGGTGCAGACTTTCGGATTAAGACATCGGTTTACAGTGGCGAAAATGGAAGTTTGTACGTTGCCGGCAGGGGAGATCCGAGCATTGCTGAGGCTCAGTTGAAATCTTTGGCGCAGCAGTTGAAGCAGCGGGGAATCAGTCAAGTTAACCAGTTGATTGGCGATGACAGCTATTTTCAAGGCAGTGCAGTCAATCCGAATTGGGAATGGGAAGACGCGCAAGCTGGCTACGGAGCGCCGATTAACAGTTTAATTTTCAATCAAAACGCGATCGACCTTCTCTTGTCCCCGCAGGCTCTGGGGCAACCTCTCAAAGTTACTTTTGCCGAACCAAAGCTGGCAAATCAGTGGCAACTTCAGAACAATTCAGTAACAGTCGCCCAAAACGAATCCGAGTTTATTGAAATTGGTCGGGAGTTCGATCGACCTATAATTCGAGTGGGCGGACAGTTGAAAGTTGGTGCAGAACCTGAATCAGCTTATGTCGCAGTTGTCAACCCCGCTAATAATTTTTTGCAGTATTTTCAACAAGCCCTGGCGGCTGAGGGAATTCCTGTTAAACAGGCTTTAGTTGCATCGGCTTCTCGCAATTTAAATCAAGAATTAGCGACTGTTGAATCGCCACCGCTGGCGGAATTGGTGAGAGAAACTAATCGAGTAAGCAACAATCTTTATGCAGAAGTTTTATTGAGATTGTTGGGGAAAGTTACAGACAAGATGCCCCTGCCACAAACACTCACAGGCAAGATGCCTGTTCCACAAGAGGATACAGGTGAAATGGGTTTGAAAGAGTTAAAAACAGTTTTAACTCAATTAGGAGTAAATCCAAACAGCTACAGATTAGCCGACGGTTCCGGCTTGTCTCGGCACAATTTAATTACTCCAGAAGCCTTGGTGCAAACTTTGAGACTTATGGCCAATTCACCTGCTGCATCTATTTACCGCCAGTCACTGCCGATCCCTGGCGAGAAGGGCACTTTGAAAAATCGCTTTAATGTTACACCAAGCCGCGTAAATTTGCAAGCAAAAACCGGAACTATGAGCGGAGTTTCGGCGCTGTCGGGATATATCGAAGTTCCGAATTACGAACCCCTGGTGTTTAGCATTATCGTCAATCAATCTGACCTATCGACTGCAAAAATGCGATCGGCAACGGACGAAATTGTGCTATTATTGAATCGCCTGCGCCGCTGTTAAAACAATACATTTAAGGTGAGAAACTTCAACTCAGTAGTTACACCTAAAACACCGGACACCCCAAAACCCTACAAGTTTTAAGTTTCATTAGATTGCACTGACGGGGATCGAAAAGCAGCTACAATAAAAGTAGAAAAATTAACACCATTGGGACGTTTTAGCCTGCTACCAGTCGGCGGGTTCTGTACTTCCCGAAAATAAGTCTAACTTTCCAACTATGAATTCTTTAGATTCCGAACAGCAACACATCTTTGTGGAAACCAATAACATCCGCCTGCACTGCGTTTCTCAAGGAGAAGGCGAACTCGTTCTCCTCCTGCATGGGTTTCCAGAGTTTTGGTACTCTTGGCGTCATCAAATCCCTGCTTTAGCGCGTCATTTCAAGGTGGTAGTGCCGGATTTGCGGGGCTACAACGATTCCGACAAGCCGGAAAGCGGCTATGATTTGGATACGCTAAGCGCCGATATTCGCGGTTTGATTGCGAGCCTCGGTTATACAAAAGCTCACGTTGTAGGTCATGATTGGGGAGGGGCGATTGCGTGGCACTTAGCTCAAAAATTTCCCGAACAACTCAATCGCTTGGCAATTTTAAACGCTCCGCACCCGCAGCGATTCATGCAGGAAATGGCGAGCAATTTAGATCAAATCCGCCGCAGTTGGTACGTTTTGGCATTTCAGGTTCCCGGCATTCCGGAATTGTTGATCCGGCAAAACTTGAAAGATTTTGTTCACAATGTTTTCCAAGGACAAGCTGTTCGCAAAGGCTCTTTTAGCGCTGAGGAAACTAAGATTTATCAGACTGCTTTAGAAAAGCCGGGAGTATTAGCCGCCGCTATCAATTATTACCGCCAGATGTTTCACCCGCAGAGGCTTTGGAATTTGGGGCAGAAATTAGAACCTGTGACAGTGCCTACTTTGGTGCTTTGGGGAGAAGAAGATGCGTTTTTGAGCCACAAACTTGTAGAAGGTTTAGACAGATTAATTACGGCTCCGTTTAAGTTGAAATTAGTTCCTCACTGCGGTCACTGGATTCAGCAGGAAGCGCCGCAAACGGTGAATCGAGAATTGCTGAGTTTTCTGAGACATTCTTCTTCTTCTGTGGCTTTGGCATAGAAAAAAATTAACGCTTGCAAATAAGAACGGGCTCTCCGGCCCGTTCTTAATATCTGACGCACCCTACTTATTTATTAGTCCCAGAGCAAATTTTCTTGGATCAGCAGTGCAATCATTGCAGTTCTGGAACAAACACCGAGTTTGATAAAAATCCGCCTCACGTAAGTAGCAACCGTCCAGTGACTGATATTTAAATTTTTGGCAATACATTTGTTTGGCAGGCCTTGGGCTACTAATTGCGCGATCGCTCTTTCGCGTGGGCTCAGGCTAATTTCCGGTTTGTAACTTTTGCTTTGCATACTTTTGCAATCAGGTAACGAGTTAAAATCTAATCAATTAAGGGTAGAATTTCGAGTTTTTCTCGAACTTCAGATAAAGGTGTTTCCCAATCAGATGCAACGTCCCAATTAATTAACCGAGTGGCTAATTTTCCGTGTTTTAAGCCTTTGATAATTTGTCCGATCGCGCAACTTAACCCGCCGATGGGTCCAACTAACACTAAAATCGCACAAGAAGGACGAAATACTTGAGCGCGAGTAAACGCTTGAAGTACCAATTCATCTTCTGTTGAAGCTGAAAGACCAGTCAGAACGTGCCACACGTCGTGGTTTCGCACCAATCCAGTCTCCCGATGCGATCGGCTCAAAGCCTTGTTTGTCTAGAAACCGCGCCACTGAGCACCCTAATGTTCCTGCTGGCAGTTGGCGCAATTTTGCCAATTCTATTTCAAAATGTCGATCGCTCTCAATTTGAGGATTAATTGTTTGAGCCATCTTTAATATAACTCCTAATTGACCGTCAGCCATAATTTATTCTCCCTTCAACAATGATTTAATTTTAGAGAAAATTAATTTGTGTTTGTCAAGTTCATTTTTGCGCTTAATCAAGACGACTTTTTTTACCTACTCAGCTTAGAAACCGTACTTTCTGTCACAGCAATTGGCTTTCAGGAGCTTTTACATTTCTTTACAAACCTTCTTAGATGTGAAATCTGCTATCTGTAAACATCGCCCTAGTGTTTGGAATCCCAACTTGACTCACCGGGAAGTACCCGTAAAATCTACAGTATTTAGCGGTGATTGGAACTCCCTTACTTACGTATATAAATTTATTCTGCTGCTAATTATTAGAACCTGCAATGAGTCAGAAGTGGAAGCTTGCAGGCATGGTGATGCAGGTGCATACAAGTGAAGAGAGCTGAAGCAAGCTGAAGTAAGGTGAAGTTATGCAGAGTTGATGTTTAGGAATTACGCAGTAGTGCCAATCCCCCGTGGTTGCCCAATTTGTAGTGGTAATCATGGGGGATGGCCCGTATGTCGTTAGAATGCCGCTCAAATGAGTGTCACTCATTTGAGCGACTGGTCAAATATGTTCACCAACAGCTACAAATAAAGTAGAGATTCATACAAGGTGTTACTATGAAAAAACTTTCCATTTTGTTATCCACAGGAGTTGTGTCATTGATTTGGTGCGCTGCTGCTAGCGCTACCACTTATATTAATCCTAACGGTAAAACTACTTTAAACTTGTCAGAAAAAGGAAACAATCGCAGCGGTTTTTACTTAACCAAAGTAGGCAATCGGGAATTTTTGGGCAATATTCAAATTACCCGTTCCCAAGGAGCAGCAGGCTCTTACTATTACAATGGGACTTTCAAAGACACTGCGACAGGCCCTGGCCGAAAAATTGTTTGTTCTGGAGATATTGCCATTATCAGGCGTCAAGTTGGAAGAAGCAGCCAATTGGGAGCCGAAGTTACTTGGAAGGTGAAAGCAGGAGAAAATTGTCCTTCTATTGGCCAGACATTTAAAGTAAATTTAGTCGAAGCTTTACCGCGTCCTAATGCAAGTGGCGACTATACTTCTAGCAATGCTAATACTTGGTCGAGTCCAACAAATGGTCTTGTAACTTGGCCTACTTGGCGAGTCACGTCGCGAGATGGACAACTCAACTGCCGCAAGAACGCAAACGGAGCAATTCAACAAGTTTACCGCGCGGATAGAGATACAGTTGCTGCTGAACTCAGGGGAGCAAATGCGATTACGATGGCGAACGGTCAACCCTGGTTGCTGACAAGACAAGGCTGTTATGTGCGCGCTAATTCTCAATACGTTCAGCCAGTTTCTATGCCTGAATAAGTGTTCGTAAATAGGGAGCATCTCAATGAAAGTAGCCTAGCTAGAAATTGGAGTTAGGAGTCAGGAGTCAGGAGCCAGGAGCCCAAAGAAGTATTTTTACAAATATGAGATGCTCCCGCCAGATTCTCCCTCAGTGGTTCTGGCTTTCCGATCCCCTCAAACGGCAATCGGATTGTTGCCTCAATTAGCTTGTTAATTCGTTTTAACGTTTTCTTATCTTGCCCTTGCCAATATAAATAATCGCCCCAAGCCTCATCCGTCCATACTAACTTTCTAGTCATCCAACAAATTTCGCTCTACCACTTTCCCCTGCTTAAACTGAGCAATAGAACGCTCCAAATGGGCAGCATTGGCGGGAGATTTGAGTAAATGAACTGTTTCCAGCAAACTATTAAAGAACTCTAGCGACATCACCACGGCATCCTCCGCATCCCGTCTAGTGATGATGGTATAGTCCGTATCTTCCACTACTGCTTCCTTTCGCTGTGTTACTGGTTTACTGGTGTACTGGTTTACTGGCTGTACCTGCAAGTCCTACTCTTAACCCATTTAAGCGACAAGCGAGCCGAAGCCGAGCGAAAATTAAATTCGAGGCTCGCTTGTCGCTGTTGAGCGTTACTTTCGTTCTTTGCGAAAGTAACGAGTAAAACGAGTAAACAACCAGTAAACGAGTAATAATTGAGGACTAAAAAACTTAGATTTCTTCGTCCAAAACTTCTACATCATCTACATCATCTACATCATCTACATCATCTACATCATCTACATCATCTACCTCAATAGGAGCGACAGAATTAGCAGAAACCAGAGCACCAGTCTCAAGTTTCTTTTTAACTAGCTCCTCAATTTCATTTTTGAAATCGATGTTTTTCTCCATGTGCTGGATCACTTTGTCTCGTCCTTGAGCTATGTTCTCTCCGTTGTAGCTATACCAAGAACCTTTTTTCAGAATTACTCCCATTTCGTCGGCCAAGTCAGTCAGACAGCCTAAAGTAGAAATGCCTTTGCCAAATACAATGTCAAATTCGGCAATACGGAAAGGCGGAGCAACTTTATTTTTAGCAACTTTAACTTTCGTGCGGTTGCCGTATTCTTCTGTACCTTTTTTCAAGCTTTGAATGCGGCGAATGTCAAGCCGCACGCTGGCGTAGAATTTGAGTGCGTTACCGCCGGTTGTGGTTTCGGGGTTGCCGTAAGTTACGCCGATTTTCTGCCGCAATTGGTTGAGGAAAATGACGGTACAGCCGGATTTGCCGATGTTGCCGGTGATTTTCCGCAAAGCTTGGCTCATCAAGCGCGCTTGCAAACCCATGTGGGAGTCGCCCATGTCGCCTTCGATTTCGGCGCGGGGGACGAGGGCGGCTACGGAGTCAATTACTACGATATCGACGGCGACGGAACGGACGAGTTGATCGACTATTTCTAGGGCCATTTCGCCGGTATCCGGCTGGGAAACTAAGAGATTTTCAATATCGACGCCTAAAGCTGAGGCGTAGGTGGGATCGAGGGCGTGTTCGGCATCGACGAAGGCTGCGATACCGCCGGATTTTTGGACTTCGGCGATCGCGTGGAGAGCTAGAGTTGTTTTACCGGAACTTTCCGGGCCGTAAATTTCAATAACTCGACCTTTTGGCAAACCGCCGCCCAAAGCAATGTCCAGTGTCAGGGCTCCGGTGGGAATGGTTTCTACCCTCATGCGAGTGGAGTCTCCCAATCGGACGATCGCCCCTTTGCCAAAGCTGCGCTCGATTTGGGAGAGTACGGAAGTTAGAGCTTTTTGCTTTTCTGAGTTTTCAGTGGAAGTTTTTGACGCATCTTTGCTTTTTGCCATTTGCGGTACGCGGGTAGACCCCTTGCGGAGCTTGTTGATTAACTGTACAACACGTATGTTAGCAGTTATTTTTGGGGTCTGGAGGTTCTGGGAGCATTTGGTTGAAGATTCTTGATTTTGGGGTGGTTCAGCCTGCTCCCGCCTTCAGAATGCCCAAGATGTAGAAGATATTTAACTGGTTCCCAGGCTCTGTCTGGGAACCGATGTAAGCGAGGCTCTGCCTCGAAAAGCTGACATTAAAATTGGAGGCAGAGCCTCCGGATCTGTGTTACCAGGCTCTTCCTGGTAACAAGTAATCGCCACAATTAGGACAAGCATGGCATCTACAACACATCAAGACACATCTGTCAATAGCAAAAATTCCGGCTGGTTGATTAACTTATTGGCGATCGGCATTTTACTAGGTATCGGATTTCGGTTTTTTGAGATCGATCGCAAACTGTACTGGCACGACGAAGCTTACACATCAATCCGCGCCGCTGGTTTCACCCGCCAAGAAATCGACGATGAACTATTCCAAAACCGCATTTTTCCTGCACCACAATTGCAAAAATATCAGCGGATTAAACCGGGAAGTACAGAAGCAGACACGATTCGTTCTTTAGCACTAGAAGACCCGCAGCATCCGCCTTTATACTTTCTCATGGCTCGTTGGTGGATGCAGGAATTTGGCAGTTCTCTAACAGCATCGCGCAGTTTGCCAGCAATATTGAGTTTGCTGTCGCTGCCTTTGATGTACGCTTTAGCTCAGGAACTTTTCGCCTCGAATTTGGCGGCGTTATTAGCAACAGCACTTTTGGCTTTATCACCCTTTGACATATTGTTTGCTCAGACAGCAAGGCAGTACAGTTTGCTAACAGCCATAGTTATTGGCAGCAGTTGGCTGCTGCTGAGAGCAGTGCGGTTGCGGGGTTGGAAAAATTGGGTATTTTACTCGCTGGCGATCGCCCTTGGTTTCTACACTCACCCATTCTTCAGTTTAACACTCATCGGACACGGAGTTTTTATAATTTCTTACTGGCTGTTTGTCAAAAAAACAAAATTGCGAGGTCATGTAACTAATTCCCAATTTTTTTTAGCAGTAACAGCAGCTTTAATATTGTATATCCCCTGGATTTACGTGCTGGCCACCAACCTGGAACGAGCATCAGTTACGACAGATTGGACGCGAGTATCTCCGGGTTGGCTGTATCTTGTCAAATTGTGGATACTCAGCTTTACAGCCTTATTTTTTGACTTCGACTTCGGGTTTGATAATAGTTGGACTTATCTGCTGAGATTGCCATTTTTGCTGTTAATTGTGGCAGCCCTTTACACAATCTGCCGCCGCACTAGCAGTTCAACTTGGCTGTTTATTGTAACATCAATTTTTGTACCTTTTTTGATACTGGCATTACCGGATCTAATCCTAGGCGGCAAACGTTCGGCCGTCAGCCGTTATCTGATTTCCTGCTTTCCGGGAGTGCAGCTAGCAGTTGCTTACTTGCTCGCCAGTAACGTGAAAATTCAGCAGCGGTTTTGGCAAGTCATTTTAGCCCTGGTTTTTACAGCAAGTATAGCATCCTGTACAGTCAGCGCTTTTTCTGATACTTGGTGGAGCAAAGACTTGAGCTATTTTAATGCTGAAGTTGCGAAAATTATTAACAAAGAGGCGATAGCTAATCGATCGATTAAAGATACAATTGTAATTAGCGATCGCGGCAACGATTTTACTAACATGGGAGATTTGCTTTCTCTGAGTTATTTGCTCGACAAAGACGTGCGGCTGATGCTGATGAGCCAGTCGCCGGAAATCGAGATGCTGAACAAATATTCGGCTCCCCTAGTGTTCCGCCCTTCGGAAAAATCGATCTCGGCATTTAAGCGAAATCAACGGCGGTTAGAGCCGATATTGGAATATGCCAGACTTTTTCGAGCGCGGCGAGCTTCTTAAAGCAGATTGACAGAAATGGACGATCGTCCCCAGTAGGGTACGTCAGTGGATTTTAGATTTTAGATTTTAGATTTTAGATTTTAGATTTATTCCACAGATGAATCTGGGAGATTAAACTTTGGTCTAAAATTTTTGGAGATTCACGATAGGAGTACGTGGCACGGTATCGGTTTTTGGGCGGGGGCAGAAAAAACTGTTTGAATTGCCTCAAATATTTCGACTGACGCACCTTAAATCACTATTTGGGCATTTTTGTCAATATTCCCCGTAAGGTGCGTCAGAAAAAAACTGTCTGAGTTGTCTCAGGTATTTGGGCTGACACACTTGACATCATCAGCAATAATTATTTGAAGAGTTAGGATAAAAAGCAATGCAAGAGTTAAATAATTCATCTTCCGAATCCGCGCAGAAGTTTCGCGATCTTCAGACAGAATTACGGGAACGTTGGCGAGCAGTCGAAGAATTCGACGGCGGAGATTGTGACATTATTATCATTCCTTCTGTCAGCTTAGATCAGCAAGAAATGCAGAAAGTTGAGGGTGCTTACCATTACGAAGAGCGGCATTTATTTTCATTGATTCGCCTGCGAAATCCCCGCACGCGCTTAATTTACATTACCTCGGAACCCTTGCACCCGATGATTGTGGATTATTACCTGCAATTGCTGCCGGGAATTCCATTTTCTCACGCGCGCGATCGGCTTTTGCTGTTCAGTGCTTACGATGCTTCTGCCAAATCCCTCACCCAGAAAATTTTAGAGCGCCCCCGCTTGATGGAGCGCATTCGTCAAGCAGTGCGGCCGACAAAATCCTATATGGTTTGTTATAACTCGACGCCCTTAGAACGGGAGTTATCTGTTCAATTGGGGATTCCTTTGTTGGCTAGCGATCCGGATCTGTTATACTGGGGAACCAAAAGCGGTAGCAGGCAAATTTTTAAAGAATGTGGCGTGCCTTATCCTGACGGTTCCGAGTTGGTGTGGAATGCGGAAGATTTAGCGGAAGCTGCGGCGGATTTGTGGGCAAGGCAGCCGCATTTGCAACGGATCGTAATTAAGTTAAATGAAGGTTTTTCGGGGGAAGGGAATGCAATTTTAGATCTGAAGTCCCTCGCAGGTAAAACATCTACAGAAAGAGCGAAGGCAATTGGCGATAGCTTCCATAATTTGCGCTTTCAAGCAACGGGCGAAACCTGGGAAAATTTTAGCAGCCGCATTCCCGAATTAGGGGCTATTGCCGAAGCATTTATCGAAGGAGAAGAAAAGTTCTCGCCCAGCGTTCAAGGCAGAATTGTCCCCAGTGGGGAAGTAGAAATTCTCTCAACCCACGACCAAATTTTAGGAGGCCCAGACGGTCAAATTTTCTTGGGTTGCCAATTTCCGGCGGACGCATCTTATCGAATAGCGTTGCAGGAATTGGGATGGAAAGTCGGGAAAAATTTAGCCGAAAAAGGTGCTTTAGAGAGATTTGGAGTAGATTTTCTCGCGGTGCGCCAATCAGACGGCAAATGGGATATGCAAGCAATAGAAATTAACTTGCGGAAAGGAGGCACAACTCATCCGTTTATGGCTTTGAAGCTGTTAACAAACGGTCGGTACGAACGTTCTACAGGATTATTTTACAGCCTGCAGGGCCGTCCCAAATATTATGTCGCTTCGGACAATTTAAAAAAAGAGCGCTATCGGGGATTATTACCGAACGATTTGATGGATATTATTGCTGACAATCAACTGCACTTTGACAGCGGTACTGAGACGGGGAGTGTGTTTCATTTAATGGGTTGTTTGTCGGAGTTTGGTAAATTGGGAGTGACGAGTATTGGCAATTCGCAGCAAGAAGCTGAGGATATGTATAACAAAGTTGTGAAAGTTCTCGATCGCGAAACGTCAGGCGATTTTAGATTTTAGATTTTAGATTTTAGATTTGATCCAGTCATATCATGTCCGATCGATTAACCATAATATCCCGACCGGGGCGGGTTTTTGAGATTGTCAATTATTGACGATTATGGTTGGTGAACCCGCCCCTACCTAATTTCGGGTGATCGACCGGACATCATATCAGTCAGTTTAGAGCCCCCACTTCGCAGAAGTTGTCGGGGATCTAGCTAATTTTTAGCGGGATAAAGGGGCGTGGGGTCGATCGAACCTGTGCGGTTGAGTGGCCAAAAACGCACAATTGCCCTACCGATGATATTTTGCTTGGGTACAAAGCCCCAGTAATGACTGTCACAGCTTGCGTTGCGGTTGTCGCCGAGCACCAAGTAAGAATTTGGAGCTACAACTACAGGCCCGTAGGGATACTGTGGAATTTCTTCAATATATTTTTCCTGTAGCGGCTGCTTGTTAATAAAAACTTTTCCCTCTCTGACTTCCACAGTGTCCCCTGGAAGTCCGATCACTCGCTTGATATAGGCATCTTTGATCGGTGGTGGCTGTCCCGTGCACAAACTAGCCTGGTCAGGAGGCATAAATACGATAATATCTCCTCGCTGGGGCTCTTGGAATCGATAGCTTACCTTATCTATAATTAATCGATCGTTAATTTGTAGGGTTGGGAGCATCGAGCCGGTGGGAATGTAGCGTGCTTCGGCAACCAGGGTGCGGATACCAAAGGCCAAAAATGCTGCTAAGCCGATCGTCTTAATTCCTTCGATCCAAGGATTTTCGGTTTCTTGCGGAGGTTTTTCGTCGGCTGACTTGTCTAGACGAGTCATAGGGTATTGTAGTGACTGAGCTGGATACGAATTATAAACTTAATAATGCTTCCATGCTAGCACGCTGTTTACTGAATTAAGGATATCTTATGACTGCCCAATCAAGTTTGTTAATCCGTCGCGCTCGCATTCTTTTGCCCAATGGTGAGTTTTTGGTAGGAGATGTACAAATATGCGATGGCAAAATTGTCCAAGTGGCTGCTGAAATTGTCGAATCGGGCGATCGAGAAATAGATGCCAAAGGCTTAACTCTGTTACCCGGAGTAATTGATCCCCAGGTACACTTCCGCGAACCGGGTTTAGAACACAAGGAAGACTTATTTACCGCTAGCTGTGCTTGCGCTAAAGGCGGCGTGACATCGTTTCTGGAAATGCCGAATACGCGACCTTTGACCACAACCCAAGCTGCCTTAGATGATAAACTAAGTCGCGCTGCCGAGAAGTGTTTGGTCAATTACGGCTTTTTTATTGGGGCTACTCCTGAGATTTTACCCGATTTGTTGGATGCCAATCCGACTCCGGGAATTAAGGTGTTTATGGGTTCGATGCACGGGGACTTATTGATGGATGATGCAGCAAATTTAGAGGTAATTTTTGCGAAGGGCGATCGACTAATTGCGGTACACGCAGAAGACCAAGCTAGAATCAACCAGCGTCGTCAAGAATTTGCTGGTATTACCGATATTGCAGTTCACTCGCAAATTCAAGACAATCAAGCAGCTTTATTGGCAACTCAACTAGCAGTAAAACTTTCTAATAAATATCAGCGCCGACTGCATATTCTGCACCTTTCAACGGGGGATGAAGCTGAGTTTTTGCGCCAGGAAAAACCGAGTTGGGTAACGGCAGAAGTAACGCCGCAGCATTTGTTGTTAAATACCAGCGCCTATCAAAAAATTGGCAGTTTAGCTCAAATGAATCCGCCTTTGCGCGAGCCCCGCGATAACGAAATACTTTGGCAAGCTTTACTCGACGGCGTAATTGATTTTATCGCCACAGACCATGCGCCACATACCTTAGCAGAAAAAGCTCAAGATTATCCGAATACGCCGTCTGGAATGCCCGGTGTCGAAACTTCTTTGCCTTTGATGCTGACGCAAGCAGTAGAGGGAAGATGTACAGTGGCACAAGTTGCTAATTGGATGTCGGCGGCAGTTGCTAAGGCTTATAAGATTCCGAACAAAGGGCAAATTGCACCGGGTTTTGATGCAGATTTAGTCTTAGTTGATTTGGAGAAATACCGCCCGGTGGTGGGCGCAGAGATGGCGAGCAAGTGCGGCTGGAGTTCCTTTGAAGGATGGAATTTAACTGGATGGCCAGTTGTGACTGTTGTTGGAGGAAAAGTTGTTTTTGAGAATGGTAAATTGGATACAAATGTGAGGGGAGAAGCATTGACATTTGACGCTGAGTAAGCATGAATTTAAATCAAATGTTATAATTGGGTATTCCCGCTCGCCAAGGCGATTTTACCCATGCTTCTCCAAGAACTAGAAACACAACTCCTGGCCTTAACTCCTACTGAGAAAGCTGAAGCCATCCGGCTTTTAACCCAAAGTTTAAACAATAGCTGGCCAGGAATTACCAAAACTCCCGATGTGTGTGGCGGCGATGCTTGCATTGCCAAAACTAGACTTCCCGTTTGGCTGTTCGTGAGTTTGCGCCGTCAAGGTTCAAGTGATGCTGAACTTCTACAATTTTATCCCCAGTTGAATGCTGCCAACTTAGTAAATGTCTGGACTTATGCTGAGGCTAACTCCGAAGAAATTGAAACAGCACTCCGAGAAGAAGCAGCAGCAATGATGCAGGAAGTATAATTTATGGCACGTCTCTATGCAGATGAACAGTTCCCGTTTCCTGTTGTGGCATTGCTGCGAAATTTCGGTCACGATGCCCTGACTATTCAAGAGGCAGGAAATGCCGGAGATGATGACCCCGAAGTATTAGCCTTTGCTGTGAATAACGATCGGGCGGTTATGACGCAAAATCGTCGGCATTTCATTCGCTTGCACGCTCAACAACCAAATCATGCTGGTATTATCGTCTGTACAGACGATAAAAATTTAGAAAGGTTGGCAACACGCATCAATGATGCTATTGCTGGTGAAGAAACTTTGAGAGGTAAATTGATTCGAGTCAACCGCCCGCCGCAGTAAGTACGCGCGAGCGTAGCTATCCCGTAGGGAATCGCCTTTTCTCAATTTTCCAATTCCCAATCCAATAACTCGCCAGTCCGCATCTCTTGAATTTGCCACCCGTTATCGAGATAAGTCCAAAAAATTTGTCAATAATTATCTGGTTGGTAGTGCAATCAGGACTGAACCCCAAATTTTTGCTAAACTTATAAAAGTATATTCCCTTACGATCGAGGCGATATTACCTATGCTCCAAGAACTAGAAACACAACTTCTTGCCTTAACTCCGATCGAGAAATCTGAAGCAATACGGCTGTTAACCCAAAGTTTAAGCAATAGCTGGCCGGGAATCACGAAGACTCCCGGAGTTTGTGGCGGTGATGCTTGTATTGCCAAAACTCGGATTCCAGTGTGGCTGCTTGTTGGTTTTCGCAATGAAGGTTCAAGCGATTCCGAACTTCTACAATTTTATCCCCATCTAAGTGCTGCTGATTTGGTCAATGTTTGGACTTATGCTGATTCACATATAGAGGAAATTGAAGAAGCAATCAGCAAAAATGAGGAAGCATAACTTATGGCACTATTGTATGCAGACGAACAATTTCCTTTGCCAGTTGTGGAATTGCTGCGGGCTTTTGGTCACAATGTGCTTACTGTTCAGGAAGCAGGAAAAGCAAATCTGGGCATTCCCGATCCTGAAGTCCTAGAATTTGCTATTACTAACGATCGAGCTATTTTGACATTAAATCGGTTTGATTTTATCGGGCTGCACAACCGAAAGTCAAACCATGCAGGTATTATTGTCTGCACAAAAAATCGGAATGTAGAAATGTTGGCAACACGCATCAATGATGCTATTGCTGGTGAGGAAACTTTGAGGGGGAAATTGATTCGAGTCAACCGTCCGACGCCGTAAGTTCGATCGCCTTTTCTCAAATTTCCAATTGCCAATCCAATAAGTCGCCATTACCAATTACTTCAATTTGCCGCCCGTTATCTAGATAACTTAAAGAAATTTGCAAATAATTTTCGGGTTTGTACTGCAATCTTTCCGCCCATTCGATCGCCACAATTCCCAAATCCATTTCTAACCCGTCCCAATAACTTTCTAAGTGCAAAGCCTCCACTTCGTCGGGTTCTAGTCGATACAAATCTAGATGATACAGCGGAATTCGTCCTCCAAAATACTCGTTAATCAGGGTGAAAGTAGGACTCTCGATCGAGTCTGAGATTCCTAAACCTTCAGCGATGCCTTGAACCAAGGTAGTTTTGCCCGCACCTAAATCTCCTTGTAATAAGATTACAGTGCCGGCGGGGAGCGATCGACCTAACGCAACACCAAACTTGCGCGTAGCCTCAGAATCTGGAAGCAAAGTTTTCATTTCAATAATTAGTCATTAGTCCTTAATCATTTGTTATTTGTTACTCGCTTGCGGCTGCTAATAACCAATAACCAATAAAATTAGTCAACTGTCCACTGTCAACACTCAACAGCTTAAATGTTCTGGGCGCGGCCGTACCAACGCAGCAACATTCCCGCCAACCTTTGAGAATTGTGGCGAATTAAACCCGTATTTTGATCTTCATCCATGACATTGGCGATGACAACTCGCCGCCCCAATTGCGTCACGGCTTCTCGATCGAGCACAACCGGATAAGAATCCTCCTGAGAATAGCGAATCAAAGCCTTTGCAGAAGGGACTTTTCCTTGAACTACTACAGCATCGAACAGCGGCCGACCGCAAGCGCGGTCGATCGCCCGAATGTGGTCTGCAACACTGTATCCGTCAGTTTCCCCCGGCTGAGTCATAATATTGCACACATAAATGCGGGGAACTTCGCTATTGGCGATCGCATCAGCAATTTCCGGCACCAACAAATTCGGAATAACACTCGTATAAAGACTCCCCGGCCCAATAATAATAAAATCCGCTTCCCGAAGTGCTTGGGCGACCTTGGGCAACGCCGGAGGATTAGCAGGAGTGCAGCCAATTTTGATGATTTTTCCGTTAGCTTTTGTAATGCTGGACTCCCCCTCAATCCTGCGGCCGTCCGCCAGTTCTGCCCACAAAGAAACGTCGCTCAGAGTAGCCGGCAGCACCTCTCCCCTAACTGCTAAAACTTTAGAACTCGCGGCGATCGCCTGTTCCAAATCTCCAGCAATATCGCTCATCGCTGTCAAAAACAAATTCCCAAAACTGTGACCCACCAAACCGTCACCAGCCCGAAAGCGATATTGAAATAACTCAGTCAATAACTTTTCCTCATCTGCCAAAGCAGCCAAACAATTGCGAATGTCTCCCGGCGGCAATACCCCAATTTCCCGCCGCAGCCGCCCGGAAGACCCGCCATCATCCGCCACCGTGACAATAGCAGTGATTTTGGCGCTGTAATCCTTCAATCCCCTGAGCAAATTGGAAAGGCCCGTACCGCCCCCAATTGCCACAATTTTCGGGCCGCGGTGCAAGCGACGGTGGTTGAGGAGTCGATCGACCAGTTCCTCGTTGCCTTCGGGCATCAGCACTTGGGTAATAGAGTTCAAACTGCGAGTTTGTCCCCACAGAATTAATAAAATCCCGCCAGCAATGATGATCGGGCCCGACACGTAATTAGGAACAACTTCCGCAATCCACGCCAAAAAATTTCTCAATAATTGCAATAAGAAGAAAATGGGAGTCATCCCAGTCCAAATCGCTAAACCCAAAGTGGCAAGTACCACGCCGCTGGCACTAATCAGCAGCCACCGTTTCACTAACAGTCCGGGGGCTAACCACTTAAACCACTGGTGAACTCGCCCGTTCCGCAAAGAAGGGGGGTAAGGATTTCTGGATTGGGCAAAAACCTGCTTGGCTTTAGCCAAGACGCGGAGGGCTTTAGGAAGTGAACTAATTGACATGGTTAATTAGTCTTAAGGGTATTGGAACAGCTCGATCTGACAAATTTACAATACAAGAGAGTTTTGATTCTGGCAGTCAATTTAAGTAATTAGTGATTAGTCATGAGTCATGAGTCATTAGCTAGACTGATGACTGATGACTGACAACTTATTGATAACATCCTATGGCTGAGCCACTAATCGAACTCAAGGGGGTAAGTAAGTCCTTCGGCCAGAACCCGATCCTCGATCGAGTGGATCTGAGGATTTATCGGGGAGAGGCCCTGGCAATTATTGGCCCTTCCGGGACGGGGAAATCTACGATTCTGCGGATAATTGCGGGTTTGTTGGCCCCGGATGCCGGTGAGGTTTTTGTTCAGGGACAGCGCAGAGTCGGATGGGTGGACGACGTGGCAGATCCGATCGGAATTGGGATGGTGTTTCAGCAAGCGGCTTTGTTTGATTCGCTGACGGTGGAGGAGAATGTCGGTTTTTTACTTTACCAGCATTCTAAGCTGCCGCGCCGCCGCATTCGGGAATTGGTGGAGGAAAAGTTGGAGATGGTGGGTTTGCCGCGAATTGGCGAACGCTATCCGGCGCAGTTGTCTGGGGGAATGAGGAAGCGGGTAAGTTTTGCCCGCGCTATCATGGCGAATCCTGATAATGACAGGGATAATCCAGAGGTTTTGCTGTACGACGAACCGACGGCGGGTTTAGATCCGATCGCTTCGACGGTAATTGAAGATTTAATCAGGGACTTGCAGGCGGCCCAAGGTGTTTGCAGCACTTATGCGATCGTCACTCACCAAGACAGTACCATCCGCCGCACTGCCGATCGCATCGTGTTTCTCTATCGAGGCAAAGTGCAGTGGGAGGGAACTGTCAATGACATTGCATCGACAGATAATTTACTTATCCGACAATTTTTTAGCGGCAGTGTTACTGGGCCAATTCAAGCGCTTGGATAGTCAGCCAATTTTAGATTTTAGATTTTAGATTTTAGATTGAAATGACCGATGATGAATGACTAATAACCAATGACCAATGACTAAGGAGGTAATATGCGATCGCGAACTGTAAGAGAAGGTTCTGTCGGGTTCTTAATTTTAGTAGGAATCGGTTTATTTGGCGGCTTAGTGCTCTGGCTGCGGGGCGTGCAGGTAGGGAACCGCAGCTACAAATTCGCCGTAGAATTTGCCAGCGCCCAAGGAATGCAAATAGGTACGCCCATCAGGTATCGCGGGGTTGCAGTCGGTAAAATTACCGCCCTCCAACCGGGTTCCAACGGCGTAGACGTGACGCTGGAGATTGCCCCCGGAACTTTAGTGATTCCCAGGGATGTTACGATCGAAGCGAATAAATCGGGTTTAATTGGCGAATCGTCGATCGACATTACCCCCAACTCGATTTTGCCAGAATCATTAGTTACCGCCAATCCCGTTAGTGCCGACTGTCCCCCAGAGATTATCTGTCAAAATTCGCGCTTAAAAGGTCAAGCTGGAGTCACTATCGATGAACTAATTAAATCCACAGTCCGCCTAGCTAATTTCTACACTGACCCCGCGCTGTTCAACAATATTAAATCTCTTGCAGAAAATACAGCAAACACAGCTAAAGGTGCAGCTAAACTCACTCAAGATTTATCAAGCTTAACTCAAACTGCCCAAGCGGAAATAAAAACTTTAAATCAATCTGTAAGGGGAGACCTTGGGAGTTTAAATCAATCTGTCAAAACCGAAATAGCAAGTTTAAATCAATCATTAAAGGGGGAAGCTAGCAGTTTAAATCAATCATTAAAGGGAGAAGCTAGCACCTTAAATCAATCGCTCAAGACGGAAATATCAGCCGCCGCCGCTGATGTTTCTAAAGTAGCAGCTACTGCGGACACTTCCACAAAAGCCGTATCTGCCGCTGCGATAAATTCTGCTAATGCAGTAACTCAAGCAGCCAATCAAATTACATTAACAGCCAACCAAGTCAATTCTTTAGTAGCAACCAACCGCGGCAGTTTAGTCTCTACTCTGAATAACATCAATCAAAGCAGTCAGGAACTGCGGGTAGCTGTCAGCAGTTTGAGTCCGACAATAAATCGAATCAACCAAGGACAATTGCTGAACAATTTAGAAGTTTTATCAGCGAATGCGGCCCAAGCTTCTAGTAACTTGCGAGATTTATCCAGCCAGGTAAACAATCCCGCCACTTTGCTATTATTGCAGCAAACCCTAGATTCTGCACGAGCTACATTTCAGAACGTGCAGAAAATTACTTCCGACGTGGATGATTTGACGGGAGATCCGGCTTTCCGCAACAATATTCGCAGGTTATTCAACGGATTGGGAGGCTTATTGGGTTCGACAGAACAACTGCGACAGCAAGTTAAAGTGACTCAAACATTAGCTCCCCTTTCTGAGAAAGTAAATGCGAGTAAAACTGCCAGAAATCAATCAGTAGAGCCGGGATTTCCCAGCTTGCAAAAACAGCCCAAATTGCCTGTTATACCTTCTCAAACTGCAAGATCAGCAGAACCAGTGGCTCCCGAAAATACTCCTTAAAACAGGGTATCATTGAATAACCGCAATTATTGCAAGATTCGCGAGTTGCTTTAGTTACTAAGGTGCGGCTTTCGCAGCCGGCATTAAAGTTATTGTCCAAATCCTATTAACAAAAAACTCTTTCTATCGCAACCAGGAAAATAAATGACGCAAACATTATCGAAACCGGACGTAACCAAAAGCCAGTATACTGTAACTTGGGAAAAATTGCCAGACGACTTTAAATTACCCGACGATCCTGTCGAAAACATCGACCAACCACTTTTAGCCGCGGCCCTCCGAGAAGCCTTGGATCTCGCAGGATTTATCCTAGCTTCAATGCTAATAGCTTCCAATTTTGGACTGTGTGCCAAAGTCAATGACAAAACAGTAGTAAAAGCACCAGATTGGGTGTATGTTCCCTCGGTATTGCCAGCAGAACCAGGAGAGGTTCGCCGCAGTTATACGCCCAATGCTGAGGGAGAAGTACCTGCTGTAGTGATGGAATTTTTATCGGATACTGACGGTAGTGAATATTCAAATAAACCGACATATTATTACGGAAAATGGCGGTTTTATGAGCGAATTTTGCAAGTGCCGATTTATGTAATTTTTGAAGCAAAATCGGGAGTGTTGGAAGTGTACAGACTCTCGACTTCGGGAGAATACGAATTGCAAGAACCGGATGCTAATCAGCGATTCTGGATAGAATCAATGGGTTTATTTCTGGGGGTTTGGGAAGGTGAAAAATCTCAGAGGACGGGTTATTGGTTGCGCTGGTGGGATGAGAATGGCAATTTGCTGCTGTGGGGTGCGGAACGGGTGGAACAGGAACGCCAGAGGGCCGAAGAGGAACGCCAGAGAGCCGATCGACTAATGGCATACTTGATTCGTCAGGGTATCGATCCTGATGGCATTTGAAGGTATGGGAGGTCGATCGATTTTAGATTTTAGATTTTAGATTTTCGATTGAATAATTGGGAATCAAGGAGCCAGAGCGATGGATTTTAGTTTAGATTTGCGATTTTCGATTGGGAATTAAGGAGCGCCATGACTGCAACAACATTAGAAGAGAAATTAGATCGGCCGTTGCTATTTCCAGGGTTAACTTGGGAACAATTCAAAACCTTAGAACCGATGCTGGATATTCCAGGGGTGCGGCTGTCATTTTTAGATGGGATACTGGAGATTCAGAAAATGCCTGGAAGAAAACACGAAACAGCCAAAGGACGTATCGGTGCGTTGGTAGAAACTTACATGATGGCGGCAGGAATTGATTTCACCCCTACGGAGTCTCTGACATTAGAAAATGAATCGCGACTGGTGAAGTGTGAAGCAGACAAGTCTTACGAATTGGGTGCTGATAGAGAACGTCCCGATTTAGCGATCGAAGTAGTCGTCACTAGCGGTGGAATTGATAAGCTAGAGGCTTACAAACGGCTGCAAATCCCTGAAGTCTGGTTTTGGGAAAACAGCCGACTGTCTCTGTATGCTCTCAGACAGCAAGGATACGAAGAAATTCCGAGTTCCCAATTGCTCCCAGAACTCGATATTGGTTTACTCGTCAGGTGTGTTAATATGCCGAGTCATGTTGAGGCAATTAAGGAATTCAAAAGAGCGATCGATGGGGATTTGTAGTCAAAAATAGATAATACATATCCCCGACTTCTTAAAAAAGTCGGGTATCTAGCAACGATCCAACGTTGTTGATGAAGTACACCCCGATCGCTCTCCGTAGTTACCCTGGGCCGTGTCCCTATAAGAGCTGGAACTCCTAAACTTCAGTGTATTCTTTGCCTTTTTGAGACTCTAACCAACGTTGATAAGCTTCCTTATCACCTCTAAAGGAATCGACAGAAACTTGACGTTCTGGCATGGGTTTGAGGGGAGCATCAATAGGGGAATATTGGCAATAGCAGATTACTACCATATCAAATTCACCGATCGGAATATCGGGAGTATAAGTCTCAACCCGCGCAACTTCCCAATCACCTGTGCGGTAATGAGTGCTGTAACCGTGCCGAGTTGGATCGTGTTCTGCTTCCACACGAACAAATTCTGGGGGGCGATAGCCAACTTCAGGAATTGGACCATCAGAAGAGTCAAAGTGTTCTGCCAAAATGCGAGTCAATGATTGAGTGTGCTGTAGTTTTCTATCTTTCCACCCAGGAGTTCTCGGTTCGGCTCGGAAAATAATGTATTTATGCATCGTCGTCCTCTCTTTCTGTGTCGTAGAATGATTTGGGAAATTCTGTTTGGCCTCGAAAAACACAATCAACTTCTAGACCGTTTGTATCAATTTCCTCTATGTCAAGTAGTTTCCAACCATATTTTCTTTGCATCTCATAGCAACAAGCTTCGTCGGCTGCTGCGTGTCGAGATTTGTCTTCGTCTGGATCGTAACGCAACCAGTTTGGATTATTTGGCATAATTGTATTGCTCCCTGTGTTGGGTTGACAACATTGGAGAAGTCGTCTGGACGAAGTATTTGCGGTACTGCGTCCGGGCGCGTCTTTGTAAAATTATAGGATAATTCAGGGCTTACGCACTCCGACGCCTAGAAACCGGGTTTTTTACCGAATCTGCAGATCGCAGTGAAGTATTCTCGTAAAAAAACCCGGTTTCTGACCACCCGTGCGTCCTGGACTGAACCCGACAATTGATTGAATTTGCTTGACAAATATCATTTAATATGGTTTCTAGGTTTCAGCGAAAATTTTAAATGGCGAAGGGCGATCGTTTTGCGATCGAACTTGGGCAATCTAGATATAGGCGCTTCTTGAGTGCCTGAAAAACAGCGACGCCAAGAGTTAGCAATGGAAAGTACACAGAAAAAATCTAGTGATAGTCGGGTTCATCGGAGCGATCGAATTAAGCAGATTTTTGCGTTAGTATCAATGGTTGGCTTTGGTGGTTCGGCAATTTTTGGTATGGTGAGTCTGTTCGGCAGCGGTTTGAGCAGTCAGCACCAGCAAAAATCTGCTCCGGTAGTAGTTTCTCAGGAATCTTTGCTGGCGGCGCAGGAACGGGGATATGAGACGGTGTTGCAGCGCGAACCGCAGAATCAGACGGCTCTGGAGGGGTTGGCAAATGTGCGGTTGCAGATGAATAATAAGGTGGGGGCGATCGAGCCTTTGGAGAAGTTGGTGAAGCTAAATCCCGGACGATCGGATTATAAGGCGCTGTTGGGGCAAGCGCGACAGCAAATGGAAGGGAAAAAATAAAGCTAATAGTTAAAATTTAAGGTACCAACGGATGTTAATAGATGACCCAAAAATTAACTGAATCTAATATCTCAGAGTGTCAAGCAAAGTTCAACCTCAGCTATCACGTTCCCTTTGCTTACTCGTGTCAACAAATTATTGGATTTGAAGGTAAGGATGTTCTCGAAGTAGGAGGAAGCTTACCTAAAGAGTTTGTACTAGATTATCTAAATGTTAAATCGTGGTCTGCCCTAGAAGCCCCAGATTTTGAAGTTTACCTAGATAGAGTTGCCAGTGCTGCTGAAGGCTCTAAGCTTGGCAAAGTAGACTATTCTGCTTTTAGTTTTACCGAGAGAGAGCTGAGTAATTATAACTTTTTTGCGGGCTACATCGAAGAATTACCTCCCCCGTACTACCAAAAATACGATTTAATTTTCTCAATCGCTGCTTTTGAACACATCCATAAATTTCCTTTAGCTTTAGAAAAAATGTTTTTGGCTCTGAAGCCCGGAGGTCAGCTATTTTCTATATTTACACCAATTTGGTCAGCTCATGACGGCCATCACTTACCCCCCATAACTGAACCTAACCAGGGAAAAACTTTCAACTTTCAGAATTCTCCGATTCCACCGTGGGGACATTTACTGATGAGACCCCCAGAACTATGCCGTTACTTGTATCAGCATACAGATAAGGAAACAGCAGATGCTATCACACATTATGTGTACAACTCTCCCCACATTAATCGGTTTTTTACTGAAGATTATGTGGAATTTATCAACCAAAGTTCATTCCTAGTAAAGCGGCTAGAACCTATTGGTTTAATCACAATCGAAAACAATACTCAACAAACTTTAGAAAAGCTTTATCCGGGCCGAACTCAATTTGCTAACAACGGTCTTCTTGCAGTGCTGGAGAAACCCGAAAATAAGAAAAAAGAAAATATTTCCGAAAAATCAATAACAAGCCTCAGTGAACAACGCAAAACTCAATTTAAAAATGACCATAATCCTTCTCTCCCTCAAACCAAAAATCAGGTTTATAATCACAAGCCTGTTCAAGTCAGCAGTGAGTTTTCAGGGGCGCCCATGCAAAGTCTTTCGGTTTGCATGATTGTTCAAAACGCTGAGAAAACTTTGGAGATTGCCCTCGAATCTCTTGATGGTGTTTATGACGAGCTAATAGTTGTTGACGGTGGCAGTACCGACTCCACCTGCGAAATTGCCTTGCGTTATGGAGCCAAAGTTATAAACTCAGCTTGGACAGGCAATTTTTCTGACCAGCGGAACGTGTCTTTAAAAGAAGTTAAGACTGATTGGGTTTTTATTATCGATGCAGATGAATTTATTGACCGGAAAACTCTGGAGTTTTTACGTTATGTAAAAGCTAATGGTACTCAGTTAGATACCGATCACTTTTTGATTACCAGAAAGTGGATTAGTCCATTCAGTAAAAAATATTACGTTAATAGCGATCCTCATTTTCCCGATTGGCAATGTCGCCTTTATAGATATAACAAAGATATTTTTTACACTGGACAAATTCATTGGGTGATTCATGGGCTAAAACAGCGAGTTATAATAACTTCTCTGGAACTAGGTATATATCACTTAGATTTGTTAGTTAACAGTGAATCTCAAAGACAAGAAAAAGTTCAAAAATATATGAAGGATAATCCTAGAGATGGGATGCCTCATTACTATATACCCGACATCACGCAGCTAAGTTTACAAGAATGGAATTATCAAGATTTACTGCCTAAAATTCCGAAGTTACTCAACGCTATACCGATGAAATGCAAAGTTTGCGAATCAGATTCACATCATTTTGCCCAGGGTAAAGTTATGGGTAAATATGATGTTGATTATTTTCAATGTTCAAACTGCGGATTTGTTCAAACCGAAGAACCATACTGGCTAGACGAAGCTTATTCTCAGCCAATAGCAAGCAGTGATGTAGGCTTAGCATTCAGAAATTTGTCATTTTCACAAATAACCCAAAATTTATTATTTAACTTCTTTAATCATCAAGCAAGATTTCTGGACTACGGCGGTGGCTATGGTCTATTTGTCAGGCTGATGAGAGACGCGGGATTTGACTTTTACTGGCTAGACAAGTTTTGTCAAAATATATTTGCTCAAGGATTTGAGATTGACGCAGCCGCAAATAACCAATTTGAATTAGTGACGGCATTTGAAGTATTTGAGCATCTGGTTCACCCCATATATGAGCTGGAAAAATTGTTAAAAAATTCCAGAAATATTTTATTTAGTACAGAATTGCTGCCAGAAAGCCATCCTAAACCTGATGAGTGGTGGTACTATGTGCTTCACGAAGGTCAGCACGTTTCTCTCTACACAGCTAAATCTCTTTCAATCCTTGCTGCCAAGTTTAATCTCAATTTCTACTCTAATGGTTCATCTTTGCATTTACTAACAGAAAAAGAATTACCTGACGATGTATTTCAACAATTGGCAAAAGGAGGATTAGCAGCGGTTAATAAAGCCTCGCTTTTACAGAATGACTTCTTAAAAGCTGTTAGCAAAATTACTCATCTTCAACAAGAAGCAAAGATACAGCCTGCGGAAATAGAAGAGGACGGCGACTCGCAAAGCGGGTTAACAATACTGGTTGACGGTGTATTCTTTCAAATGTACAGAACAGGAATTGCCCGCGTTTGGAGGTCGCTGCTAGAAGAATGGGCGGAAAATGGTTGGGCCAAGCATATAATAGTATTGGATCGGGTGGGAACCTCGCCAAAAATTGCGGGAATTAGGTATTGCACCGTGCCTGCTTATGACTACAGTAAAACTGATGCTGACCGGGAAATGTTACAGCAAGTATGTGATGAAAATGGTGGAGACTTATTTATATCCACTTACTACACAACACCTTTATCCACTCCCTCTGTATTCATGGCCTATGACATGATTCCCGAAGTGCTGGGAGCAAATTTGAATGAATCAATGTGGAAGGAGAAACATCATGCTATCCGCCATGCTTCTGCTTATATTGCTATTTCAGAAAACACAGCCAGTGACTTAGCAAAGTTTTTTCCAGAAATTGCCTCTAAGCCTGTAACTGTAGCTCATTGTGGAGTTCAAAGTCTTTTTTCACCGGCTAGTCAAGAAGATATTAATGATTTTAAAAATAAGTATGGGATCTCAAAACCCTACTTTATTTCAGTAGGTGGGGCTGCAGATTATAAAAATAGTATCTTGTTCTTCAAAGCTTTTGCTCAACTTGCCAGCAAACAAGGCTTTGAAATAGTATGTACGGGGAGTGGAGTTGTATTAGAAGGAGAATTGAGAAATTACACTTTAGGTACTGTAGTTCATAAGCTTCAGCTAAATGACGAGGAGTTGAGATTAGCTTATTCTGGTGCTGTTGCATTGGTTTATCCATCCAAGTATGAAGGATTTGGTTTACCTGTGCTAGAAGCTATTTCCTGCGGTTGTCCCGTTATCACTTGTCCTAATGCCTCGATTCCTGAAGTGGCCGGAGAAGCAGCTTTATATGTGAATGATGAGGATGTTGAGGGGTTAACAGATGCACTTTGCGATATTCAAAAACCGAAGGTTCGCAACTCATTAATTGCGGCTGGGTTGGAACAAGCTAAAAACTTCTCTTGGTCAAAAATGGCGAAAACGGTTAGTTCAGCGCTGATTGACGAAACTCTAGTGCGTTTAAACTTGAAAGAGATTAATCTAATTGTTTTTCCAGATTGGTCGCAGCCAGAAGAGTCTCTTGGTTTAGAGTTGGAACGAGTGGTAACGGCGATCGCAACTCATCCAGACAAAAGTAAGATGACTCTCTTAGTAGACACGAGCAATATTTCTGACGAAGATGCTAATCTGGCTTTATCAAGCGTGGCGATGAATCTTTTAATGGAAGAAGACTTAGATGTTTCTGACGGTCCCGAAATTTCACTGATTGGAAGTTTGAGCGAAATTCAGTGGAGAGCTTTTATTCGTTACATTAGTGCTAAGATTAGCTTAGAAAATGAGAATACAGAGTCTATTCTTGCTTTCAACAAATACATGGAAAATAGATCGGCAAAAACTCCGATCGTTCCCCTCCACGAAATAAATAGTTTTGAGTTTTAGTCATTTTGCTACTAAACTCAATAAAAATATCAAAATAATAAGGAAGCAAAGTGATGGGTTTACCTATTATTGTACTGCATGTAGGAAACAGTGATTATATTTTGTATTGTTTGGCTCAAGCTAAAAAAACTAATCCAGAATCACCTGTTATTTGGTTGGGAGACTGTATAGATAAACATTATAGTTTTTTTGATTATGAAAACTTTTGGGATTATGCTAATGAGTTTGAAGAATTTAACAGTTATTATCAACATCGTAGTATAAACGGTATAAAATGGGAACTATTTTGCTTTCAAAGATGGTTTGTTCTTAAAAAATTAATGCAATCTAGAAATATACACCAATGTCTACACATAGATTCAGACGTTTTGTTATACGCTAACGTCACAGAAGAACAGAAAAATTTTGCCAATTGTGACCTCAATTTGTCTCAGATGCAAAGTCCCCATTTTACTTTTATTAACAATCTAAATGTTTTAGAAAGTTTTTGTAGTTTCCTATTGGAAATGTACAAAGACCCTTTGATATATCAACCCATCCAAGAAAAGTTTCCTAATGTCTCTGATATGTCGGCTTTTAATTTCTTTGCTAACCGAGAAACTTTTAGTATATGTGAAACCTCAAACATTACTAATAATTCAAAAAACGATCACAATATTAATCTATCTGAAGGGTTTGAAATGCGAGAGGGAAGGAAGAACATTTATTTTGTTGAAGATCAGCCTTTTTGTAAACATCTTGAATTGAATCGAGCAATTAAGTTTAATATGATTCACTTTCAGGGGTGGCGAACTAAAAAATATATTAAAGATTACTTTAACGGAGAAAGTATTTTTAGGCAAAGCAGGGAATGGGGAGTTAATAGTCACCATTCTGACGCTATAACGGGTTCTTTGCAGCAGATAAATACTGAAAAAGGTTCCACGGAAAATAGCAACTTACAGGAAAATAATACGACTATAAATTTTAGTTTAAGCGAGATAAATGTGATTATTTTCCCAGATTGGTCAGCACCGGAAGAGTCTTTAAGTTTAGAATTAGAAAGTGTTGTAAAGGCGATCGCAATTCATCCAGACAAGAATAAGATCACTCTGCTGGTAGACAGCAGCAATATTTCTGACGAAGAGGCTAATCTTGCTTTATCCAGCGTGGCGCTCAATCTGTTGATGACACAAGATTTAGATGTTTCGGATGGACCAGAAATTTTACTCATTGGACAATTGAGCGAAATCCAGTGGTCAGCTTTGAAGGCTCGAATTTACGGTCGAATTGTATTGGAGAATGAGAATATACAGGCGATCGCAGCCGCAGGATATGAGGAAATCCCATCTTATCTACTGGACTGTTTAGAGATAAAGGCTACGCAATAATTGTATAACTATGATTACTATGAACAGTGATATGTCAAAATCCCCACTCCCTCTCAAACCAACTTTGGACAGACCTATATTTTTCTATTGCTGTGAAGGAGTCTATTCACCTTTAAGCATATGTTTAGCGGAAGGCTTTAAAGAGCTGGGAATACCCTTTTATTCAAACATCAATCATTGGAAGATTGCGCCCGGCACAGAAGAATATCTTTTCTGTTATGACCCAAGTGTGAGTCATCGCGATTGCTCAATTGTGATTTTGGACTTCAGATGGATGATAAACTCGATATCTTTTCCTGAAGAATTATTTCAATCCGAACGCAAATATGTCACGGTCTATCTAGATGACATGGATGGTTTTACCATCTGGAATACCGAGTTAGAGAACTTCGATTTTAGATTTAGAACTCACTGCAACAGCAAATCTATAGAGCCTTCAAACTGTTTAACGTGGGTTTTTGGGCTTTCTAACCGCATCCTTCGAGAGACTAGCGAAATTGAAAAATTTCAGAACAAAAAAAGACGCTTACTTGTCAACTTCCGCAACGACCATCGGCGATTGAGGTATACTAACACTGTGATGAAAGTTCGCCAGGGTTATTTATGGGTTGACAGTGGAGTGATGATATTAGACAATCCCATAAGGCAGATTGTTTGCGAACAATTCTTGCCATTGATTCAACATATTATACCGCCGGATGATATCACTGAGGATTTTGAGAAATCTCCCTCAGACAGTTACCATTACTTGCAGTGGAAGCAAACAGGTCAACGCCACTATCCGAGTTACTACCAGCGTTTGAAGGAATCTGTGGCTTGTGCGTGCTTTGGGGGTGTTGTTACCTCCAGCTATTTCACAGGAGAACCAATCGTAGAATGGTGGGACAGTTGGCGTTTTTGGGAGTCATTGGCGGCTGGGTGCGTAACCTTTCACGTAGATTTTGATAAGTATGGAGTTAAACTGCCAGTAATGCCCGAAAACTGGCGACACTATATAGGAATCGATCTAGACAATATGCAAGATACTGTCGATCGGATTGCTGATGACCCAGGAATTTTAGAGAAAATCTCTATAGAAGGTCGGCAGTGGGCTATTGAAAATTACGCTCCTGTTCCTACAGCTTTGCGTTTTCTGGAAATGCTCGGCTCCTACACTCCGCAAATGGAGAAATGCCAGGAAAATGAAGGCGGGTCAGTAGCCTTGTCGCTGTCGATGAAATTGAGAGAAATTAACCTAATTGTTTTTCCAGATTGGTCGCAGCCAGAAGAGTCTCTTGGTTTAGAATTGGAACGAGTGGTAAGGGCGATCGCAACTCATCGAGATAAAAGTAAGATGACTCTCTTAGTAGACAACAGCAATATTGCTGACGAAGATGCTAATCTCGCTTTATCAGGCGTGGCGATGAATCTTTTAATGGAAGAAGATTTAGATGTTTCCGACGGTCCCGAAATTTCACTGATTGGACAGTTGAGCGAAATTCAGTGGTCAGCTTTGATCCCTCGACTTCACGGTCGAATTGTATTGGAGAATGAGAATATAAAGGCAATGGATCACGCAACAGCGGAAAACATTCCCTCATTAGAACTAGACCGTTTTATGAAGGAGAGTTACTGATGAATCGAGGGAATTTGTCCAGCAACTCGCTGCACAAACTACTCACTCGGAGCAGCACCCTCAATGACTTTTGTCCAGATATATCTGCCACATCTGCTCGTATGCTTTCTCCATCTCTCGCGTAAATTGCTTGCCATTCCACAGCGGAGCGGTTTGTCGTGACTGCCGCAGTTTCCAAGATATTTGCTGTCGCAGAGCCGCATCTTTTCCTAAGCGAATTCCCCATTCTACATACTCTTCATCCGTCCAAGCAATCCCTTCGGAAATACCAGCATTCATCATCATCGTGTAGCTGTTGCGCGCAGCAAACTGCTCCCCCACTCGCGTCACTAAAGGAACGCCAATCCACAGCGTTTCCATAGTGGTTGTGGCTCCGTTGTAGGGGTAAGTATCGAGTACCACGTCAGCAATCCCTAAATTAGCGCGGTGAATTTGCTCAGAAGGAGCTAAGGGTAAAAATTGCAGGCGATCGCCCGACACCCCCTCAGATTCTGCAACTTGGATAAAGAAGTTTTTCAGTGATTCTTGATCCGCCAAGCCTTTAATTAAAAAGTAGCTATTCGGTACAGATTTGATAATTTGCATTTGCAGCCGTGCAGTATTCGGGTTATATTTATACCCTCTCTGAGTGCTGAGATATATAACTGCATCCTCAGAGATACCTAATTCATCTCGCCGGAGAGTTGGTACCCCCACCTCAAAACCATCTACTGCTATGTAAGTTTGAGGTAAGCGCCAAATTTTTTCCGTGTAGTATTCCTGAGCAGACTCAGGTAAAACATAAGGATCGGCAAGATAGTAATCAATAGTTGGCACACTCGACGCATCCCAACCTAGCCAACCTACTTGTACTGGTGCTGGCTTAATCGCCATCGTTTCGCAGGAAGTAGTAAGTGTAATGCTATCGAGATCGACCAAAATGTCAATCTCATCCTCATAAATTTTCTGAGCCGCTTCTTGACCGTCTAATCCTAATTTATAAGCTTTGTCAGCTTTGCTAATGTACCATTCATGTAACTGGCCCTGGCTCATTTCTGCGCCAATCATATAAGCGTTGATTTCAAAATGTTCCCGGTCATGGTACTGAAAAACCCACCGTGCTAACCAACCCACAGAATGACTGCGGAAACAATGGGAAATATATCCAATCTTCAAACGTTTAGTAGGAGCATCTGCTTTCAAAATCCGCCCCCGCCATTGGCGACATTCTTCTACCTTTTCTTTGGCATAATTTTCAATATTTAATTGACACAATTGAGCTAATTGAATGCGAATTTGTGCATTTTCCTGGGCTTTATCCTGAAAATATGGAAAGAAAAATAACGCCGCAAATAAGCGAATTGTGGCACTTGAGTCCAAGGAATGCGGTTGTTCTTCAAGCAACGATGCTAACAATGACTTCTGCAACTCTAATGCTGAACAAAATTCTTCCCAATACCCCCCTGCACTCATCAATGACCGCATGATCAACATATTTGCATAAATTTTATCAGCCAAAGTTTCCATGACTGAATAACAAAGTTTAGCAGACTCTATTCCCTTACTAAATTCACTATTGTCTTGATAAAAAGCAGACAAGGATCGCAGTAATTCGGGATGGAGAGGCTCTAAACGCAACCCTAGCTCCGTGAAGCGTATTGCCAGTTGATAGTGCTTAGCCGAGTAAGCTATTTTATAAATAAACGGAATCAAAACCTCCATCAAATCTCTGGATTCTTTGACATAAAATAGACAGGCTTCTGTTAATTCATAGGATAAGGGGTCGAAAGGAGCCTGAGTTAAAACATTGCTCAATACTTGTAGTAATAGTTCAGAATCTACTGCGACATTCGATTCAGACTTCAGAAGCTCTAACACGCCTAAATCTTTTAGTTGCTCTCCTGTGTAGGCTCTTTGCAAAGTGGACAGTCCAATCAAATGCAGGAGGTTATTAACATCGTTAGGATTGATTTCCCGTATGTGCTGCCGAATTGCCCAAGCTACTGCATAATCGCCCACTTCCCACCTGCGCCGATCGGCTTCGGCGTGCAGAACCTCTATCAATTCTTCTGTCCAGAAATCTATTTCTTCTGGCTCTCCCTCGGCCATTCCCAACAGCCAAGTGGTCTGAGCTTCCGCTTCTTGTTCTTGCAACAGCAACATCAATCCCAAGTGCCAGTAGTGAGACTTAACACTGGGTTCTGCTACAATCGCTTGTTCATAAAGCAATGCCGCCTTAATGTAATTTCCTTGAAGTAAACATTGGTGTGCTTGCTGCTGCCAATCAGGAGCAAGAGCTAATAAATCATTAGAAATCATAGGGCAAATTCATACAAGAATTTGATTGGACGCAATAAAGCGGGCAGCACACGCGACACCACCCGCTTTTTCTTGTTTCTCAACAAGCCTAGCTTGTTGATTTTAACACTTACTTAGTAACTTCTGTCATGGTGCCGCAGGTAGGCGCCGCAGAACCATCAGGTCCAACCATGCCCGTCGGAGCTGCTCCGGCAGCCCCCTCACAAAGTATGCTCTGCGTGGTTTTTGCTTCTCCGGCTGTAACTAATCCCACAGCCCCAGCATAAGATTTCAGAGGACTGCCAGTAGCCGGGGTTGCACCAGAGGTAGCTCCGCCTGCTGGCACTCCTAGGGCGTATGTATAGTTGCTGGTTTGAGTTTTCAGCCCAATACCCAAATTCGTAATCTGGTCTGCAAATTTGGTATTTTCTGCGAAGTATGCTTGCTGACCCTTGTTAATTGAACTGACATACTGTTTAGCTTCTGACTGCTTCGCTTTGTTTGCTTGGCTCAGGAAGGAAGGCAAAGCAATAGCCGAAAGAATACCGATGATGATGATAACAACCAGCAGTTCAATCAGGGTGAAACCTTGATCCTGTCTTCTTTTGTTGATGTGTTGCAGGAACTTGGCTTTAAATTCAGTCTTCATAATTTGTTTCTCCTTGAGGGGTGGGATGCTCGATTTCTAACTCTTATATGTAACTTACCCAGTTATCGGCGCTTTAATATCACCCCTGACCATTTTTTTTTTCAAATCCTGGCTCTAAGGCTCCAAAAGCACATACAGAAAGACTTCCAGCCTAATCAACAGTTCCTTGACTTCCTCAAAGGCAGTCTCATCACTAACAGACTCTAGGTTAACACCGATCTGCGAGGCGATTTGGAGCCACTGTTCTACTAGGGACACCACAGACTGCGGCCCATGCCAAAGAGGTAGCAAACAAGCCGCCATTGTACTCTCGATCGCCACCGGCGCTAGAGTTGGCACAATAATATAAGGGCTAATTTCAAACGGCGTCTGGCTGTCAATGCAATTACTCAAGTCTTCTCTCACCTGAGAAGTCCTCAGTTGAGGGTGCAGGTGTACCCGTGCTTCGCGCCATTGAGCCTGGGTCCATTCCGCAACGGGCACAAAAGCCTGAGTTCTCGCGGGATTGCCGCACCAGAAATCAAACAAACGGTGCACGGGATGTAACAAGTCAAATAAATACAGTCGCTCTTCCATAGAAGTTTCTGGGAGACTCATCGCCCAAAACGGAGGTAAATCATCTGGATCTTTGAACAAATCCATCAACTCCCACCGACGCCAATCCACCATACTGATAAACTCTAAATCAGCACCTCTCAACATTGCAAACACTTCAGGAATAGTAAAACCTTTATCACCCACGAATAAATAGTTAACCATAATCCATCCCTCATCCTTCACGCGATCGGAATTCCAGGTTAATGCCTTAAGCCCTACTTTATCTTGTAATGCTTCCATTGTTTCCCGGACTATTTCCACCTCCAATTCTCCTGGACATCCATTCATTAATCCCATTGCTTTGAAAGCAGCTTGAGCGCGAAATACTCCGGCTCTACCATTTGAACTGTGAAGGTTTGTGCGGATAATTCCCTCTGGAGACAGAACCGATTTCATTGCTTGCAATCCAGCAACAGCGTCGGGCAAGAGATACAGAACTTCGTCAGCATTGATATAGTCAAATTGTAACCCTAAACTTGGCAAATCTTCTATCTTCAAAGCATAAAACTCTGCATTAGCAACCCCATGATACTGTAAACGTTGCTCAGCTAGTTTCACAGATTCTTCGGATAAATCTATGCCTACTATTTTTGCTCCAGGATTGGCTATAGCTAAAACCAAGGATTTATAACCGGTGCCGCATCCCGCATCGAGGATAACTTTACCTTCTGTATTAATAACTTTTCTATTTCTGAAGTAGTAAGCAGTTACAAGATTATGAAGATAGAGCAATTCACTGTTGTCTTTTGGAGATTGTTCCAGCGGAATTCTGGGATAAGGAGTATTGTTAAATTGCTGGCGAATGTTTTCTATTAACTCTAAATTTTGGTGATCCATGTTCAATTACACTCAACGCTGGCAAATTACCTTAGTATCTCAGAAAATAGCCGATCGCCCGCCGGGCCGCAACACATACTTGCCATAATAGTCTGAAACCCCCGCCCTAACCAGAAATTCCCCTCCTAAACTCCCTCATCGCTTCCACACTCGAAGCCATCAGCAAGCAGCGACACAGTAAATTAATATCTAAATCTGGCAAAACCACACTTGAAGAAATTTTTTCATAACCCTCAGAACCCAAGCGATACATAGCCAATACACCATCCTCCCAGAACCAGACTTCAGCAACTCCCAATACTCGATAGCGCTGCAATTTTTTGACAGTACCGCTAGTGAACACTACTTCGATACATAAATCAGGGGGAGAATTTGGGGTTATGCGTCGGCCAATAAAGTAAGATTCATCAGCTTGTGCAGACACTACCCCTTCCTTTTCTTGGGTAAAACTTCCCGTAGGTGAAAACTCAATTTCATTTTCGGCGCAGTAGATAGACAGCAGCGTACAAATTGTCCGACTAAAAAATTCGTGTTCTGGGGAAACTGCCAATATTTCTACCTCTCCTTTGTAATAAAACAACCTCGTCCCTGGGGAGTCAGAAAACCCCTGTTCAATTAGCTTGAACTGTTCCCAGCTAATCCCGGACTGAATGAACCGTTGGTCTACTGGCTGTAAGAGTGTCTGTGTCATCATGCGAACCTCAATCAAGTTCTGGGTTTCAAGCAACATTCATAAAGCATTAAATACTGTTAACGTTATTTCTGTGATAAGTTTAGATTGCCTTTTTTGCCCAAGGTGCGATCCCTCGATAAGCTGTTCTGCATTTAAATTATTATATGTCAAAAAACAATCCAACTCTTGTTGGGTGGCTTTGAGCAACGCCCGAATATACAATTTAAGTTCGCGGCGACAGCTTACCAGACTTTCAAGTCGGCATAATGTCGTCGAGTCTCAGTTGTAAATTGGGAAACAGGTAAGAAGAAATAGTATCTCCCAAGCGATATTGTTGCTGCTGGTATGCACCATTAACTAACTGGCAGACTGTGAAAGTCGGTTGCTTTGGGTTGCCGATAAATTGCCAACCACCTAAGCCCCGAAAGTCCACAATCCAATATTCTGGGATATTCAAGAAAGCGTATTCTTCCACTTTTCTGGCATAATCATCTTGCCAATTAGTGCTGACCACTTCAGCAACAAGCTTCATTGTACTACCGTTACAAATAACTGGTTCTTTTTGCCAAAGGGGTTCTTGACCGAGTTCTGATTTATCTAAAACAACTACGTCAGGACGCAGCGCTGTAGCTTCAGCATAGAGTGGTTTGATTAGACAATTTTTAGGCACCAACCAGTTGAAGTTATCCCGAAAGATTTCGACATAAATTTTACCCGCAATACTCCCGGCAACAGCTTCGTGAGGGCCAGTAGGTGACCTGTCTCTGAGTTCTCCGTCAATTAGTTCATAGCGTGTATTATCCCCATATTGGGCGATAAACTCCTCAAAGCTAAGTAATTTGGCTGTGGTGTAGGTCATAGATCGTGTTTTAACGGGATGTAATTTAATTGTAAGTTTAGTTAAAATCGGCGCCCTGGCAAAAAAACAAAGGTTTGGTACTTTGCTCTCAATCGGGCCCCTCTCCTAATCTTCTATTACTTCCGGGCTTAGCACAAACTTGCGATAATAATCTCAATGCCTAATTATACAACCCACTACCAGCTCCATGAACACCAACATCAGCCCCATCCTCAAAGTATTCACCCTTTCCGCCGCCCTTTCCCTGGCCATCAAATATGCAGGGCCTAGCTTATCCATACCCTCTACCGACCTCAACGCCCTAATCGCCGTCTTTACCCCCAGTATCATCCTAGCTGCTATCCTCGGCTGGCGATCACCCCAACCTACTCAAATCAAGTTAAGCATAAAAAAAATAGGTGCGATCGCCCTAACCAGAAATGCCTCTCCTAAACTCCCTCATCGCTTCCACACTCGAAGCCATCAGCAAGCAGCGACACAATAAGTTAATATCTAAATCTGGCAAAACAACACTTAAATAAATTTTTTCATAATCCTCAGAACCCAAGCGATACATAGCCAATACACCATCCTCCCAGAACCAGACTTCAGAAACTCCCAATACTCGATAGCGCTGCAATTTTTTGACATTACCGCTAGTGAATATAACTTCGATACATAAATCTGGGGGAGAATTTGGGGTTATGCGTCGGCCAATAAAGTAAGATTCATCAGCTTGTGCAGACACTACCCCTTCCTTTTCTTGGGTAAAACTTCCCGTCGGTGAAAACTCAATTTCATTTTCGGCGCAGTAGATAGCCAGCAGCGTACAAATTGTCCGACTAAAAAATTCATGTTCTGGGGAAACTGCCAAGATTTCTACCTCTCCTTTGTAATAAAACAACCTGATGCCAGGGGAGTCAGAAAACCCCTGTTCAATTAGCTTGAACTGTTGCCAGCTAATCCCGGAGTGAATGAACCGTTGGTCTTGTGGCTGTAAAAGTGTCTGTGTCATCATGCGAACCTCAATCAAGTTCTGGGTTTAAAACAACATTCATCGCCTCTTTCCTGTTAAAAACTCTAAGGCGCGATCGCAGCCGCAACACAATACTTGCGATAATAGTCTCAATCCTTAATTATACAACCAACTACCACCTCCATGAACACCAACATCAGCCCCATCCTCAAAGTATTCACCCTTTCCGCCGCCCTTTCCCTAGCCATCAAGTACGCAGGCCCTAGCTTATCCATACCCTCTACCGACCTCAACGCCCTAATCGCCGTGTTTACCCCCAGTATCATCCTAGCCGCCATCCTCGGCTGGCGATCGCGCCAACAGCAGCAGTAGAGACGGAATCAAAAAGTGCGATCGATCTACACTAGGTCTAAAGACTATGTTTTAGCCAAAATCTTAATTCCCCGTACAGCTTATCAAAACCAAAGTTGAGGCACTCACCATGATTCAAATTATACCTGAATTAGTAACATTCGATGAATTCATTGACTGGTATCCTGAGAATTCCGAACACCGCTACGAACTACACAATGGAGAAATTGTTGAAATGCCAAAAGCAACAGGCAAACATTCTAAAGTGGCCGGTTTTACCAGCGGCTGGTTATTTCTCGAAATAGAACGCTTAAACCTACCCTACTTCATCCCCAAAGAATGCGTCATCAAACCCATGCGCGAGGAATCTGGATATGAGCCAGATATAATTGTACTTAACGAACAAACCATTGGAAACGAGCCACGATGGGAAAAATCATCAATTATCACAATGGGTTCATCAGTCCCCCTAATCGTCGAGGTAACTAGCACTAATTGGGGTGATGATTATGCCCTAAAGCTTGAGGCATATGAGTCAATGGGTATTCAAGAATATTGGATTATAGACTATCTAGGATTGGGCGGCAGACGGTTTATTGGCAACCCCAAACAACCCACTTTTTCGGTTTACCAACTAATTAACGGGGAATACCAAGTCAAACTGTTCAGAGGCGGCGAGGGTATTGAGTCCCCAACTTTCCCAGAATTGAAGCTGACAGCGCAGCAGGTGTTCGCAAAAGGGAATTGAGGAGGCTGCTTGTACTGATGTCCGAGTAGGGGTATCTGATTAAAGATGCGATCGCGCCCATCTGCTGTATCTTGTATAGAGGCGATTTATCGCTTCTGGGCTGCAGAGCAATTAGCAAGCAGTAATTCCCCATACCCTATTCCTCAATCTAAAATCTAAAATCTAACATCTAAAATCTAATGAAGCTAGGACAGTGGATGGGCTTATTAGCCCTCATCGCATCTTGTTACATCCTGTGGCAAATCAGGCAGGCCCTACTGCTGCTGTTTGCCGCCGTAGTCTTAGCCACAGCCTTAAACAGACTAGCACGCTACTTACAAAAATTCGGACTCAAAAGATCGATCGCCGTACTCTTATCAGTTAGCTTCCTAATCCTCGTATTCGTAGGCTTATTCCTGATAATTGTACCGCCCTTTACCCAACAGTTTCAACAACTTACCCAAAGAGCCCCTCAAGGAATAGAAAGATTAAATCAGTGGATAGATCAACTTGAGGGTCGCTTTTCAGGGCAATTTGGTCAGCGACTGCCAAATCTTGATGTTAACGACATCATGCAACAACTGCAACCTTTATTCAACCAACTCGTCGGCGGTGCAGGAGCCTTTGTAGGCAACACATTAGGCGTTATCCTCAGCTTTTTGCTCGTCATAGTTTTGACATTGATGACATTAGCAGAACCTCTATCTTACCGCAAAGCATTCATCCAACTATTTCCCTCTTTTTATCGGCGACGAGTCGATGGCATCTTAGATGAATGCGAAATAGCTCTCGGTCGATGGGTCATCGGCGCTCTCATTAGCATGAGTGTGATTGCTTTTTTGAGCTTAATTGGTCTGTCAGTCTTGCAAGTTCCCCTACCGCTAGCTCACGCTGTAGTAGCAGGATTTCTTAACCTAATTCCCAATATAGGCCCCACTCTGAGCGTCATCCCCCCAATGACGATCGCACTTTTAGATTCTCCCTTGCAATCCGGTTTTGTCTTCATCCTTTACTTTCTAATTCAACAGTTTGAAAGTAACGTCCTCACCCCCTACGTCATGGCACAGCAAGTATCACTGCTGCCAGCAGTAACATTAATAGCTCAAGTATTCTTCGCCACCTTCTTTGGATTTTTAGGCTTATTACTAGCCCTCCCCCTCACCGTTGTAGCTCAAGTTTGGATTAGGGAAGCCCTAATTAAAGATATTCTCAACCAATGGAGTGCCAGTCCTAAAACCTTAGCAGCAATCGATTCTGCTATCAATGAAAAACATGAATCTATAGGAGTCAGCGAAACCCTGCCAGAAAAATATTTACCAGAACAGAAACCCAACATCCCCGATCATTCTGACAATGAGGCTCCTGAAAATCAATAGTTAAAATTCATAATGACCGAAAGCATCCAGGATACAAGCCCCCGGGTTCATTCGTCCAGAAATAAAAAACCTGTATCCGATGAAACTTGCCCCCCGCATTTATCTCGCGCAAGTCAATTCTTTAATCTAAAATCTAAAATCTAAAATCTAAAATCGATTGACCAAGAATTTATTGAGGGTACAAGCCCCCCCATTTATCCGTGGAATCAATCGAAAGCATCTCAAATCGAAAATCCTCAAGAAAGAGCATTTATCTCGCGCAAGTCAATTCTTTAATCTCAAATCTCAAATCTCAAATCTCAAATCGATTGACTTGATAGTCACCGTCAACCAACTGGTAAGGATCGCGAATTAAATAACTTACAATTTTAATTGTTATTGTGGGATGGGCGTCCCGCCCGTCCCACAATTTTGTGGAAGTTATTTAATTCTCATTCCTAAACAGAAAAAGTAGGTTGTTTAGGATTGCCAATATAGCGTCGCCCGCCAAGTCCCAAATAGTCCGCAATCCAGTATTCAGAAATGCCCAAAGCTTCGTAATCCACCAATTTGTAGCCATAATCATCCCGCCAATTGGTACTGACAACTTCGACAATTAGCCGGACAGAACTACCCATCGTAATGATAGATTCCTTTTTCCATCTCGGTTCGCTGTCCATCCCTTGCCTGTCCAAAACGATCGCATCCGGTTCGTAACCAGATAGCTCATACCATTTTAGATTTTAGATTTTAGATTTTAGATTAGCCATGAGTTACTGGATATGGGTTTGGAGCTTGCCTGCAGTGACATTATTTTTTTGTGAAACTTGTATCATAATTGGTGGCGACAACGCATTCTTTGGGAACGAAGTAAGGAAGTCCTAGTCGTCGGATTTCAAAGTTGAGTTCAGCGACAAGGAAGCCCGCTACTTCTGAATGTTCTCCGGTTGCTTTAGGCATCTCAACAATAGCTCCATTGTGCAGTTCGTAACGGTTTTCAGAATTTTCAGGATACCAGTCAATAAATTCATCGAAGGTGACTGGTTTTAATATCGCTTGAGTCATGGCGATCGCCCTTTATTTGATTTATGATATTGTTATTGTATCCGTTATAATTTACATCTTGCATCATTATCAAGAACAGGCAAGATGCCTGTTCCACGAAAAGTGAATTTTATTGTGGAACAGGCCGAAAAGCCTGTTCATAAAAGGCTTGTTGAGAATGGTGCAACATCTCAGTTATAATATATTGATTTTATCTCAAACAACCAGCTCGATCGACATTCCATCAATCCCAAATCCAAATTACTCCAAAATCAATCAATTCAAAATCTAAAATCCAAAATCTAAAATCTAAAATATATGAGATCGATCGACGAAATCAACGATAAAATCAGCCAGGGCAAAGCCACAGTCTGGACAATCGAAGAACTCAAAACAAGAGTTCAAGAAACCAGCATTACCCAAGCAGCCAAAGAAGTCGATGTGATTACCACCGGCACCTTCGAGCCGATGGAATCCTCCGGTGCAATCATCAACCTCGGCCATACTGACCCGCCGATAAAAATCCGCCAGTGCTGGCTAGACGGCGTTTTAGCCTACTCCGGCTTCGGCGCAGTAGACCTCTACCTGGGAGCCACCCAAGTAGCCGAAGACGGCGAAGAATCCGGCGAACGGGGAGGCGGACACGTCATCGAAGACTTAATAGCCGGCAAACCCGTGCAGTTGCGGGCTTTGGGGCAAGTAACAGACTGCTACCCCCGCGCCTCCTTTGAAACCACGATTACCCGCGATACAATCAACCAGTTTTATTTATTCAATCCCCGCAACGCATATCAAAACTTTATTGTTGGCGTCAATGGAGGCGATCGCCCGCTGTTCACCTACCTCGGCCCCCTGCAACCAAACCTCGGCAACGCCGTCTACTCGAACCTTGGAGCCATGTCTCCCCTGCTCAACGACCCCGACCTCGAAATCATCGGCATCGGCACCCGCATCTTCCTAGGAGGCGCTCAGGGCTACATCACCTGGGAAGGAACCCAGCACTTCCCGCTGCAAAAACGCCAGCCCAACCGCACCCCCATCGGCCCCGCTGCCACCCTCGCACTCATCGGCGACGCCAAACAGATGAACTCCAAATGGGTGCGCGGCTGCTACTTCAAAAACTACGGCCCATCCCTGATGCTGGGAGTCGGCATTCCGTTTCCAGTCTTAAACGAAACAGTCGTCGCCCACTGTGCAGTATCAGACAAAAAAATAGTAGCGCCGGTGGTAGATTTCTCTATCCCCCGGCGCGTTCGTCCCACCTTCGGTTTAGTTAGCTATGCTCAATTAAAGACTGGCCGCATCCTCATCGAGGGCAAACCAGTGCGGGCCGCCCCCCTTGCGAGTATGTTTCTCTCCCGGCAAGTAGCATTGGAATTGAAGCAGCAAATTGAAGCGGGTCAATTTACCCTCACGGCCCCAGTTGCTCCCCTACCCACTGACAGAGTATTTCTCCCGCAAGATTTGTGGGGTGCACAAGTCCGGCTCGAATAAAGGATTTTAGATTGGCGATTTAGCGGTTGTAAATTAGTCTTGGACAGACTAATCTAAAATCTAAAATCTAAAATCTAAAATTGGTTCATTCCTCGATCGGCTTAGGCTTCTTAACCGGCTTAGGAAGAGGTTCCTTGGGGACAGGCGGTGGTGCTGCTGCGGACTTGATGGTAGGACGCCCTACAGGAGCACCGTCACCCTTCGGCTTAGGAGTAAACGGACGCTTCCCTCCTCCTTTGAAGCCACCGGGCGGCTTGCTGCCGGGGGGGAATTTCCGCTTTTTAATCGGCAGGGCACCAATATTATTAGCCTGCTCAATCATCAGACTCTCAGCTTTCAATTTGACGTGGAAATCCCAAAAAAACCCGATCGCTTTTGTTGCTAAATCTCCCTTGAGTTTCAACTTAAAAAACTTCATCTTGTCGTCATTCTTGCGGGGAGCTTGCTTGATTTTGACGATGACATACTTTTCTTCGTCTTGGGATTGATAAATCACCTCACCTCTAATCGAAAAATAGCCATCTTCAACATCAGGTTCCGAGGAAGGCAAAGATGCGGTCGATGCTTCGCCGCTAGCCTCAATCTCCGCTGCTTCCTGATTTTCTTCCTCATCAGAGGACGGTTCGGGAGATTTCTTGAGCGTTTCCGGCTCCCAAACCCCCATAATCTGGGCGTGCAATTTGCCGTCTTCTTGCCTGGTGCGGGGATAGACCACCCACAGGTGTTCTTGTTCCAGCTCCAGGTGATTTTTGACTAAACTCATAACTCTACCCAGCAAAACTGCGTCGATGGCAGTTCCGTCGGCAGCTATCAGCATACCCCGGGTGAATTGCTCTTCTGATGGCGTGTAGCGGCCCCGCACCAAACCAACAGCTCGGTACTGTCTGGGTTCGCTGGGGGGGGGAATGGGATGTTGGCGCATGACGGAGGGTATGTCCTCAGCGGCCTGACTTTCGTTAGCGGCCGGCTCGGCGTTTGCCGGCGGTGCGACTGCTGGGGCTGGAGTATCGCTGACAGGTGTCGAAGACGCTGCAGACGCCGGGGGGGCAGGAGCATTGCTGGGCTGGTCTTGTGGCTTTGTTTTGTCCTTGTCGGGGGCAGAACTGTAGCGTGGTCGTTGCAGCCTATCCTTGGACGCTGGGGCGTCTGCTGGCGTTGCCGGTTGATTTTGGTCAACAGGCGCAGCCAACGCCGAAGGCACCGAACTTTCGTCTGGTGTCTCAGGAATGGAATCTGTATCTTTAGGCGGATTGACGGCCAGTTCGCTCGGCTGAGCCTTGCGAGTTGAAGTAGATTTGGACGATTTGGAAGACCGGTTGGGAGAGGGGTTCATAAAAACTCCTTGCAGCGGAGACACATCCCTTAAGGGAAATTAGGAATAAACTGAAGAAACTGCTTTAAAAACTACTAGCACCTGACAGGCGGGCTTGCGCCCGGAGGTCTGGTTGTGACCCGTCAACGCCAACTTTCAACGCTACGTGTGCCGATCGGTTCGCTGGCTGCTACAATCCTTGCGAGCAAGGACTTTGGCAGTTGCTGACCGATCGATCGCCGATCGCGCTGAGCTGGAGTTGCTGGCTAATAGCATTTAGGATATTCAGCTTGCCTATTTTACTTAATCCAATTACCTAACGGCCTGATCCGCCATATTTTCGGTAATTTTTAGCTTGACCAGACTAAATTGGACAGACACCGCAGTCCTTGGGGCTGCAGGTCCCAGTGTCCAAAATTGTTTAGCTAGCATGGAGTTGTGGGTCTGTTACCATATTAGCTGCAAGTAAAAGGCTGCTTTGTCCGTTCGGACTTTGAAGTTAAGAACTTTTATGGTTGCATGGATCTAGTTAAATGGCAGATGCCCCTGGGCGATGCGTTAATTCTTAGAAAATAGTAGATTTTAAGCTGGGATAGTTGAATTATGGAAAAAGCAAATAAGCGTCGTGGGTTGATTACTGTGGTGGTGGTGCTGTCGCTCATCGCTTTTTTGGGATTTTCTCTCGTTCCCATTTTGGACAGTATTCTCAAGGCCAGCCAAGCCCAAAGTACGTCAACTCCAACACCTACTCAAACGGCGCAGTCTGGGGAGAAGCAATCAGAGTTGCTGCAAGCTCAGGCTAGGGGATACGAATTGGTTTTGCAGCGGGAACCTGACAACGTAACGGCTTTGCGGGGATTGTTGCAGGTGCGACTGGAGTTGATCGGGCAAGGAGTCGGCGACATTAAGGATGCGATCGCTCCTTTGGAAAAGTTGGCTTCGCTGAATCCAGAGACTACTGAATACGGGATTTTGCTGGCTCAGGCTAAGGAACGCACGGGCGATCGCGAAGGGGCTGCTCAGGCTTACAGGTCAATTTTAGCGTCTAGGCCTGGGGAAATTAAGGCTTTGCAGGGGTTGGTGAATTTGCTGCTGGTGCAGCAGCGGCCGGAAGCTGCGATCGGACTGCTGCAAGATACGTTGAAAGCTGCTCCGGCTGCAAATCTGGCGAAACCGGAAAGTGTGGATGTAACTTCAGTGCAGTTGATTTTGGGACAGGTTTATGCTGTGCAGAAGCGCTACGAGGAGGCGATCGCAATTTATGACGAATCTGCTAAGGCTAATCCCAAAGATTTTCGCCCGACTTTAGGAAAGGCGATCGTGCTGAAGGAACAGGGCAAAACAGATGAGGCAAAAACGCTGTTCGATCGAGCTACTGAGTTAGCTCCTCCTAACTATAAAGACCAAATTAATCAGTTAGCTAGTGGCACTCCTTCGCCTTCTCCTGCGGCTACGACGACTCCCGAACCGGCTGCTTCTCCTAGTCCTGAAGGTGCGCTACCAAAACCTTAAGGAAAGTTTTAAGTTTTGAGTTTTGAGTTTTGAGTTAAAAAGTTTAAAATTCACTCATGCGGCTACGCAGTGAGAGTCACGAACCAATCTTAAAACTCAAAACTCCTCAGCAATTACCAATTACCAATGAGGCAAGACTTCGGATCGAATTATGACTGCTTTAAGCGAAGGGTTTCCGTTTGGAAAAATGATAATTATGCAAAAAAGAGCGTCCAATCCGACTATTAAAAGCACTCGGCCCATAAGGTGTTGGCAGAGAGTTGAACTGCTGTTGTAAAACTTCGTCCTCTGCTGTGTACTGACATTTTCCTTCTAGTCGATCGAGCATTTCCAGTACCAAGTCATTAATCTCCTCTGGCGTATTATCCACCACTTTAATACCCCATGAGTATAGGAGTTGGCTATTGAGGTTGAAAAAGAAACGAGGCGCTAGTGCTTCTTCAAAAGTGAGATAGCGCTTTTCAACTTCTGACCAAGCTAGTTTGGGGATGAATAAATCATGATTCGACGGAGGACGCCCGGAGACTGGCCAAGTGTTGGTAATAGCGCTGGGAACGCCAAATACCAAGGGAACACAGGCGAGACCTGAAGCGCTTCCCAAAAAGAAACGACAGGAAGTGCACAGAAAAACATCCATCCAATCGCTTTTTGCGTCAGTGTGAGCGTAGTCGATCGCCTGTTTCATCGGTGGTAGCGGTTTCATGGTAGGGTCGCCCATGCGGATGACCCAGCCGCCGCGAGCTACAATCGACTCGATCGCTAATAAGTAAGTATTAATATCAGCACTCCGGTAACTGATCGTTCCTTCTCGTCGGAAGCCATCTTCTCGAACGTGGAGACACACAAACCAGGCATTTTTAGGCACTCCGAGGTCTTGCAAACAGTTCCATCCTCTCTCATAATCTGATGGCGATAACGTCAGCAGTGGCGGGTTTCCCTCTGTTTGCCACTGTTTTTGAACTGTTGAGAAGGCGTAACCTAGATCTACCATCTCTCCGCTGGGCTGTTTGATATGGTACAGAGTATATTCCAAACACCGCATAGTCTTTGCTAATGGCAGCAAGCGCTTAATCAGAGAAGCGTCGGTGATAATGTGGAGATAGCGCCGCCAGTAGTTGAGCAAACAGGGATTGATGACTTGTTCGGGAGGCGCTAAAAGAATTGTGTGGTATTTAGGTCGCCAGCCGAGAATACCCATCTTAATATAAATATCTATATTGAGAGCTAGGTGTCCGATCGCACCTAACCAGGGCCAGTTTGTGAAATATTCCGGCGTTATGAAGCGAATACCCAAATTGCCGAGGGGATGCTTTTCAAGCTGAGAGTTATATACGTCCATCGCACGTTCAGTAGAGCTGATAGATTCGTGTAATTTACCGACATCGTAAAATTTCCAGCTCATTTTCATATGAGCTTCTGCTAGTTTGAGATAAGCTTCTGTCCAATTTTGTTTAAGGGTAATTGCTCTTTTGTAAATTTCAATTGCTGCTTCTAATTTCCCTTGCTGTATTAGTAAATTTCCGAGGTTAAAAAGTGCCTCTTCCTCTAAAGATAGTGTGTTTTGTTTTTGCTTAGCCTCATCTATTTCCGCTTGCTCTATCAGTAAGTTGACGAGGTTGATATGTGCTTCTTCTAAGTCAAAATTGAGGGCGATCGCTTTTTTATAGCTTTCAATTGCCTCTATTCGCCTGTTTTGCTGTGTTAAGAGTTTCCCCGATCGGCAGTGAAGTTCAGCACTTTCTGGAGTCTGGTTAATGGCTTTGCGGGTTTTGGCGATCGCAGCTTCAAGCTGCCGCTGTTTGGTCAGGGTTTCTGCTAAATTGCCGTAGTCATCGTTAACTGATGGATTGAGCTTAATAGCCTGACTGTAAAAATTTTCGGCTTCATCCCACCGCTGCTGTTTGACCAAGGACTCCGCAGCTTGACAATAGAAGGTGGCGGCTTCGGGGCGACGACCCTGTTTGCAGAGGACTTCGCCTAAATTAATGTAAAATCTATAAAAATCAGGGGAAAGCTGAATGGCGTGACGGTAGGAGGCGATCGCTTCATCCCACCGGCAGAGTTTTGCTAAGGCTTCCCCTAAATTGTAATAACACCAAACCGAATTAGGGTTGAGTTGAATAGCGCGATCGTAACAAGTAACTGCTTCCTCCCAGCGATCGAGTTTAGCTAATGTTTCCCCTAAGTTGTGGTGAGACAAATAAAAGTTGGGGTTTAGCTCAATCGCTTGGTGGTAAGACGCGATCGCCTCTTCTAATTTCCCTTCCTGTTTAAGTTGGTTGGCTGCCTGAAAATAGCTTGCTCTCATCAATTAGCGGATTATTAACTTCTGTTTCTAGCAATGAGCCTTTCATCAATCCATCTAGAATACAATGACAGATGCACAGATGGGTAATTTCTGCAAATCCATAGGCCATTGTCGGGACGAAAAAGTTAATGTCTCCTAATTGACGCAGGGGATTATCTGGCTTAAAAGCTGAAAGGGTGATGACATAGCAGCCCATTTGAGCTGCTTGACGGGCCCCTGCTAAGATGTTACCTGATTGTCCAGAACTGCTAATCGCAAATACGATATCTCCCGCTTGGGCAAAGGTGGCAATGGGTTTGCTAAAAACTTGTTCGTAGCCGAAATCGTTGCTGATGCAGGTAAGGAGAGCTCCATCATTGAAAGCCATTGCCGGAAATCCTCCATTTCGCCAGTAATCTATTGCCTGGTGACTGGCTACCGCCGCACTGCCGCCATTGCCAATAAAAATTACTTTTTTTTGCTGTTGGCTTTGTTGAGATACCAAAGCTGCGGCTCGAATAATTGCTTCGGCAAAGGAAAGAGGCTGAGATTTTTTGTCAGTCGCTTCAAAGTTTTCGCTTAAATTTGCAAGTTGGCGGAAGTAATCGGTGGCAAAGGGAAGCTCTGAGGGAAGAGTTTGCATTTATTTTTCAGTTTTGGTTTTATTTAATGAGAAATGCCCCATGTTAAATTTTTAGTCCTGAATTCTTGCCAAGCTGCGGAAAGTTCATCAGAGGCGATCGCCTCCACAACTTGCGGCAGCATGCGAGGAATTTTAGGGACTAACAGCACTTGAGTCAATTCCTCAAATGTAAATAGTTGGAAGGCTTGCCCCTCTGTTAAGGTTAGTTGGCTAGTCGGTACTGTCAAGGGAATACTAAAAATATAAGTGGTGGAAGGTCGATCGGGTGCTTCCCATGTCAGCAGGTATTTGGGTTCGGGCGGTATCCAGCAAAGTTCTTCTTCGATTTCTCGCTTCATAGCTTGGGCTGGAGTTTCCCCTTCATCAACAGTACCGCCGAACAGTCCCCAATGATTGGGGGCTATGATTTCAGGTATATTGTCTCGCAGTTGCAGTAACAGGCGAGATCCTTGGTAAAGGAATGCTTTTGCAACTAGAAGATTAACTCTATCGGCGGTGTTTTGAAGCATAAATTTAGGTTTTTCCCAAATACTCAAACCATGCTTTTGTGGCTTCCTGAATGGAATCAGGCGTCCAGACTGGTGCTTCTTGCCACAGGCTGATGTTTGCCAACATCTGAGACACTCCTTCGGGGAAAGGAACTTTTGGCTCCCACCCCAAGAGAGTTTTAGCTTTGGTGATGTCTCCCCAAGTGCAGTCTGGCTCTCCGGGGCGTTTTGGGATGTGGACGATGGGGCCGCCTAATAGTTCCACGAGGGTGAGGACACTTTGAGGATTGCCGGAGCCAATGTTGATAATTTCACCCGTTACATCCGATGCTGCCGCGGTGACAAAGGCTTCTACGACATCGCTGACGAAGGTGAAGTCTCTGGTTTGAGTGCCATCTCCGACAAGGGTGAAGGGTTTACCTGCTAATTTTTGAGCTAAAAAGACGCCGAAGACGGCACCGTAGGCTCCTGTTGTTCTGGAACGCGGCCCATAGACGTTAAACAGCCGCAGGGAGATAGCGGGGAGTTTGTACACTTTTGCCCAGTGCATAACCATTTGCTCGCCTAAATACTTAGTCAAACCGTAGGGGTGTTCGGGAGAACAGGGATAGGTTTCAGGTGTGGGATATTGGTCTGGGATGCCGTAGCAGGTGGAGGATGCGGTGTAGACGAAGCGCTGGATTTGAGCGTGGCGGCAAGCGTCTAGCAGGCTAAAAGTGCCTTGAACGTTGGAGTGGTAGTATTGGCTGGGGTTTTCGATCGACGGTACTAAGTCTGCCAGCCCTGCTAGATGAAATACCCAGTCAATTCCTTCTAGGGTGGAGGGGATGATGGTGGCTGCGTCTTGCTCGATGAAGGTAAATTTGTTATGAGTTTTGGCTTGTTCTAGGTTGGCGAGGCGACCTACTATCAGGCTATCGAGACCGGTGACACTGTGGCCGAGGGACAGGAGGCGATCGCACAGGTGGCTGCCGATAAAGCCGGCGGCACCTGTTACCAAGCAGTGTTTAGAATTAGTCAATGGCTTTCTCCGTAAATCTTGACATATTTTACTTTGTTGAATTATGCAATCAACCTATTTTTTACAAGCTTTGGATCAATTCCCAATACTTGTTCCCCGCTTCCAGTTCCAAACCAAAGATTTTATCGAGCATTGAGCAAGCCATTTCCCACTGGACGTCTTCTGGATTAACCCGATATCGTCCCAAATATTCTGCACAGATTCGCCTCAAGGAACAGTAAATTTTAGATGCAACAGTTGAGGGACTGAAGTTGTTAGTAGCCACAAAGCTCATCAAGGTATCGAGTGCCACATCGGGTGCGTTGTTCAACATACAAAAGTAAGCATATTTGAGGGTGGCAAATTCTAAGCTTTCCCCTTTGTAGCGATCGCAAACCCAATCGTACTTCCTCAGCCACACACCATCTGTACCGATCAAAGCTCCGTAACGATCGTTATCGGGTACTAAGGGATTGGGATTGCGAAACAAAGCATGGCGAGGAACTCCCCGACCGAAGTAATCAAGATTTAGTAAAAAGAAATCCCGTGCTTGTAGGTGATTGAAAATTTCAGGAAACAGAGGAACATGCTTGTATATTTCGTCAAATAAAACTTCTACCCGCATCCCAAGTACGTTAGATGAAATCTGCCTTTTTGCTCCCTCTAAAATTTCTAATTCAGAACCTTCTGTATCTATCTTTAGAAAGTCAATATCTATTTTGCGATCGCTTGTCAAACTATCGAGAGATGAAGTTTTAACACGAATGACAGATTCTATTTCTCCTTCACCTGGTCTGTATCGTTTGAACCATTCCGAATCAAGATTTGGCGGATAAAAAGAGCAATATCCCCTGTGTTTAGTAAGATAAAAATCTCTTTCTCCTTCTGCTTTGGCTAGCGCCAGCTCCACCACTTCAAAACCCGGTCTAGAATTACGCTGTCTCAGGCGTTCTGCTTCTTCCGCATCGGGTTCAAAGGTGAGGTAAAGTAATTCTCCTGCAAAGGCTGACCAAGACGGGTGCATCCCATAACGACCACCCACATCAACCACTATTGTCGTGCTTTGATTCGGTTTCATAAAAACACCTAATTTGAACAGCTATTGTAGCAAGCTTTACATATCTTCGGGATATTTCCCTGTAAATGAGAGCGTCTAAAGTCAATCATTTGTTCGCTATTCCACTCCTGGGTTAACTTGCGTGCATCCCCGAGTTCGCAAACTTCAGGGTTGGCAACCATACAGCAAGGAACTATTTTCATATCTGAGGAGATATAAAGGCGATCGAACGGCCAGGGGCAGAGTTTTTTGGGGTCGGTTATATCGTATTTTTGGTCGATGAACCAGAATGTAACTTCGACGTTGTGTTCTTTGCCAAGAGCAATCAAGCGTTCTGCCATTGACAAATCAAACTGTCTGTGAACATCAACTTTGTCGTTAACCTCTCGCCACTGATCTTGTCCCCAATCATTCACGTCAAGGGACAGGGTTAAACGTTCAAAACCTAAGTCAGCAGCTAAGGCGGGAAACTGTTCCAATTCAGAAAAATTATCTTGCTGAATTACTGTCCACATTCGAGTGCGCTTGCGGTTAGTATCGCGGCCGTATTCATTCAGCAGGCGGCAATTTTCTACAACTTTTTCAAAACGACCCCCTCGGCGTATTTTTTCGTAAGTCTCCTTGGTGGTTCCATCAACAGAAACCTGTAATTCACAGATATCTGTATCTATTAGTCGCTTATAATTGTCTTGGAAATGCAGGATAGAAGCATTAGTTGTTGACCTTACCCAAATATGTTTGGCTCTGGCATACTCAATCATTTCAAAGTAGCATTTGCCCAGCAGGGGTTCGCCCATTCCTTGCAATTTGATTTCAATCAATCCATATTGACTATCAATGAGAGCTTTGTAGTCCTCAAAAGACATATCATCGGCTCGTTTGTAACCTTCCCAATCGCTGACTTGACACATTGTACAGTGGTAGTTGCAGCGACTGACATTTTCGATATCGAGCATGACGGGTAGATAGTCTAGTATCTCGCCTCTTTGAGCAGACTGATACTTAAGATAATTGGTGTGACGTTCTGGATAATGGTTAAATCCAGATTCTAGGTTTGCTTTGTACAACTCTTGGTCACGATACGGTCGGGGCAGTGTGTTAAGTCTATCCATGAATTGAGCCTTATTTATTCTGTGCCTTGGACAAATTTAAAAAAAAGTTCATCGGGACTTAGGTGCTCTTCACTACCTATTAATTCCGTGTAAAAACTATTAACATCATCAATGTTCACTTTTGTTGAGTCTTGATGGTGCTGTCTACCTTCAACTATTTTTTGATAAACAGAATTAGATAAACATTCATTGTCCCCCTTAACTAGGATAGTTATAAATTCATCATTATATAACATGACATAGCCCAAACTTAAAAAAAGATTAATAACATTTGTCAACTTATGAATCAATTGAGCACCTGAACCTTCAAATACAAATGCTTTCGGAAAAGCTTTAAATAAAAGCGATTCTGATAAGTATTCTTCTCTAAGCATTCTTTTCGCAATAATTAAGTTGAATCGCAAGCTACGGTACTGCATTTCACACAAGGCATGATTACAGGTTACAATATCAAAATATGGCAATTTTTGATCTTTTAATCTTACATACTCCCACCAAGGAATGTGTATAACATTCCCTGGCAACAATAAATTATCGAATAGCTGTTCTTTTTGAGGGTACACTGCTTCAACCAAATTATTGTTAATACTGTTAGAAATAAAATTCCATAGGTGATTTTGGTAGAGATAGAAAGCTTGAGATATATCCGTAGCTGCATAAGGATAGCCTTCTAGCATCAGCATAGCACCCAAGTAGCCATTACCAGGCCCAATCTCGAATACTCTTGGGCGCGCGTCGCCCCAAATATACTTGATGTGACGAAGAATATTTATCATCCTTAACAGGCTTGACCTAGCAAGAACCTTTCGTCCAAACTGAGATTCACTGAATACAGATACTAAGCTGGTTAGGTGTCGCAACAAGCTAAACTCTTTTTCTGTTAGACCTTCCAGAAGAGTGGAGTAATCCTTCTCAAACCTATTATAATGCAAGACTTCTATGTACTTAACCAACTCAGATTCACGACGAATCCGCGTTGGGTAGCCTACCTGGTGAAAAGCTACTGGCTGGAACGCTTCGATAACTACATTGGGTAATTCAGAGATTGCCTCTTGTTCTGCCGAATCATATTGCTCAACACTCAAGGAATCCATACTTAATAAATATCCATCTAGGTAAGAGTCTACAAAATATTTACAAATCTGCGCTAAAGCGCAATGCTTCATCAACAATCATGCCAATATCGTAATAGCGGTAATTCCCCATCCTACCCACGGAAAAAACGTTTTCTGGCATTTCTTTACGATAGCGATCGGCAAGTTCCTGCTGTTCTTTAATCGGATAGGGGTAAAGTTTGTTGCTAAAGGAAGGGATTTCTATTCCTAACAGAGTAGTATCCGATTTATAGCCCGTGAGTTTCTTGTATTCAACCACGCGAGTAAAAACTTCATCGTTGGCATAGTGCAAGAAAAAAGTGGGGTCAGGGATGACTTGTTCAACTGGCAGCACCAGTTTAATAAAGTCGCGCCCAATATACTCCAGCTCACCATACTCGAAATCAAACAGAATATCTGGCGAAAGAGAACTTACCAACACATCTGACTTAATCCAGTCCCCCTTAACTTTTACGGCTGCTTTTTGTACGTCAAAAGCTTCAATCTGGCAATTCATCCAAACTGTTACCCCTGGAGTATTTACACAGATGTCAAAGTAGTCGTCCCAAGCGCGCAAGGATATGGGATAAGAGATGAAGAATTCCGGGCGAACTTCTTTCGTGCCTGTCCGCAACTTTACGCCTTTGCCATCAAATTTGAAGTCAGTCAGTGCCGTATTAGACTCGATCTGCCACATTTTTTTGGAGTAGTTTTTAACAAATTTGTCATACAGTGTTGCACCAACTGAGTAAATCCAATATTCCTCAAAGTTGCGGGCGGTGCTGGGATCTGGTCTCTCCCGCAACTCTTGGTCAATTTTCTCTTTGTCTGGCATCAGGGGGATGTCATCGGCATGAAGTGGGTAAGAGTAAAATTGACCGTCCCCTTCCACATAGGTCAACAGGTAATGATTGAGCCGTCGTTGCGGCACTCGTTCGTGTAAAAAGTTGAATACAGATTCCTGGGATGTGAACAAGTGGCGCGGGCCGAAAGTGTAAGGATGCCCTCCATAATATAAGGTTTGACATCCACCACCTATCCGGGATGTAGATTCAATTAATGTAACTTGCCATCCTTTATTAGCTAGTATATGTGCCCAAGTACAACCCGCAAAACCACCGCCAATAATTGTTGCTGTTTTAACCATTTTGTCCTCTTATTTGACTATTTTTTTATGTTTCTACGCCAGGTAATTCGTCTGTAGCTTTAATGGTCAATCTTCCAAATAAGCTATGAAAGACCTACCCCACCATCCTACTTGAATGTGGGGAGCAAAACTAAATCGACTTTTTTTCTGAAACTTTGTGAAAGCTTTGGCAACTCCCTTAGCGGGGGAACCCTTGTAACCAGTAAATAAGTCATCAATATACAACAAGCTACCTTCTTGCAACAAGGGTTCAATGAACTCAAAAACTGGAACAGCAGACTCGTATAAATCACAGTCTATACAAGCTAAAGCAATTTTATGAGACTGTGATAAAAAGCTTTGTTGTAGCTTTTTATTGAGGCTGTCTTTATAAAATCCTTTGATGGTTTGACAGCGGTCTACATAAATGTCATGTTCTTTGATTAAATGCCAAAATTCTGCTTCGGCTGTCTTGAGAGCGCCTTGTTGCCAAACTTGGTGACTGGGCTGCGATTCGACTTCTGGGAGTCCCTCGAAACTGTCGAAGGCCAAAAAATTCATTGATTCTAAGTTGTGTCTGCGGGCTTCTGTTAAAGCCATTCTAAAAGTTCTGACCCGATGGCAGCCGTATTCGTGATAGTCGCCTTCAATTTTGTTGTCTGTCAAAAAATCAAAAGCTTGCATAAAAAAAGCTAGCTTTTGAGTTTGACGGTTGGCTTGATTGTAAGCAATTTCGTCCTGACGGCTCCAATTTTCTAAGTCAGAGCCATTAGCCAGCTTTACCCAGGGTTCTTGAAGTATGGGTTGGATGCGAGTGTCTTCGTAAATTCTCTTCATTTTAATTCTCCTGTTGAATGTTGGGTAGATTCTTGAAAGTAAGAGCGTATTCCCTCCTCTAGAGGAGTGAAACGAAAATTCGGTACGAGGCTGGTCAGCTTCTGAGTATCGAACATTAAGTCAAATTCTCTTTCTGCTTCTGCTGATTCGTAAACTGTTTCAAACTCTATCTGGGCGATCATACCAACTAAATTAGCAATTTTTATTATTGCACAGCTATGTCCCGTTGCTACATTAATTATGCCGTTGTATTTCAAAGGGATTAATAATTTTATCAATTTAGACAAGTCTTCCAGGTAAACATAATCACGAAGACTTTTGCCACTACCTTTTATATAAACTCGCTGTTCAGTTTTAATAGATGATGCTATTTTATTAATAACGCTTCTGTCATTGGGATCTGAGCCATAAATACCTGGAATTCGCAGAATTGTGACTGGGCATGGGATTTCTCCTGAAGACGTTAGCATCCATTCAGATGAATATTTAGCTAAACCATACCATGTGTCTGGCTGTATTTGGGATTTTTCAGTGATTGGTAGTTGTGGTTCTCTACCATAAACATCAACCGAACTGAAGTAAATAAGAGATTGGATATTGGCAAGTTTACAAGCCTTAATTAAATTTTTTGCAAGTGTGAGATTTTGCATATAAGAACTCAAGGAATTGTCAACTAAACGGTTGATAGTGGCTAAAAATATAATACTATAATAAAATTTGTTGCTCAGATTATTAAAAAACCTTTCTACAGAACCTTCCTCTAAAAAATTACAATTTTTAGAAGACAGTGATATAACATCATTACTATTAGTCTCCATGTATTTAGTAAGGTATCCACCGATATAGCTATTTTTACCAATAATTATTAATTTATTTTTCATCAATTTGATTCCCTCCTTTTATGTTAAGGAGGTGGGCATTTCTTTGTAAGAAATCACGTCCCACTCTCCCCGCACCATAACTTTTATGAAGCTCCGCTATTTGGTTGAATTGATGTTGCAGATTTTCATCTTTCGTTGTGTACTTTATTTGACCATCTACACGCTCAAGCATTTCCACCACTATTTCTTTAATTTCTTCAGGGGTGTTATCTACTGGATTGATACGCATTGACTTAAGAATGGTGGTCTGGTCAATGTATCCTACCTGACTAATTACCTCTGCAAAGGTTAGATAACGTTTTTCATCTTCGTACCAGAACAACTTCGGGATAAAGATACTCTTACCATACCAAGGTCTAAAAATTAGCTGGCTCCAATTAGTCAGAACACAGTTAACCCCAAAAGTCGAAGCAACGAAATAGGGGCCAGAAGGCATTCCCAAAAAGAAACGATTCTGGGATAAAAGAAAGACATCCATCCAGTCACTTTTTACCTCACTGTGAGCGTAGTCAATCACTCTCTCCATTGGTTGCAGAGGTGGCATATTGGGATCGCCTATCCGTATAACCCAACCACCATGCTCTACAATGGAGTTGATTGCGGGCAAGTATGCGTTAATATCTGCTGTGCGAGTTGGGGCATAGCCCTTTTCTCTAATTTCTCTAACGTGCAAACTCACAAACCAGGCATCTTTTGGTACGCCTAATTTTTGTAAACAGTGCCATCCTCGTTCATAGTCGGAAGCAGATAAGCTGAGCAAAGGAGGACGGTTTTCGAGTTCCCATTGTTTTTGGACTAATCCTCCTGCCTGACCATGATACATCCATTCCCCTTTGCAGCAATAAAAACCGGTGTGTTCTCGCAGTTGTCTTGCTAATGGGGATAGACTTTCAACTGTTAAAGGCTCAGAGATGAGCGTGATGTAGCGGTTCCAATAACTTAGATAACATGGATTAATCACCTGCTGAGGAGTAGCCAACATAATTGTACGGGTAGCAGGCCGCCATCCCAATTTTTCCATTTTTAAATATATATCTATTAAAGCTATATGACCTATACTTCCAGCCCAATCAAATTGGATAAATCGAATTCCTAGTTTTGTCAATTGTTTGGCTTCAGCGAGTTGCATTTGAAAGGCTAGCGCCCTGTACACTTGACTAAATCCTTCCTCAAACTTTCCTTTTGCTGCAAGTTCCTCGCCCTGATACTGTAATTTATAAACTAGCTCTAGAAGTTGAGAGTCAGTCCGTACTAATTCTGGGCTAAGAGTAATGGCTGTTTTATGCCTTTCAAGTGCTTCAATAAGCTGCCCCTGTTCTGCCAGTATATTTCCCAATTCGTAGTATGCTTCTGCTAGGTTTGGATGAAGAGTAATCGCCTTTTGATAACTCTCTTTTGCCTCAGATAGCCGCCCCTGTTGTTTCAGTGTATTTCCTAAGTAGTAATTTGCCTCCCCTAGTTTTGTATCAATTACTATCGGTTGCTGGTGATTTCTAGTCAGTGCTGATGCAACTTTACTAAGCTTCTCTGTACTATCCAAATTCAAGGATGCTTCATCAATAGTAGGTACTTGTTTATACCTTACCGGAAGTCCCTTAACTGCAAAATCTTCAGTTTTTTCGTTTACTTGCCCTAAGCCTTTGTCGAAAATAAAAATATTCCTAGAGAATTTTCTGTCATCTTTCCCATCATTTCTAGATGGCAACAGATCAGCATATTTTTGTAAAAAATCACGACCTATACGGCTATTACCATAGCTTGTACTATTCCTCGATACTCTTCTAAATTGCTCCTGCAATAACTCATCTTCTTCTGAATATGTTAGCTCTCCATCGCAGCGTTGCAATATTTCTAAAACTACTTGTCTAATTTCATCAGGAGTGTTATCTAATGCATGAATACCTAAGCGATTCAATTTTTCAATGTGATAAAGACCGCTCACAGGAGCAGACATAAACTCCTTAAAAGTCAGATATCGCTGCTCTAGTTCAGACCAGTATAGTTTGGGAATAAAAATATCTTGACTGTAGAAAGAAGTAACTCCCATTGGAGCCCAGTTGGTCAGAACGCAGGGAACTCCAAAGGTTGGAGGAACAAAACTCAGTCCTGAACTTGTACCTATAAAGAAACGACAGGCAGCGCATAAAAAAACATCCATCCTATCACTTTTTTGATCGGTGTGTACATAGTCAATTACCTGTGACATAGGTGGTAATGGCTTCATAGTTGAGTCACCCATGCGAATTACCCAGCCCCCCTGTGCTACAATGGACTCAATTGCTAGTAAATAGGTATCAATATTTGCACTGCGGACTTGTAATAAAGATGAAGTTTCGTGGCCGTGAAAACCATCTGTTCGGACGTGGAGGCTAACAAACCAAGCACCTTTAGGAACTCCTAATGACTCTAAACAATGCCAGCCCTCTTCATGGTCTGAGTCTGACAGAGCAAGCAATGGAGGCTTACCCTCTGTTTCCCATTGTTTTTGTACGGCTGTGGCGATCTCCCCATAAGAAAGCATTTCTCCATTAGAGAGAATTGTCAAGCCCGTAGGTTTATCTTCCAATAATCTAGCTTTATGAGAGAAACTGTTGATTTTGTCTTTATCAGAAACAACTTCGATGTGAGAGCGCCAGTAGTTAAAATAAGAAGAGTTAGCGAGTTGTTGTGGAGTTGCCAAGACAATTATGCGGTGGGGCAAGCGCCAGCCAAGAAGGCCTAATTTAATATAGTAATCTAGGAGAGCTGTGTGACCTATCGCGGTTGTCCAGTCGTGTTTTAAAAACCGGATTCCCAACTTATCTAATTGCTCTTTTTTAGCCAACTCAGTTTGTACCTGAGAAGATATTTTAATCCACTTTATCCATTCATCTTGCTTCCCCTGTTTATAACAATGAAACGCAAGAGATTGGTATATATCTAGATTGTTTGGGTCAAGGGAGATCATCTTTTCCCAGCAAGCAATAGCTTCATCTTGAAGATTAAGTTCGTCTAGTACAGTACCCAAATGGTAATAAGGCCATATCCAATTTGGTTGAAGTTCGATCGCTTTTTTGTAGTTTTCTATTGCTTCCTGTAGCTTGTCCTGTTTGCCTAATGCTAGTGCAACGGCAAAGTATGCGTATGCAGCCTCCGGTTGAAGCGCGATCGCCCTTTTGTAGCTGTCAATTGCTTCTGCTAGCTGATTTTGATTTGACCAGGCATTTCCCAAGCTATTATGTGCCTCTACCGATTCAGGTCGAAGTTCGATCGCCCTTTTGTAGCTGTCAATTGCTTTTGCTAGCTGCTTCTGATTTAACCAGGCATTTCCTAAAGCGAGGTGTGCATCTACCCAGTCAGGTTGAAGCGCGATCGCCTCTTGGTAACTCTCAATAGCTTCATCCCAGTGACCTTGTTGTAAAAGGGCACTTCCTTTGTTGTAATGAACCTCTGCGAGATTGTGATGGCAAATACTAACAGCTTGCTGATAGCTGTCAATGGCTTCATCTAACTGACCTCGCTGTGCCAGTGCTTTCCCCCACCGAGTCAGTGCTTCTCCCAAACTCTTATGGGCTTGCTGAAAGCTGGGATTGAGTTCAATTGTACGGCGGTAGGCTGCGATCGCTTCTTGCAGGTAAACTGAGGTGATTAAAAAGACTAGCAATGACGTAAATTCCGGTGATTGCCGGAATGCCGTCACAATTTCCTGACGAGTCAAACCTTCGCGTAAGGACTGTAAGTAGTGAGCTTTACCAGCCTCATCTGGTTCGCGTCTCAGATAGCTGTCATAGGCTTTTTCCAAGAAATCTTCGTCGTTGAGTTTGCCTGTTCCTTGTAAAAATTCCTCATCCTTGATGGCATAAATTTGAGTGAGAGAAACATAAGTGTAAGAAGATTTAGGTAAGAGAGCTTCTAGCTGTTGATATAACAATAAGCATTCCGGAAAATATTCGGGAGTTGTTTCAATTGCCAACTGGTGAAATGTTTCTCCCAGCTTATTGTAAAAAGCATAAAGATTTGGATTTAATTCAATGGCGCGACTGTAGGAAGCAATCACTTCTTTCATTTGACCTATTTGGGCTAAACATTCGCCCAATTTGTAGTAAGAATGGGCAGAATTAGGGTTAAGTTCTATCGCCCTCTTATAGGAAGCTACTGCTTCATCCCAAAGACACATAGATGCTAAAGCTTCCCCTAAGTTGTGATGGCTCCAATAAAAATTTGGGTTATGCTCTATAGCTATGCGATAACTATCGATAGCTTCTTCTATTTTGCCTTCTTGTTTGAATTTGTTAGCTTTTTGTAATAGATTATTGTTCATTTGAAACCCTACTTTAATTTCTTCAAATAACAAGATATTTTCCGTTACCTTTCTGACCACCCAAATCTGTCTATTAATCGCTTGGGAATCATTTGGAAAGCTTTCTCAGTTTGTTCAGGAGAAAAAACTTGTCGCCATTCATCTATACTTCCCTTCCTGTAATGAGTTCCAGGTTTGAACTCGGGTGGATTAGGAAATTTAAAATTTGACCTTTCTATTTCATAAAAATTTAATATTTTTTCAAAAAAGGCATCTTGATTTGCTGCCAACTCTTCATAGGTTGTAAAGAGTATTTTTGGATAAAATGATGAATTTTCTTCAGCATCTAACCATCCCTCTATCCACTTTATTGACTGAGGCATAAAACCTTTTTCAATTTGCCAACTTATTTGATCTGCCATTGATAAAGAAAAATAATCTTCTGAGTAAAGAGATGGAGTTCTTGAAAGCCAATTCGGATACAAATCTTTTAACCTTATCATGTGGTGTACGAATGACAGCAAAGCTTGACGCGGTTCTCGAACGTTAACTATTAATCGATCCAATGTTTGACTAAGAAAAAACAAATTTACTTCGCTCGCCGGAAAATGCTCGTGAGAAATTGTCATTCCTGAACCTAATTCATCTAAATGCTCAGTATTAATAACATCTTCAGGAAAGGTACTAGAAGACACTCTAATGAAACGTATATCCAACCCAGAACTGAGAGAAACGTAAATGTAAACACTCCCTGATTTAGGTACTGTAATTAGCATGATACCTGGTTTTTTACCTTGAGATTTAATTGTAGAAAATTTAATTTTATTGGATTTATAATAACTGCGGAATGCCTCATTTTGCTTTCCATTTACTAATAACGCATTACCCAGTTGAAAATAAGCCGCCTCAGAATTAGGGCTAATTTCAACAAACCGCTCACAACAACTAACTGCTTTATCCAGATATCCCTTACGTCGGAGTTCCTCTGATAGGTGAGACAGCACTTCCACCCAATCGGGTTTAATTTCTAAAGCTTTTTCGTAACTTTGAATTGCCTTCTCAGATTCTCCATGCTGTATGAAGAGATTTCCCAAGTTGTAGTAAACCTCTGCCCAACTAGGATTAATACTTATTGCTTGTTGGTAAATTTGAATAGCCTCTAAAATTTGACCCTGCTTTGTCAAAATTTCCCCTAAACGCTTGTAAGACTGATAAAAATCCGGCTTAAATATAATTACGCGATGATAAGCCTCTATAGCTTCCAACCATTGCTTTTTTTCGCTTAAAATGTTTGCTAGATTCCACCAACTTTCCCAGTTATCCGGTTGAAGTAGTAGCAAGCTTTGGTAGACTTCCGCTGAATTATTGTTTGACTTGATCGCTTGCTGGTAGGCTAGTATTGCTTCTTCTTGCTGTCCTTCCTTCTTAGCCAAAATATTTCCTAACTTCCACCACAGTTCCCAATTATCCGGCTGAAACTCGAGAAAGCTTTGGTAAACCTGTACAAATTCGGGATTTCTTTTAAGGACGTTCTGGTAAGCAAATTTAGCAGACTCCTGTTGTCCCTGCTTAGCATGGAGATTGCCTAACTGCCACCAAGCTTCCCAATTATCCGGTTGAATTTTTAACAAGCTTTGGTAAGCTTGTAGAGCTTCGGCATTTAGCTGAATGCTCTGTTTGTAGGCTAGTATTGCTTCTTCTTGCTGTCCTGCTTGCTCCGCCAAAATATTTCCTAATTTCCACCACATTTCCCAATTATCCGGCTGAAGTTCGAGAAAGCTTTGGTAAACCTGTACAAATTCGGGATTTATTTGAAGGACATTCTGGTAAGCAAATTTAGCAGACTCCTGTTGTCCCTGCTTAGCATGGAGATTGCCTAACTGCCACCAAGCTTCCCAATTATCCGGTTGAATTTTTAACAAGCTTTGGTAAGCTTGTAGAGCTTCGGCATTTAGCTGAATGCTCTGTTTGTAGGCTAGTATTGCTTCTTCTTGCTCCCCTTCCCGCTCCGCCAAAATATTTCCTAACTTCCACCACAGTTCCCAATTATCCGGTTGAAGTTGCACCAGACTTTTGTAAGCAACAATCGCACCTGGATTTAATTCAATCACACGCTGATATGTGGCGATTGCTTCTTCTCTTTGCCCAACTTTAAGTAAAACCTCACCTAACTTCCACCACAGTTCCCAATTATCCGGTTGAAGTTGCACCAGACTTTTGTAAGCAACGATCGCACCTGGATTTAATTCAATCACACGCTGATATGTGGCGATTGCTTCTTCTCTTTGCCCAACTTTAAGTAAAACCTCACCTAACTTCCACAAAACTTCCCAGTTATCAGGTTGAAGTTGCAGTAAGTTCTGATAAGCTGCCACCGACTCAGGATTTAACTCGATCGCCCGCTGATACATCCCGATCGCCAGAGCCAAATCTCGCTGAGTTCTCTGCCTCAACACCTCTCCCAAACTATACTGAATCTCAACTTCATCAGGAGCAAGCTCGATCGCCCTTTGATAACAAACGATCGCCTCATCCAACCGCCCCAATTTAGTTAGAGCTTCCCCTTGATTGTAATAGATCCAAGCCGACGAACTCGGGTTAAGTTCGATCGCCCGACTGTAAGCATTGACTGCTTCTTCCCATCGAGAAACCTTAAGCAAAACATCTCCCAAATTTGGGTAAGACCAATAAAAATTGGGGTTTTCCTCAATAGCAGAGCGATAAGACGCGATCGCCTCTTCCAATCTCCCTTCCTGCTTTAGTTTGTTTGCCGCGTCAAAATAGCTTACAGTCATTGCTTGTCTCCGGCTTTCCTGAACCGTTGTTAATCGTACCGTGATTTGATACTAAGGTTTATGAATATATTCTAAAGACTGCTTTTCAATCTCATCCCAAAATTCGTCCACCCATTTTATCACACCCGCAATTCCATCCTTTAAAGAAATCTCTGACTTCCATCCCAGTTCAGTACGAGCCTTGGTTGAATCTATCACATAGGCAGCATCCTGTCCTAATCGTTCGGCAACAGTCTCCGTTGACTCAGCAAACGAGCGGTTCATCGCTTCGCAAATAGTTTGCACTACTTCCCGCACAGCATACCCCCTATCGGGCGACACATGATAAATTTCCCCCACCTGCCCTTTTTCCATCACCGCTAATTCTCCCCTAGAAACATCGCGAATATGGATATAAGACTTGACAGCGTGCCCGCCGCCGTGCAACTGAATCGTTTTACCCAGCTTCAGGTAAATTGCCGATCGCGGAATAATTTTGAATAGCTGCTGGTAAGCTCCATACACATTGGTAGCACGAACTGTAACCAAAGGAAACTGAAAATTTTTATAGTAAGTGGATAAAAGTAAATCCGCAGCAGCTTTAGAGGCGGCGTAGGGTGTCGAAGGATTCATCGGCGCCGATTCTAGCACATTCCCTTCACAAGTTCCATACACTTCTGGAGAAGAAATGTGAACATAGCGACCCAGGTATTTTTTGTCTTTCAAGTGATTAATTAGTTGAGCCAATGCTACTGTATTCGTTTGGAACCAGTGGTCAGGATTTGTCCAACTAGGAGCCACCTCACTTTGAGCAGCAAAATTGACAATATATTCCGGTGAAAAATCGTCAATCGCCTGCAAAATCTTTGCCATATCTCGGTTAAAATCCAGTTGATGAAACTGAAACCGAGGGTTTGTATGACGCAGATAGGGGAGAAAAAGTGGCCCTTTCTCTGGAGAACGACTTATACCTATAACTTCGTTTTGGTCGTCTTCCAGAAGTAAGTCAACGAAATCGCTTCCCGAAAAAGAATTGCTCCCCAAAACAGCTATTTTACGTTGATTCATGTCTCCCCCTTATAATTGTATTTATATTTTTGCCGTTTTACAATGTAATTTTCAAATCTACTCAAAGTAGATAAAAGAGTGATCGCCACTATAGCCGCAATGCTTAAACCACCAATCCCACTCTTGGGGGGTATAGAAACTTTCGCACGTAAGCTGCCAATATAGTAGATTAGCTTTTTCGGATTCGTTCCTATAAGACTCTACCACAATATATTTGTTCCCCTTGCTGACCCGCTCTATTTCCCGCAGAGCTCTGTCTAGCTCAAAACAATACAAATTGTGTAAAGTATTTATAGAAATCACTAAATCAAAGCTGTTGTCTGCAAACGGAAGTTCTGTCGCGCTGCACGCTTTCAAAAACGGGCGCACTTCTTCCTTAGCGTGAGCAATCCCGTATTCGGAAATATCGATACCGGTTACTTCGACTCCCGGTACAGCTTGCGTGAAGTCGTACAGTAAAAACGCTTTGCCACACCCGACATCTAAAATCCGATCGCCCGGTTTTAAATTATAGTGTTGAGCGATCGCATCTGCAACAGCCCGCCAGCGACCATCATATTTATAACCGCCGTAGCCAACTTTGCGATCGCCGTCCCAATAATCATAATCAAATTTTTTAGCAAGCTTAGCCGCCTCAGCCTTCGGGAATTCATTCACGCGCCCCAAATAATCGCGCTGAGTTTTTTTGTGAACTGCTGAGAGGAAGTCAATATAAGCCATTTAAAATTCCCTGTTTTCCTTCAGGTATTGGAGAGCGCGACGCGCCTTTTGCAATTGTACAGCTTTGTGTACTTCCCGATCGGCAACTTGCCCAGCAAAACTTCGCCTTTGGCTACCGACTGGCAAAAAGTCATTAAGCAGAATACAACACCACTTGACTCGATAAACAGGCAATAAAATCGCCATCCGCTGTCGGTGTTGTTCGGGTTCTGACAACTCAGAAACAACCGCTTCAACAAACTTGGAGTAGTAATCTAGAGAAACAGGAACCGCCGGTTGGCAAAAAAAGTCAGAAACCATTTTACCCGGATCGTCCCACCCTGCATACTCAAAATCGAGAAAGCGCAATTGCCCGGAATCGCTCAAAATAGCGTTGTGAAACCCAAAATCCGATGGAGACAAACACCGATCTAAAAGTGCGATTTCTGCTTCTAACTGTAGACTCCACTGATTCGCTTGTTCGATTACCCGCGATCGCACTCGTTTCCACAATTCAAACAACTCGTTGTGGATAAATTCAACAGCAGAGCGATCGCTCTCGGAAGATGCTTCGACTGTTTGCAACCTGACAAGACGACGTTCCACGCATTGCAGATGTTCCTCAAGGGTAAAACAAGTTTCCGATGCCTTGGGTAGATTTTGAGCCTCAGTCAGTTGCTTATAACAGTTTATTTGCCGATAGAAATTAAGTGCTTGCTCAACCGTTTCAGCAGTAACTTCCTGCGGTTCTAGTCGCCGTCCGCGGACAAACTCATATAAACCTAAACCTTTTTGGCGATCGCACGCCAACGGTTGAGGTAAAGCCCGCACCCCATTGTCCCAAGCAAACTGCGAAAATGCAAATTCAGTACCCAAGCGGTCTCTGCGATCGCCTGGATGTTGAAAATAAACCTTCAACAAAAAGCTTGAACCCTTTGCATCCACGCGGAAAACTCGGTTATTCCCGCCACCTGTCAGAGGATGAAGTTCCACCTCCCCAACCCACCCCGCGGCAGATACTAAATCACCGGCCGCTTGCTGAAGGTCTTCTAAACTCAGGGAAACAACTTCAGTCATCATAAAATCAAAGCCTCTATTTCCGACCAAGAGGAAGCGTGACGAAAGGGATGTCCGGTGAGATGGTGATTTTGGGGGTCAAAGAGGATGCGTTGGACTCCTACCGGAAACCCTGACTCTCCCAAAAATTCCGGCAAGTCATCAATAAAATGAGTACACTGCTGCTTGGCAATCCGTTCTAGCTTTTCCTGCTTAGTAAATTCAAAGAACACTTGGTCTAAGGACAAACCAATGCGATCGCGATCGTAAAACCCTTGACTTTTCAACCATCCCTGTGCAGCTTCGTGCAAATCGTATTTGGGACCCAGATAAGGGTAGCGCGTCTTGTGGCTGACAATGCAGACATTGACTCGATCCCGAACGCAACGGGTAAAAAATTCCAGTACGCCCGGAAACGGGTCAGCTTCTTTCATGCGATCGCCATAAACGTAACCCTGCATTTGAGTCCAAGCATCTTCCTTCCCGCACTGGCGCAAATAATCCCGCACTTGACCTTTACTGACAGGAACTTCTGGGGGAATTAAGCCTTGTTCGAGGGCCACTCGGTGGAACAAGCCGTCATAACAGACGATCGTGTTGTCAAAATCAACTCCAATTAACATTACTCACTCCACACTCATAGCTTGTTGAAAAAAGTTGTTTAGTTTTGGGTCTTCTGACTTTTGATAATAACCGCCCATTGGTGTATGAGGTAAAGTTAAAACAACCTGCATCATTGTTTCAAAATTTTCGATATCGCTGCGATCTTGCAGTACCATTTCTTCCAAACCTGCGTGTAACTCGCATCCAGCATCTAAAATGCGATCGTATATTTCCAATCGCGACTTAGTTTTCTGGGGCAACATAAACAGGCTAAATAGTATAATACCCTCTAGTTGTGGCAATTCTGCCAAAACATCGTACAACATCATATAACATCCGGGCATCGCATATTCAGTTGCACTGAGTTTATAATCTAAATTATGCCGTGTTGCGTAGTCGCGAACCACCAAGTTTTGCACGCGGTGCGGGTAATTCACTCCCCTGACTGGACGGCTAGTAATGTAACCGCGATACCCTAATTTTTGACTCAATTCTTCACTCATCAAACCCCCCAGGCATTGTAAATTTCATCCCTATTTTAGAGGCGGCACGCACGGCGATCGGGGCGAAATATTCCCCCAGACGTTTATCAGAGTAAGGTGTAAATAAACCTTTAAATCGAATATTCATAGACCATCTAGTTGTAGATTCTTGGTTAATTCGATTGCCGTGGACGATCGTAGGAGTAAATAGAAGTACCTTACCGTAGGGAACTTCTAACCATTCAAGTTCAGGCTCGATCGCCTGATAAAGACTTTCTGTTCCTGCCCCGGCAAATTCCTGTACTCTTTCCCGCCATTTAGCATCAACATCAGGTGGTAAAATAAACATACTCTTTGTGCGATAGCAATCTACTAAGGGAATCCACAATACTACTTCAAATGGCGAACATTCCGAACCCCAACTATCAGAATGCAGTGGTAATAAAGAACTGTTGTCGCCGGGAAGTTGAATGCTTAAACCTATATTGCGCTGCATCACCAGTTCGTTGCCTACAATGGTTTCTACGAGGGAACGAGCGCAGGAGAAATATGCTTCCCGAAACCAAGATTCTGCCATTAAACCTGATATGATATGAAGGCGGAAAGAGTTGAGTTTTTTGACTGGTACTAGAGAGGCAATTTCATCTAAAAATACTCCAGGATCTGTCGGATATGGCACTCCCAAAAAATTAGTTGCTAAATCTACTGTTTTGTTTCGGATTCGCTCCAGGGCAGATAGATTTTCGCAGGAATCTATTATATAGCCATTTTGAATGAAAGCAGCACTTAAGTCTGTTTCTATTTTTGCCAAGAAGTCCATATCTTTCGATCCTTTGTTTTTATGGTTTCACCTGCTGAGGCACGATCGCCCGATACATCTGGAAGGTTTTGTGTGCGATCGCTTCTGGAGTGAGGCCAAAATATTCGCGGGCATACTCTTGTTCTCCCGCTGCGTGCAAGAACTTGTCAGCAACACCGATTCGCAGCAGGCGAGCTTTTTGATGGTCGCGATCGCTCAACCACTCAGCCACAGCCCCTCCGAGTCCGCCCATGATACTGTGTTCTTCAATAGTTGCCACCACACCAAACTGTGAGAACGCCTGCGATAACAATTCCTCATCTAAAGGCTTAACCGTGTGGAAGCTTACAACTTGGGCGGAAACTCCCTGTTTGAAGAGCTCATCTGCGGCTTGTAACACATTCGGCAGCATATTGCCGGTACTCAGCAAGCAAACGTCACTTCCGGGCCGCATCACGATTCCTTTGCCAATTTCAAAATCAGGCATCCCCTGATGAACAAGCGGCTCACCTTTCTTGCCCATGCGAATATAAGCTGGGCCATTCTGTTGCAAACAAGCTCGCATAGCCGCGCGTACTTCCCAAGCGTCACCCGCACAGATCACAGTCATGTTTGGCAGCATTCGCAGTAAAGCAATATCTTCACAAGAATGATGAGTTGCCCCGTTCCCGGCATAGGACAAACCCGCGCCAACTCCCACAACAATCACTGGAACATTGTGATAACAAACATCAACCCTAATTTGTTCAAAACAGCGAGTAGTTGTAAACGGCGTAATCGTGTAAGTAATGGGTCGAAGTCCGCACATTGCCATACCAGCCGCCACGCTCATCATGTTCGCTTCGGCAACTCCACAGTTATAAAACCGTTCGGGAAAGCGAGCTTTATATTTATCAAAAAGCCGATTGCCAATATCGCCAGATAACAAGACAACCCGATCGTCTTCCGCCGCGATTTCGCTCAGTTCCGCCGCAAATTCATTTCTCATACAAGTTGGAGTTCCACTTTAGCTTTTTCAACTTCTTCAGCAGTGGGAACGCGGTAATGCCAATTGTTGTCATCTTCCATAAAAGAAACGCCTTTTCCTTTCACAGTATGGGCAACAATAGCAACGGGTTTCCCGCTACCATCTGGCACGTTACGCAAGGTATCGACCAATGCTTTCATGTCGTGACCGTCTAATTCATAGGTACTCCATCCGAAAGCTTCCCATTTTTGTTTTAAAGGATGAAGAGCCATAACTTCGTTGCTGCGGCCCGTAGCTTGCCACTTATTGTAATCAATGATGGCAACTAAATTATCTAGTTTTTGAGCAGGAGCAAACATCGCTGCTTCCCAAACAGAACCTTCATTGCATTCGCCATCGCTCATGGTGACGAAAACGCGGTAAGAACGTTTCTGAATGCGACTGGCCAGTGCCATTCCTATGCCTACGGACAATCCGTGTCCCAGAGAACCCGTTGCTACTTCTACCCCAGGCACGCATTTCACGCTAGGGTGTTCTGGCAAGTTGCTACCCTCTTGGGCATAGCTATCGAGTAAATCTTGCGGGAAAAATCCGGCTTCTGCGAGGGTGGCGTAAAGCGTTGTTGCTGCGTGTCCTTTACTGAGAATAAAGCGATCGCGATCTGGATTTTCTGCATCCTTGGGATCTATTTTCAAACTTCCCCAGTAAGCTGCTACTAGAATATCAGCACAGGATAGGGAAGAACCTAAATGGGCAGTGCGAGCTTTGTGGGACAGTTCTACAATTTTGCCCCGAATTTTTCGGGCAGTGGCTTCAAGCTCTGGAATATTCATCTTTATTTTAAACTCAATCCTTGCATCGTCTTAATATTGTAATAAAGGCTATCTGTCATCGGATTAGGAATCAAATTAGCCTTAAACGCCTTCACCAAATCCTGCACAGCATCTTCAATCGTATGCTGTGGCACAAACCCAAGTTCCTTCTTAATCTTCTCCGATGAAATGTGATAAGAGCGGTTGTCATTGGTCGGCGTGCTGACAATCTCTACCTGTTTACCTACCACATTTCGCACCATTTGAGCAATTTGCATCACCGTATGATTTTCATAACCCGCATTGAAAATCTTGCCGTCGATCGCCTCATCAGGCAACTGGAGCGACTTGATATAAAGGTCTGTCATATCCTCGATGTGAATATTTGGTCGCTTTTGTTCGCCACCAAACACGGTAATCTTACCATTATTAACCGCGTGGTTAGTGAGGATATTTACTGTTAAATCCAGCCTCAGTCTGGGTGAGTAACCGCACACCGTCGCCGGCCGCAGAATTAAGGTAACAAACCCCGGTTCCCGCTTGGCCAGCAACACATCCTCGCACATTGCTTTATACTTGGAATAATCAGTTAACGGTTGCAATGGGAGTTCTTCGTTAACATTTTCGGTTTCTTTAATGCCGTACACGCTTGAAGAAGAAGCATAGATAAACCGCTTGACACCGCTATCTTTGGCAACATCTACTAAGTCAACAAAAGCATCGTAGTTAATCGACTTACCGAGGGCGGGATCTAATTCAAAACTGGGATCGTTGGAAATACAAGCTAAATGGATAACAGCATCACATCCGGGTAGAATTTTTTCTAGCAGTGGGCGATCGCGAATATCTCCCTTAATCTCTTCTAACCCCGGATGGTCTTTGACTGCGGATAGAACATCTGCTCCATAAATGTACAAATCAACAACCTTAACTCGATATCCCGCTTGAAGTAGTTTAGGAACTAGAACAGCCCCCACATAACCGGCTCCACCTGTGACTAAAACTTGTTGCATTTGATTCACCCTACATTTCTCAATTATTTTGACTTGGGTTAATAGACCTCTATAAAAACTGTTATGGGGTAGGCGTCTTGCCTTCCCTAAACTTTATTTTTACCCATGTCTAATATATTAATCATCCCACTAAAGGTGTTACATTTAACATTTTTGACAGCGTAAAATTCTTCCTTTTTTGGATAAAATCACTAATTTCTGCCATTGACGAAATTACCGTTATTTGAGCGTAAAACGGAGATTTAGACAAATCTTGCTGTTCCTGTATTCCATAGCCAGTTTTAACCAGAAAGGCTTTCATCCCTAACTGCAAACCAGGCTCTAAATCCCTGAGTCTATCCCCGATCGCCCAGCACCGCGTCGGGTCTAAACAGTGGTCGGCGATCGCTTGGAGAAATAACCCATGCGACGGCTTGCGACACTCACAAACGTAACTATACTGGATAACTTGACCTTTCGGGTGATGGGGACAGTAATAAAAATCGGCGATCGCCCCTGAAGCCACTTCAGCATCCCGTCGCATTTGATCGTTAACTGCCTCCACTGCCTCCACTGGGAAATAACCCCTAGCTACTCCCGATTGATTAGTCAGCACCAATACTGAGATGTCCTGAGTATTCAGGAATTTTAGCGCTTCGAGCACTCCCGGAATCCACTCAATTTGGTCGGGGTGGCTGAGGAAATGGCTATCTTGAATTAGAGTGCCATCGCGATCGCACAAAATTGCTTGAGGCTTGCTTAAAGATGGCATCTCTATACCTTTAACACTGTAGTAGCAAATTTCAACAACCGAGCTTTTTCTACTGGTTCAGCATTGCCAAGAGTATTCGCTGAAATCGCCCCAGCCAAATTCCCCAGCAGCGAACCAACTGCGATCGGTAATTCCAACTTCGCACTCAAGCTAGCCAGAGCAAAAAACGCATCGCCCGCCCCAATTGTATCCTTGACCGCCAACGTCATTGCTGGACTCAAATCTTCTTCTCCTTTAGCATTGATTCCCAACGCTCCCGCAGAACCTAGAGTGAGCCATCCTTGCTGAGCATCTAGATGTTTGAACAAACCTTTAAGCAGATAATTGTGGTCTCCGTAACGGCTAGAAAAAGCTAAACGCAGTTCTTGTTCATCCAAGCAAAAAACATCAGCTCGACGGTACTTAGTAATTAAGTTATAGCCGTAATTTGCACTATTTGTTTGGCAGTTCAGCGCCAAAAAAGGAGCTTCATTTTGAACCACATCCATGAGTTCAGAATCCAGCAAGCCATGTCCGTAATCTGCAACCACCACCATGTCATAATCCCGAATCGTTTTTCGCAAACGATCTAATAAATTTTGCCGCTGATTGGGATCTGGTCCTTCTTCTTGCAGCTCATTAATAGAAAACAGCTTGGTGTAATTATCCCTCATTCCCTGCCGCTCAATGTAACGGCGTTTGGTAACGGTGGCGGCACCATTTTCATATTGTAAATCTAGCCTAATACTGCCATTTATGTTATTCAAAATTAAGCTGTGAATGTCTGGCTCATTCCCTACAACACCAGCCACAGTTACAGAGTCTACAAAACTCGCAATGTGGCGGGCAATAGCCAAAGAACCTCCTAAATGCTGCTCTTTTTTCAAAAAGCGAGTCGAAATAACTCTGCCTTTTGAAGTCAAACCCTGCACTGTACAGTGAACAAATTCATCAATAATGACATCGCCCAACACTAAGACTTTGAGCTTTTGCATCGCATCAACGCCCTTGCGAATTGCCTCAAAAGGGTATTGCTGGCTTAATTGGATAGCATAGCTTTTGATATGCGGTGGCAACACATCGGTATAGTTATTGAGCAGCTTTGTTGAGCTAAAAACAATCTCGCCTGTATAGCGAATTTCTCCGCCGTAAGCTTTGACTCGATCGGCTTCCCGGTCAATATTTTTAGTAACATCTTGACTGTGGTCAGCATATTCGTGACCTTTGCAGTAAAAATTTGGCTGAACTCGATCGAGTACATCTAAAGCTGTAGCCACAGGAGCCAATAGCACGTAGTCTACGCAAGCTAAAGAAGCAATCGAATAAAGTCGCAAATCGTCGGAAAAAACTGGTCTGCCAGGGCCTCGGTTGACGTAATGAGCTGCAGTAATTGAAACTACCAATACCTCTCCCAAAGCTTTAGCTTCTTGCAAGTGGGCAATGTGACCGGGGTGAAGCAGGTCAAACACCCCATGACAGAGCACTATCTTACGGTTCTGCTCTCGAACCTTAGCAAGTACCTCTTTACAAGTTTCAAAATCAAGATATTTTTCTGTGTTCTTTGTCAGCATCTTTGAACTAAATGGTGTAATTTCCAACTCTGACGGGCTTGCCAGTATACAACACGGGAGAATCCCCATTTTTGTAACTATACCAGGTGATGTTCGCGATGGCGCATCTACAAACTTGCGTTAAAAAAGATGAACGGACTTTTTTCACCCAAACCGGAGCAGATTTCACTTTGGCGACGCTATTCCTGAACAGTTTTAAGGGCCGAGCTACCAACAGACGATGCTCTCAAGGAGAATTGGTGTGTGCGCTGAGCTTCCCGGTGGCTATTTTAAACACTAGACTCTCGCTTAAGCCTAGTGTTCCCGTCACCTGAGCCTAGATCCGCCCTACCCTAGTTTTAACCGCAAGGACACGCCTCATCAATTCTTTCCATTCGGGGGAATTGCTCAGGGAGTTCGTATCGAGATACTCGCCTTTTTCTAAGGAAAAGCGACCAAAATTTTCCAACCAGTTCACAATAGTTTCTGTCGGTGAGAAAGGCGTAAAATTCAAAGATTTCTGTAGAGAATGAGACATCCCAGCCCTATCGTGGTTGCGATAAGCATACCAGGCTTCCCATACTAGAACTCCGTACTGCACTGGATTATTTTCATCTGGATTTTTGACGGCATTTTCCTGAAAACGCCATCTCTCTAATTCCCCCGCCGTTTTGTGCAGTTGTGACTGCGACTGTTCCAATTCTTTCCGAGTCGAGTAGAGTTGCGACTGCGACTGTTCCAATTCTTTCCGAGTTCGATAGTGTTCGGCTTGGGATAATTTCAATTCTTGCCGAGTCGAGTGGAGTTGCGACTGCGACTGTTCCAATTCTTGCTGAGCTTGATAGTGTTCGGCTTGGGATAATTCCAATTCTTGCCGAGTCGAGTGCAGTTGAGACTGTGACTGTTCCAATTTTGTCCGAGTTTGATGGTGTTCGGCTTGGGATAATTCCAATTCTTGCCGAGTCGAGTGGAGTTGCGACTGCGACTGTTCCAATTCTTGCTGAGTTTGATAGTGTGCGGATTGGGATAGTTCCAATTCTTGCTGAGTTTGATGATATTGGGCTTGGAAGAGTTCTAATTCTCCCTGAATTTGATGCAGTTGAATTTGTATTAATTCGCAATCTTCCTGAGCCTGATACATTTGCGACTCAAATCGATCGCGATCTTCCTGAGTTTGATATAGTTGAGCTTCGGTTAATTCCAACTCTCCCTGAGTTTTGTACAGTTTTGACTCGGATATTTCCAACTCACTTCTAGTTTGATGTAGTTGGGGATGGACTTTTTCCAACTCTTCCTGAGCTTGATATAGTTGGGACTGAAATTGAGCGCACTCTTCCTGAGTTTTAAATAGTTGAGCCTGCGCCAGTTCCAATTCTCCTTGAATAGGATAACTTTGACTTTGAACTACTTCTAACTCTTTCTGACTTTGATTTAGTTCCGTCAAGGATTGTTCTAACTCTGCCTGAGTTTGATAGAGTTGCGACTGCGACTGCGCCAACTCTCTCTGAATCTGATGAAGTTGGGCTTTGCAATTTTCAAACTCTCTCCGTTGTTCGTAAGTCATATTGTAATACAAATCGGTTGGTTCTAGGTTTAAGTTGAGATTAAATTCGCTTGAGACTTTGGTAAGTTCTATGACGGCAATTGCATTAGCTTGTGACCAAGGCCATCCGTATTCACTATCCCTAAGTTCTAAAGCATTTACTTGTTTCCAAAGCATATAGTGCTTTTCCTCTACCGTTTCCCTATCTATCAGCTTTAAGTAGTTGGCGGATATAGCATCTTTCGGAATACCATATTTTTTTCCTAAAACATCTAAATATTCTTGGCTAAATTGAATATACCATTCTGCATCTGTAAGTTTTCCAAAAGGAACGGTAATCAAGGCTTTTCCATCAATAGCCAGTAGATCGTAAATTTTAGCGATCGCCTTTAGGGGGCCTTCTAGATCGCGGTTCTCTATCTGTTCCCCATAGCCTCCTGAAGGATCGTCTCTTTGCCCTACGTGCTCTACACTAGAAATTGATACTATTGCGTCATATTTTTCCGCTGAGGGCAAGTTCATCAAATCTTGATTTTCTACACCTAGATCGACTTCAAATTTATCTACAATTCGTCTCGATCTGATCCCAATATTTTCGCTCAATGAGTTTTCGTAGTGGGAGAGTACGTTGCCAATTTCAAGAATTTTCTGAGGATTCTTTAGATTAGCAATAAAGTCAAAGGCAATGGAAATTTCTACGGCTCTTTCTGTCGGGTTATTAAATTTTATCCGGTTGTAATATAACTCTTTACCTTTAAAAGTAAAGGTTCTTGTCCACTTACTCATTTTTTCCTCTAAAAGCAGATTACAAGTTTTCCGGCGCGGGTTATGCTGAAAATCGGTAGTTGACAACTGGAGTATTAAATTTAACCCTTAACCTTTAATTATTACACATAGTAGTTTTTTGTGCAAGCTACGGGATATTTGGATAATATGGCTGGAGTCAGTGGCCCTCTTTTTATTCCTTGCTGATATTTTATAAACGCCATTATTTTAGCGTAATCAAAAAAAATACCCCCCTTGAATTAGGGGGTTACGGCTAATCAGAAATTAATACTTCCTCTCCTGCGGCTCAAACATCGTAATCGCCACCGGCATATAAGCTAAATCAATCCCCGCAGGGGAATAATAGGCTAGCGTATGCTTCAAGAAATTCCCATCATCGCGCTCAGTAAAATCTTCCCGCGAATGAGCTCCCCGACTTTCCTGTCGGTTCAAAGCAGAAGTTAAAATCATTTTCCCAACAATTATCAAACTCCGCAACTCCAAAGCTTCCACAATTTCCGTATTCCACAACTTGCCTTTATCGTCTAAGTAAACCTCCTCATATTGTCGCTCTAAATCCGCCAATTTCTTTAAACCTTCCTGCATCAATTCGGCGCTACGAAATACACCACAATACTCAGTCATAGTATCTTGATACTGCTGCCGCACTTGATTGATTCGGTATTTTCCGGGACGCTCTACAAGTGCCTGAATTTGCTCTTTTGCTTCCGTAATATAACGCTGTTCGTCTACAGCAGGCAACTTGCGATTTTGTACAAATTGTGCTATGGTTGCGCCAGTAACTTTGCCATAAACGACGCATTCTAAAAGCGAGTTGCTGCCCAAACGGTTGGCGCCGTGAACCGAGACGCAAGCTGCTTCGCCGGCGGCAAAGAAACCGTCTACTAAACTGTCAGGACTGCTGCGAACTTGCCCGCTAACATTAGTAGGAATTCCCCCCATTGAATAGTGAACCGTAGGGCGCACGGGCATCGGCTGATTTACGGCATCAATTCCTAACAAACGGTGGGCTTCTTCCCAAGCAAAAGGAATTTTGCTCATAATTTTTTCGCGCCCCATGTGCCGCAAATCGAGGTAGATAAAGGGGCCGCCGGCACTACCATCAACATTAATCCCTCGGCCGGCGCGAATTTCTATGGAAATTGACCGCGAGGTGATGTCTCTGGGCGCTAATTCCATCCGCGACGGGGCATAATTGGCCATAAATCGATCGCCCTCTGAATTAATCAAATAAGCGCCTTCGCCCCGCACAGCCTCGGAAATCAACACTCCCACCGGATACAAACCAGTCGGGTGAAACTGCACGAATTCCATATCTTCCAGCGGCAATCCCGCCATAGCAGTCATCGCCAAACCGTCTCCCGTCGAGGCATAATCGTTCGACGTGGTATTGTAAACTCGGCCGTAACCGCCCGTAGCAAACATCACCGCCTTAGCGCGCACGACCTCAATTTGACCGTCTAGAAGGCGGTACATAACTACCCCCTTGGCTTGGCCTTCTTCCAAAATCAGGCGCGTGACATACCACTCCTGATAGATGTGAACTCCGCAGCGGCGCAGATTGTTGACTAATTCGTGGAGGATGGCGTGACCGGTTTTGTCGGCGGCGTAGCAGGTGCGGCGGTGGGAATGTCCGCCGAAAGCGCGCTGGGCAATTCGGCCGTCTGGGAGGCGGGAGAAGAGGACTCCCATGTGTTCTAAATCTATGACTACACCGGGCGCTTCGCGGGTGAGGATTTCTACCGCGTCTTGGTCGGCTAAATAGTCGGAACCTTTTACTGTGTCGAAGGCGTGGGCTTTCCAACTGTCTTCGGGATCGACATTTTGGAGGCTGGAGGCCATCCCACCTTGGGCTGCGACGGAGTGCGATCGAATCGGGTGAGTTTTAGCGACGACAGCTACCTTTAAACTGGGGTCAGTCCGGGCAATTTCTACTGCGGCGCGGCAACCTGCTAAACCGCCGCCTACAATGATTACGTCGTGTTCTAGCATCTTTTTGAATTATTTTGAGTGTTCTGCTCAACTTATGGTGACGCAAAAAAAAACTTCCCACCAAAAGAGCAGGAAGTTTTTTAACTTTTGATTTGAATGGGAAATCAAAAGTTAAAATTTCACATTGGACTAGCCGGCGCTTTCGACAGGCTGCTGATTGGACTGATTTCCCGTTGCAGAAGGTTGAGTTTCCGTACCGGGTTCTACAGCAAGCACTTCAATGTTATTTAGCAGAGTTGTAACGAAAGCAAACAGCAAGAAGGGCAGAGACAGCACTAAAATCAAGCCGACGGTAGCCAAGGCGAAGATTTGGCGGGCGCTACTCCACAAGGCGAGTGCCGACGCTAGACTTAGGAAGATGACTATCAGCCAAACAATGATTTGACCGTAAATGTCGCCAAAGGTGAGCGTACATTTAAGGCGATAGTTTTGGATGTTATTCATTTGATGCCTCGCGAGATTGCTATTACGACTTGTCCAAAAATACTTTGACAGTGTGTCAATGGCCACTGTAAATTTCTAAGTTTAGCTGCCGCAACCTGGTTTTAGGGCTGTTTTAAACATTTTTATAGAAGTTTGCAACAACACTTTATGAATTTTTGTTTCTGACTGGGAAATTTGGCCGAAACAAGACTTACGCACTCCGACAAAGAAACCGGGTTTTTTACTGTTTTGGCGGGCTGTAACGCGTCTTTTCGCAAAAAACCCGGTTTCTGGCAACCCCTGCGTCCAGGACTAAGCTGTTCTGAATCTAAATCGTATTTTTTGTGCGGGCTATAAGCCCAACCCCTACTCCCCACAAGAACTTTATCAAATTTTAGTTCACAGTTTAAATGTCCAACAGCTTACGAAACAAAGGCACAAGGGGAAAGTCTACTTTTTGAGGGAGCCCCGACTTGGTAAAGAAATGTTAAGCTGCGTGGAAATGGAATCAACCTTTATAGCGTCGCACCTGTCTTTTCGCCCATGTCTTCAGAGAGCAAATTGCTGATTTCGCGCTGTTTCCTGGCTGGTTTGGGAACGCAGATGTTTATGTACCGCGAAGACCGGATTCCCCAAGAGAGTCCGGTTCTGGTGGTGAGCAATCACCGCAGTTTCTTAGATCCTGTGCTGCTGACGGCGGCTTTGGGTCGATCGATCCGCTTTGCTTGTCATCATTACATGGGTCAAGTTCCGGTGATGAGGGAAGTGGTCACGACTTTCGGCGCTTTCCCCTTGGAAGCACCGGAACACCGACAGCAGCATTTTTTCTCTCAAGCAACAGCGCTACTGCAAGGCGGGGAGATGGTGGGGGTGTTTCCAGAGGGTGCAGAACCGATGGTGAAGCTGACTGGCCCGAATACTGTGGGGAAGTTTCAGCGGGGATTTGCTCATTTGGCTTTGCGGGCGCCGGTGCGGGATTTGGCAGTTTTGCCGGTGGCGATTAGTTCCTTTGAGGAACAGTCAATACGATCGGGTGTACCGCTGAAGTTGTTGAGTTTGTTCGATCCTTCGGAACCGCTGTTCGATCGATCAGGGTGGCATCCTGTGATAATTTATCAGCGAGTTAATGTTTTAATCGGCCGGCCTTATTGGATTACTGTCGAGAGACAGCAGCAATATCAAGGCAAAAAAGCCAAAGCAGTTGTTGCTGAACTCACCAACCACTGTCAGGGGGAAATTGCCGAATTACTCCAACGAGGTTGTTTGTAAGTTTGTTGACTGTTGACTGTTGACTGTTAACTATTGGCTGGTGTCAGCTTTCCAATCTAAAATCTAAAATCTAAAATCTAAAATCGATTGACTTGAATCATGGCAAATGCTAACAACAAGGTTCGTTTCCTAACCCCCAAACCCCCGAAACCCGATCGCCCTTTATTTGTATTTCTGCCCGGTATGGACGGGGGCGGTTTGCTGCTGCGCTCCCAAATTCCTAAATTAGCCAATCATTTCGACATTCGTTGCTTAACTATACCGGCTGACGACATGGCTAGTTGGGAGGTACTTGTTAGCGAAACAATTGCCTTAATTGAAGCAGAAAAGCAAGCCGGAAAGCCGAAGCGGCCGGTTTATCTGTGCGGCGAGTCATTTGGGGGCTGTTTAGCGATGAAAGTTGTGTTAGAAGCTCCTCAATTGTGCGATCGATTAATTTTAGTCAATCCAGCTTCTTCGTTTCGACAGCAGCCTTGGGTGCAGTGGGGCTCGTATCTGACTCAGTGGCTGCCGGCCAACCTTTATCCGCTGTCGGTAATCGGTTTATTGCCGATATTAGCATCATTAGGAAAGATTGGGCGCGACGATCGCCGCGCTTTGCTAGAAGCGATGCAAGCAGTACCGCAAAACACGTCTGTGTGGAGATTGGCGTTAGTGCGATCGTTTAATGTTGACGAAAATCAGTTGCGCGGTATCAAACAGCCGACGTTAGTAATTGCTAGCGGTGCCGATCGGCTGCTGCCTTCTTTAGCAGAAGCGAAGCTTTTAGTCAAGGTAATTCCCAATGCTGAAATGGTGCTGCTTGCTAACAGCGGTCATGCTTGTTTGTTAGAAACAGATGTTAACCTTTATGGGATTATGCAAGCTCGCAATTTTTTGACAAAATCCGAAGAAAATCTGTCATTAGTCAATAGTCATTAGTCATGGGGCATGGGGCATTGGGCATCTCCGAAAAACAATCTTATCGGCATCAGCAATTAGCAATTAAGTAGATGAGTAGGAAAATAAATAAGTATGTCATAGCTGCATGAAACGAAGTGAAACGAAGCAATCGCAATGGTTCTGGCAGATTTACATTCCGTTACCTAGCGAGGTTTCTTTGCGCCTACCTACTTAATACCTCTTGGATGTCGATGGTCAGGAACTGCAATAATAGCTTCAATTAAGTTCAGAGACTGTTGGCGAATTAAAAAAGGGTAATACCCCTCATAGGTAAAATGTAGATAGTGTAGGTTGGGTAGAGCGCGAGCGAAACCCAACTCTTTTAAAATAATGTGTTGGGTTTCGCTGACGCTCTACCCAACCTACTACATCTATGTGAGAAACACCGCGAGTGCTGGTTTTAGAGGTGAGGGGTGAAACCCTATGTGAATTCGCCAACAGTCTCTTAAGTTCATTAGCGATACACCGAGTTAGGATAGTATTTGCGATCGGGTCAGACCCGATCGCAAATACTATGATACATTGCTTTTTCAAGCCTATGCCTTTAGATGTGCGCTTCCTGACGTAATTCTTTATCCCTGCGTCGCACGTACACGAACAGATCGACTAAACCCAGGTATATCATCCCTTCCTATATTGCTTACTCTTGCCGGAATTATATACACGCTTCTGGATATACATTGTTCCGTGGGGGTAGCCTTTAATCTTTCCATTTTTATGTCACTTGAGTTGGAACTTGCCATATAAATCAATATTAGGGAACCCGGTAAGTTATCAGTTGTCTGGAAGCAAATCGTCATATTGCTCCTATTTTGTGGCTTAAAATCGACATCCTCTTGAAGACCGAGAGTCTTCTCTCCTAATAAAATTTTTTGTGCTAAGGCTGTACTGGCGAAACTAAAAGAGATGCCAACAGCAGCCATTAAAACTGCTGGTAGTTTTTTGACAATGCTCATACGACAATACCTCGTTTGTTGAAATTTAGGTTGATTAGTGGTTTTTTCTTCCCACATCTTTTAGACGTTTTCCCACCGCAATTTGGGAATTTTTCGAGTTACAGGCAAATTTTCTCTCCCAAAACCCACACTCAACCCCTCTAACCCTTTCCCAGATTGCTTTTGGGCTGCTGCAAAATTTTCTCGACTTCCCCACGCGCCGCCCAACCTATCAGCTACGCCCTTGGGTTTACCTGGGGGATGCTACGCTTTTGCGATCTCACTCAATCCCATCATCTTCTGTGATCGCCCTCCAGCTTACGGCATCGTAGACATTGCACTGACAATTGAGAAGGTGCGTTACGAAGAGAGCGATCGCACCCTATAAGAGAAGTGCGATCAAACTGTCCTTACCCGCCGCAGGTATCGATCTTTTCAGTTCTTAACCTTTTCGTGTATAAAAAGTTATCGCAAAGAATAGGTCATTGTAATCATAATTTGGATCATTTGGATCTGTAGCAGAATCTTCGCATGCGTACTGGAATGTTGATACTAAAGTGGTTGCTTCATCATCATCAAGGTTTGCGCTATCTGTTATGTACGAAATACAGTTACCAAAGGTTAAGGTATATTTTTGCACCTTCCCATTGGATTTAGGAGGAGTAATAAAAGAACCAGTCACAGACTTAGATAAATCTATACTCTGGATTTCAGTATCTATATATACATGACCATCCTCGTCTTCCAGCTTGATTGTATGCGACTTCTCACTTTGAGCAGTAGCGTACCAGCTAACAGCTTCGCTAGGCTTGATTCTTAATACATCGGTATTGCATTGTATAATCCGAGACATAATTAGTTCTTGCTCCGTAGGTTTACTGCGTATGTTGACAACTGGAAATTTGAAACCCTTGCTGCGCATCGATGGCAGAATTTAAAGGTAATTTTCCTGTTCATCCTCATTTATTAGACGTTTCCCGATCCCAATTTAGTCATTTTTCTAGTTACGAGGAAATTTTCTCCCCCAAAAATCCCCCCTCAACCCCTAGAACCCTTCCCCTTCTTACCCTTCAAGCGCAGCAAACTCTTCTCAACCTCCCCACGCGCTGGATACAACAACTGCTGACTCAAAGCACTTTCATAAGCCTGTATCGCCCCCAACCGATCCTTCAACCCCACCAAGGCTCTCCCTAACCAGTAGTCAGCCATAGCCGGGTTAAACGCTCTCAATTCCTGACATCCCTCACCGGCAACTTTCCACCAGCGCTGACTAGCCCCAACATCCCCCAGCACCTGGTAACTCTCCGCCAGCCACAGCGCCGTCGGTACGAATTGCAGAGAAATTCCCGCTGGTAACAACTTCCATCCTTTCTCCAACGCCTCCACCGCTTCTTGATGTTTAAGAGCCAAAGCCAACACCCGCCCATGACGAAACCAAGCATCAACTAACTGCGGCTGAAGTTTTGTGCCCTGCTCAGAAACACTACATCCTCGTTCAATCTCTTTGAAGTGTTCCACCAACACCCGCCCCGCAGTCGCCCAAACACTCCAACGTTCAGGAAATCGTTTCAGCATCTGTTCTACCACAAAACGCAATTCTTCCCAGCGTTTGGCAGCCGGTAAAATTTCACACAAGACCTGATAAATTGCACAATTATCGGGATACAGTTGATAAGCATTCGCCATCATCTGTGCTGCTTTTTGATAGTCTCCCGTGTCGTATAAGCACCTGCCATAGTAATACCAACCATAAGGATGATTGGGGTGTTGGGCGGTAAACTCTGCTAACACCTCCACACCTTGCCGCCAATCGCCTCGGAAGATGTGATAATAGCCCAGAGAATTGTGAGCCTCAGCCCCATGAGGAGTTTGTAGCAGTAAAGAGGTAATCATCTTTTTCGTCAGTTTCCCCTCTTCACCAGAAACTAATCTCATCTGAAGACGTTGCTCAATTTGTCGTTGCAGTACCCTAAAATCATTCGGAAATAGAGCTATAAGCTCGCTCAACAGCTCTGTTGCGGCGCTCATATCCCCCACCGCCAGATTCGCATCTTGGCTGTAAATCAACGCCACAACATCATCTGGGTTGATTGCCAAAATTGGCTCCACAGCACTGATCACGCCAAGATGATTTTCTATCTGCTGATACACCTGTATCAAAGCGAGCCGGTGAACGACTTTTTCAGGTTCTAAATGAGTTGCTAAATTAAAGGCAATAATTGCTTTGTCACTCTCACCCCGACAAACTGCAATCAATCCCTTGATATGATGCTGAGTCGCTTCGTTTTCGTAACACGACAAGGCTTTTTCATAGACTTCTATTGCCTCTTTTTCTCGTTTCATTAGCTGCAATAGTTTCCCTAGTTGCAGCCGCACACCCATTAATTGCGCTTGTCGCTCAATCACTTGATGATATTCGACAACCGCTTGTTGCCAGTCTCCCATCTGGTAAAGCAAATTAGCTAGTTCTAACCTTTTTTTCCATCCTTGGGGATATTTCTGAACATACTTACTTAAAGTGTTCAATTTCTGATCTTGTCTAATTGGCTTTTCTTCTAAGAAAAAGTGAACATTCATCTCTAGCCCAGAAGATTGGCAGAACTGCACCAATGATGTGGCAAAGTATCCAGACATAATTTAGACTGGCTATAGATAAGGGGAAATAAAATAATTTACGTTAATCCGATTATGTCTTAGTTACTCAAACTAAACAAGCTATAAAAGATTAATTGTTAGCAAGGAAAATCAATGCGATCGCGTCAATCAATGGCTCTCTCGTAAGCTAATACGCATTTAAATTGCATGGGGCAATAAATTTTCCTTCTTGTGGGGAGTAGGGGTTGGGCCGGAAAGCCCGCCCTCAACATACAATTTAAATGCACAACAGCTTAAACGAAAAGCGATATCTACAACGGGCGTTGCCTACGCACTCCGAAAAAAAGCGATCGCGCCCTTCGTCGAGTGGGCAAGATCGCTTTTTCTTCAATTTTTTGAACACTGAAATGGAGCAGCACTAAGTTGGTAATGTCCCCAAAGTCAAAGAGATTTCACTCTCACGCATTATGGATTATTTTACCTTTACATTTTTCTGGCTTCATCAAATATCTTGTCTAGCTCCTCGGAGTCCTTACGGTTGGCAGATTCCCCTGTATCGTCTGCCCAAATTGTTAGCATTCTAAAACATAGCTTAACTGATAACACTTTTTGAGTGTTGCAGTAATCAAATAATCTTGTCTTCCTGTCTGCTGGATTCTTCCATATCTCGTCAAATGATTTGAACGTGGCATATCCCCCAGGTACTTTACTCAGCATATCCCTGAACTGACCAGCAATTAAATAAGTATCTGGTGTTAAATTTAACTGCCTAGACGGAATACTTTCCACAGGAAGCTTTACCGTGTCTGACTGAAACTTTTCAGAGGTAATCGAGTTGGTAGCAGCAAAGCCGCTGACTGATGTAGATGACCACAGGAGACTTGCCACGAGTGCGATCTGGATTTTGCGGGATGTACTCATTTTTTGTTAAGAAAGATGTAACTAATGCCTGGACTCTAAGCGGTTTTATCTGACGCTTATTTATTAGTTAGACGTTTTCCCACCCCAATTTGGGAATTTTTCGAGTTACAGGCAAATTTTCTCTCCAAAAATCTCCCCTCAACCCCTAGAACCCTTGCTCATCTTACCTTTTGGCTGCTGCAACATCTTCTCAACTTCCCCACATGCGGGATAAACAACGGCTGACTCAACGCACTTTCATCTCCAGACTGGAAGGGTAGTAGAGATGTAGGAATGATGGGTTGACACTCCCCGGCCTTGAAGGCGCGGGGATTCTTGGATCATCCAGTCGATTTGCTTGTTGATGTCACCACCAGCGAGTAGAGATCGGTCTGTCCCCCAGCGTGAATTCCGGCGTGCCCCGCCGTATTTAAATTAAATTTTGCCTGCTTTAACCCTTTCGCCAAAATGTTCAACGCAGCATTGTGGTCGCGATCCAATATCGTACCGCAACCACAAATATGGGTTCGAGTTGACAGGGTTTTCTTGACTAGATTGCCGCAATTTGAACAGTTCTGAGAGGTGTACTGTGGTGGAACAGCAATGACTGTTTTGCTGTACACTTTCCCGAAATATTCCAAATAATGATCAAGTTAGTGACCAGGCTGCATCGCTGATTGATTTAGCGAGCTTGTGGTTTTTAACCATATTCCGAACCTGAAGGTCTTCGTAGGCTACAAAATCGTTAGATTTTACCGCGCACAACGCCGTCTTTATGGCGAAGTCTTTACGCTGCCTGCTGACTTTCCGGTGTTTTCTTCCTAACTTGTTGATCGCCTTTTTCCGGTTCTTGGAACCTTTCTTTTTCCGAGAAACTCGCTTCTGCAATCTCTTCAAAGCTTTTTCACTCTTTCGGAGGTAGCGAGGATTAGGAACTGTTTCGCCGTCGCTATCAGTATAAAAGTGGTTCAATCCCACGTCTATTCCAATAACCTTACCAGTCGGAACAAGTTCCTCTTTCCGCTCCACGTTGATACAGAATTGGGCGTGGTAGCCATCGGCACGGCGCACAATCCTAATTCGTTTAATCTCATCAGGCGCATAAAAATGCAAATCCCGACTACCGATTAACTTGAATCTCCCAGCAGCAAATCAATCTTTAAATGTTAGGCATCTTTTGTCACTAGAAAGCGACCAACCGGACTGCTTGTACTCAACAGAGCGAGTATGTTTCTTGAACTGCGGGTATCCTTTTTTTCCTGGCTTCTTAGCTTTGCAGTTAGCAAAGAAACGCTGGATAGCAAAAATGGCACGTTCGGCGGAAGCCTGACGTGCCGTCGAATTAAGCTTGCCTGCCCATTCAAACTCTTTTGCCATAACGGCGCATTGTTTGTACAGGTCTACTAGCTTAATCCCTTGATTATCTATCCAATGTCTAAGAGTTTTGTTTCGCACAAATTGAGCCGTCCGAATCATGTTGTCGATGATTCGATACTGCTCCGCTTTGCCCTTCAACTTAAACTCTAATACTATCATTTCAATAGTCTACCACTATTACAGAAACTTTGATTTGCAAGTCTGTATCTTTAACGAATCTTCACAGTCTCTGTAATTAAAGCCGTCCTATAAGGACGGGGCTTTAGACCCAATTTCTTGGTAAAGTTTCCAGACATAGTACGGTGACTTGATAGCTAATTTCTTCATCCTGGCTTTTTGGGGGAATTAGTGATTCCCAATTGCATTGGGGTTGAGACTTTTCTGGCAAAGGAATTACCAACTTTAAGGCGGGCGAGGAAGAATTTAGAGGAGTATCATCTTCACCGGCCAGATATTTGGTTAAATGCCTTCGCAGAATACGTCCGGCTTTGGTCACGCATTTGCGGACGTTTTCTTCAGAGCATAGAAAGAGCTTGGCAATATCTTGATAAGATTTATTTTGGTAGTGGTATAAGACAAAAGTATCGCGGAGTCTGGGAGGCAAGGAGTCAATTTTGTGGTAGATATATGCCGGCAATTCCAGGTCTATAAGATTAGGTTCAGTAAATCCTAAGTTAGAATAAAGTGCGGGATAATCTTCCAGTTTAATCTCGTCTATGTTTTCAATTATTAATGTTTCTCGTTTTCGTTTTCGATGGAAATCTATGCAGAAGTTATAGAGAAGTTGAGTTAACCAAGCTTTAGGACATTTAATTTGAATTCCATAGTTTTGCCATTCATTCCAGGCTTTAAGCATTGCCTGACTCAATACTTCTTCGGCATCGAGTGGGTTTGAGTTCATCCACTTGAGACAGCAATGGGAAAGATAATCTTGATGCGCCTGCCATTCTTCCCAAAAAATTGTATTTTTATCTTCAGTTTCATCCCACAGGATTGATGCAGCCACTGATTGAGAAGATGACCTGATTTTTTGAGGTCTATGGCTATTGCTTTCCATTTACATTTACAGGAGATTCCACATTTATGAAGTACACCCGCCTATCTTGACATCTCCCCATGCCTAAAGGCGAGGGGATTCATAAGACCACAATTTAAGTCTTACAGGTGCTGAAAAGTCACCTCTACCAACTCCACTTAGATCGAGTCCAAGTATTGTTGCTACTTTACGACCAATATTTGCACAACCATTGCAATCTGCATTAATTAGCCACCCCTTCGCTGTCCGATATAATCCACGTTTAATTCTTGTTCCCGAAGCTTTCCACCACTCGGATTTTTCGCCGATTTTAGGCAGTTCGTCAGCATCGAGAAAAGAAGTTTTTGAAGTAGAGGATTCTTCGGTTTCGACGAATTTAATTCCGTACTGTTCGCCGAGTTGAGCAATTCTATCTTTTAACCTACGCGTGGGAATCTGAACAAATTTTTGATTGGTATTTGTACCCAGATTTAGCGAATCTTTCTGATGCTTGTTCCATCCAAATATGACTGTACCAATCTTGGATGATATACAATGATCGATAACCTTACGAGCAGCTTTATTAACTGCATCCCGCATTGTTCTATTTCTGCTTTCGGTCAGCCGTTCCAGTCTTTTCGACCAGAATCCATTGTCTTTTCCAGACATCAAGCTTGCCACTCGTTTGTTATAGCCTTGGTTGATGGACTTGAGATGCTTTCCGTCTACGATGAATGAAGTTCCAATATTGCTGACACAAGTTATCCAGTTGTCCATCCCGTGGTCGATCATCAATACATAATCAACGTTGACATCGGATTGAACAGCTTCTTTTTGGTAAACCAATTCTAGATAAAAACATCCGTTTCTGGGTAAAATCCTGTACTCTCGAATCGAAGAATGCTCCTTATTAGATGGCATCGTCAGATAGAACGCATCTATGCCAAACCAAGCTTTAACTTGCTTCCCTAAAGGAAATCGCAACATTCCATCTTTTAATTTGACTGATCTACCTGTAAAAGTTACAAGGGCTAATCCACCTTGTCTGTATCCAGGAAGTCTTGGATGTTGCGTCACTGTCCCTTCTTTGATTCCAGCAAGCCCGCCCAAATAGGATTGGAAAGATTCAGCAACGCTAGTCAGTATCTGCTGTGCGGTATCTGAATAAAAAGCTTTATAATGAATGTTTCGATTGTCCGTTTCTAAAACTTTATGCAGCTTGGCTCTACTCGGTATCCTGCCAGTTTTGAAGAATAGTTGTCTGGCATAATAATTTCCACAATTAATTAACTTTGAGGCTTCACTACACAAGAATTCTAAGACTGCTTTCAATTCTTTGTCTGGACTAATTAGATTTTGCTGGCATCCATACATTCTGTTTTCCTCCTTGCTCTATATTAGCATAGTATTCTTGATTAAAGGTAAGGATTCAGGTCTAAAAACTTGCGGCTCCAACGCTTGTCTGGCAAGGGTTTTAGGGCAAACTAAGGGTTTTTGTCTTTCGTGGTTAATTGTCAATAAACGAGGATAAGTGACAGTTTTTCGTGGTTTATTGAGAATAGAGATTGATTTAGTATCAAGCTCCATATCTAAAGTCTTTGCCCAGCAAGGAGTTCAGTGACCTGAATCCTTACCCACTGCCTGACAACTAACGACTGAATCCCATCCCCCTTAATTGGGGGATTTTCGTGTCTACAAGTTTTGTCTACAATATGTTGACAGTGTAGACAGATATCAGTTAGTGTAGACAAATACTGTATACAGGTGTCTACAATGAGTCAAAGTCAAGTCGTATCATTCAGGGCTTCTGGTCATTTTCTGAACTGGATAGAAGCTCAGAAGCTAGACAGTGAGTCGCTTAGTCAAGCTGCACAACGCATTCTCAAGGAAGTCTCAGGCACGTCTACAGCGCTGTCTAATTTGTCTACACCTATAGTGTCTACAGTGTCTACAGACTTGTCTACACAAAGTAATGATAGCGTCGTGTCTACAGAAATTGTAGACACTGTAGACAAGGCTGTAGCCGATCGCCTTGACCCGGTGATGGAGCGGATGGCCGCCATTGAGGAACGGCTGGGAAAATTGAGTGCCTGAGTGATGGCAAAGATGAATCACTCAGGCAGGAATTGAAAGCGGCCAACAAGCAGCTTGCAGAATGGGATAAGGAACTGAACCAGTTGCATGAGCGCAATGGTGACTTAGGACTGAAGGTGCAAATGCTGGAGCAAGAACTCAAGGAAGTGCAGCGCGATCGGGAAGAAAGTAAAAACTCGGCTCCGACCGTCGCAGAATTTCCAGAGCCGGCCGACTTGCTCAATCAGTTAAAAGCGCAGCGTAAAAAGTCGAGGGCGGACTTGGCAGATATGGAGGTGGTTTTGGACATATTAGAAAACCATTGGCGCGAAAGTTGAGCGGAAAATGGTTTTTCTTGCTATGCAGTCAACCTGAAACCCTTAACGGACAAGAGAATTGTTAAACGGAGAGGGTGGGATTTGAACCCACGGAACCTTGCGGTTCACCTGATTTCAAGTCAGGCGCATTCGACCACTCTGCCACCTCTCCCGGCGCATAAATTTTATCATACCAGCAAATGTCTCTAACTACAAATAGCTGCAGATTCAGTGCGCCGATAAAGAATTTGTTCTCTTTCTACCGCGAAATCTTCGCCTACCCATACCAGGGACACTTCCGACACTGCTCCATTTTCCAGCAGGACGATCGAGAAATTCCGCAATTTCGAGCACTCTCTCTCCACAATTCGCGGTACGCTGGCCGCATTCAAATACACCGTACCCTCTGCACTCACCTCCAGCGACTTCCGCAACTCGTGCTTTGTGTGCCGCAGTTTGTGGTGCATATGACCAAAAGTTACCAGAGGTATGTGCTTTCCTGTGGTACGAGTTCGATCGATCGCCTCCGCAAAATCCGGGTCGCCCCAATCCCCTCCCAGTGGCTTCCAATCTCGCCCGCAGGGGTCTTCAGGAGCCTCTCCTAACCCCGTCGGGCCCGTGTGACCCAAAAAAATCACATTTTCGCAATCGGCATCCGCCGCAGCCGCTGCAATGCGCCGCGCCGACTCCTCAAAACTTTCTACCCCAAACCACTCCGAGTAAAAATCCCCGTACTTCCACTCCGAACCCCCCCAAGTAAACGGGCGGCTTCCCACCACAGTTACGCCCAATTCGGGAAAATCCCGTTTCCCGTAACCGACGTGAGCTTCTCCCATTAAATCTAACTGCTGTTTTACCCAATTTTCTTGAGTGCGATCGTAAGGACACTGACTGCGGCCCCACTCTGTCGCCGTGTACCAAGCATCGTGGTTCCCAAACACCGCTGCTTTCGGAATGTCCAATTGGGCGATCGCCCGCACCACCTCCACCGACTCATTGCCAAAATCCCCCACAAACAGCACCAAATCAACGCCCAGATGCTTCAGGGCCTCGCCGTCTTCAGCTTCCCAGCGATCGTGAACATCCCCAACCACCGCAATTTTGATAGATTTAGCCTCATTCATGTGATTTGCGTTCGTTCGATCGATCCCTTACCGCTTAAAAATTCCTACTAAACTTACCAATTTTCGGCAAATCCAGCCTTCACTAATTATACAGTGCAGCCTCTCCCAGGGAATTTGAGATTTTAGATTTTAGATTTTAGATTTGCTCAGCTTTCTTCATCTTTCACTCCAGGGCGCAAAAATTCTCTCCCCCTTTGACATGAGAAGCGATTGGCCTGAAGTTAAGCCCGTTAATCACCGACTCCAACGCCATAAAACTCAAGCGAGTCGGGACAGAACCCCTAGACTGAATTATTCCTCCCTATCAGGTTCCGCCGACCTTTCTTCATCTTCAATTGCAAATTCGCTGATGTAATCTCGCACGACACGCTCGAAGAACAGGGTGGCCGGTAAGCTCGACCAGTCGCTGTAGTGACCGAAACCATAGCGCAGAGATTCTACCAGTGCAGCAAGGCGATCGGGCTTGTCATTTTCTTGTCGCAAGGTAACAACAATCTCAAGGGGATTGGGAGTTGTCCACTGACCCAAAAACGGCGGTTTTCTTGCGATTTTGTCAACTTTTAATTTAGCTTTATTTAAAAGTTTGCCTTTGGAATCATCAGATTTATTTGCAGCTTCGTCAACTTTTAAATCAGCATTATTTAAAAGTTTGTCTTGAGAATCCTCAGCTTTCTTGGCAGCTACGTTAATTTTTGTTGAGCGATAGCAACTTTGACCGCGTAATTTACCTGGTTTTTCATTTCTTACAGATAGATAAGCAACACAACCCGTTTGATTAGTTGCACTTAGTCGAAATAATCCCTTTACACTAGAGGCTGAAGGAATTTCAAGGGTTGAAGTCAGTTCTTTTTTTGTCCGCGTATCTTCCAGAGAAGTTTCTGTTAAATATCGGACTTTTTTATCTATAATTCCAGGGGCGAGGTCTTGGCGAATCCGAATTATCCGCGCGCCTTTCCATTCTTGCTCCATATGTTCGTGCAAGGGGCTTCCCGACTGGGTTTCAAAATTAATCTGATTTGCATTCATTTTAGAATCGGCAAGCCAAGACCAAAGTTTCACGCAGTTGGAAGAATCGATCGTAACTAATGGTTGATTTCCCTCCTCTACAGAATTGGAAATAATCTGCTTGACAAATTCCATGAAACGATTCCGACGCACATCTTCTTTGTCAGCCAGTTTCACGGGGGAGATTTGGGAAATGAAGGCGATCGCATCAGAAAACTTGCTCCAAGGACTGATTTGTAAACTATTCCTATCATAAGCACAGCACAGTTCGCACTCGCCTGTCTCCACGTTGAGACGCATAGCAATTGGTAAAAATGTCTTCTCAATAGAGCCGCGAGCGCGACCTTTCTGTTTGCGGACGATCGTAATCCCAATAATTTCTTTTGGTCTGGCTTCTTGAGGAGTATCTTTTAGCCATTTGTCAACCTTTTCCTTGACATCATCAATGCGGCCAGAATGAGCCCAAAGTAAGTCTTTTAGGGCCGCTTGCACTCGATGGGAAAAATTATCGAGGTTGAGAATATTTTTGTCCTTAGTTTTTTCAATCGGTAGCAGAAACTGCACGCAAGAACCAGCGATTTTAGCCAGTGCTTGACGGGAGGAGGGTTTATTCACCGAATCATCATGTTTCTTGTCTGGATACCATTCCCGTGCCATTACCAGGCAAAAAGTTCGCTGTTTGCGTAAAGCAAGTTGTTGGACGATCGACTCCCAGGCTTTTATGCGGTTTTGCGATCGCTCTTTCGCTTTCAAATTTGCACCGGGCAATGACTCTCTCGGCCCGTGAGTGTTTGCTGGCAAACGATTAGCCATGAGTTCGATCGCACCACCCCACAGAACTGGAATCATTGCTTGCAGCAGTTTCACTTCGGTTTGACATTGTTCTTCGTAAAAGACAACAAGCAACAGTCTTTCGTTAGGATATAGCCGACGCATAGCTTCCTGGTTTGCCTGAATCATCGCCTTGAGTTCTTTTAATTGACAAACCAATTTAAGGGCTTTTCTGCCTTTTGCAATATTATCTAAATTGATATCAAGGTGTTTAGTGAGCAAGCTGTTTAACTCATTGTCCTCAAAGCTTTCTAGATATTTGGGAGTCAAATCATAGCAGTCGTCTTTTTCGAGAACTTCTAAAGCAGCACCTAACAGAGTAGGCAAATTAATCATGCGTGAAGCTGTATCATCTAATTTGTGGCTTTCACCTCTCTTAAAATTTACAGGATAGTAATTATCAAAAGCTTTAAAACCGATAGGTTCAATAATTTTGGCTATCGACTCAAAAGCTTCTAATTTATCAATCTCCGGTACGCCTGCGTCAATTCCGTGTTTCCCTTCTTGCAATCCGTTGCGGTAAGTTAATACTACTTTACAGCTATCCGTTGAAGCTTTCCCCAAAGCAATTTGGGAACCATCAATATTTTGACCGTTAGGGGTTTTCAGCGGGAGTTTTAGCTTGCCGCGCAAGGCTTCAAAATCTTTATCGATCGCCCAAAACCAATTTTTCTTTTTGTCGGGTTGATTTTTCTCAGGTTTTTCGGAATCGGAAAGCACCGTGTAGCGAAAGGTGCGATCGCTATAATCATCAGAAAAGACAAAGCCGCTAATATTTGCTGAGTTATAGCGTGCAGGTTGTAACCCACTTAACCAGCGGCGTTTGGAAACATCTATCTTCAATAAAGGCTGGTGCAAAGAAGGATAGGTTACAACTTCTAAGCGTACCACCAGACTGAATGTTCCTGTAGTGTCGGGTAGAGTAATGGGATCGGTAATCAATTCTGCCATCCCAGTTGTGAGGCTACCACTGCTGGAAATAACCCGCTTCATTGTTCCTAGCTCCTGAAAAATCTCTTTTCCCGCGATCGCACGAGCTGCATAATCGACTAACACGCGATAATCATAATTGTTGCTGTGTTTTGTAGTTCCTGTATTTGGATTCCATTTCCAAGGTAAAACTTGAGACTCAGACGGAGTAATTGTTAACAACTCCTTTCGATCGTGCAAATCTTCCAAACGGTCGATAACTTCCACTTGCCCATCTTCTTTTTCTGCAAAAGGTTTTAGGAAATTTGTTATCCACTCGTTGATAATTGGGCGTAACGCTTTCTGGATATCTTGTGTACTTTCGGAATTTAAGTAAGCAAATGGTTCCGGCTCATTTACACTTTTAGAATTCAACGAATAGTTACTCAAACCTACATTTGACTGAATCCGTGCGGCACTGTCAAGTCCTACTTCTAACAAACCTCGCAGCGAGGCATAAGGGAGATTTTTGATGGCTGAATCGCCCTTGCAAGCACCTTTTTGGATGGTCGAAAGCTCATGTAAAGCAGATTTTGTCCAACCTAGTGTCAAGCCTTTGACTGTTACTGGCTCGATATTATCTGGGACGGTAAAAGCTAGGGTAATTTCTTTCAGACTCTTATTCGCAAGAGGAATGTAAAGAGTGTCTGAAACCACAGTAGCTTCAGTTTCTTCGTCATCATCGGATTCGATTTCGTCAAAAATGTCGTCGTTCATGGTTGCATCTCCAATAATAGTGGTTTCCTTTATAGTCTTGGACGCATGGGGACCAGAAACCGGGTTTTTTTACGAAAATATTTCGTTACAGCCCGTAGATTCGGTAAAAAACCCGGTTTATTTGGTCTGAATGCGTCCAGGAGTGCTTTACTTCGCCGTCATCATCGAATTCAATTTCGTCCAAAATTTCCTCGTTCATGCTTACATCTCCAATAAAGGCGAAAAATCATTAAAATCGTCTTCTTCCTCTGTCAAACCTTCTGAATCGCGTAAACTTTCCGGGTAAACTATGCCATTAATGCGCCGCAGGGGCTCCAGAAATGCACCGTAAAGTTCTTGATAAATTTCTCGAATCACTGGATCGGGATGCTTGACGCATTCTTCTAAAATAATTCGCATTTGAACTAGCATACTGTCCCGCCCGGAGTCAGGTTCATTTTTAGTGGATTTAATAGCCCAAGCTGCATCGACAAAGTAAACTTGTACCGGACACCCATTTCGCATCCCGCGCCCGATAGTTTGCAAAATCCCAACCATCTGATTTGCCGTAAACGGTTTAAATAAATCTTCACCCAAACGGCTAGCCATGAGAGGTTCGCGTAACAGCCGATTAGCCGTTTTCCAGAGTTGTTTTCGGGACTGTTTCCAAGTATTATAAATTGCTGGCAAGTCTTCTGATTCAGTAAAAACTCTACTGTTAAATTCTTGGGTAGCTTTTCCGGCTAGACTGTACAAAAGTTGCGTATCGTCAGTCGTGGGATGGGGACGGGTGAGGAAATAAATTGTACCAATGGCTGCATCGAGTTGCCTATCTCCTTTGGTGAAAACAATATTCACGCCTCTACCAATTGCCAACATGGGAAAAATGATAATATCGCAAGTTTCATCATCTCCTAAAGCCTCGCACTGAGCCGTGGTAACGAAATCTGTGGGTTGCTCTCCGTTTTTGAGAAAATTAACAACTGCTTTGGTTCTTTTGCCGATTTCTGGATGGTAATCGTTGATAAAATTCTTAACGTTCCGAGCTTGTTCGTAGCTGTTAACAATTAAGGCAGCTTTGCGGTAAATACCATGTTGCACGTCAAAGTTGAGGATGGATTTGTAAATTTCAGATTTCTTGGTTCCTCCTTGCACCAGCGCGTCTACCATTTTTTTTAAATTACGATCGCGCAATTCGCCTGCACCGCTATATCGGAGAGGTTCATCGCGCGATTCGCGATCGGGCAGCCATTTGAAGCGGTAAAAGCTCTTTTTGGGTTCGTGTTCTGTTTGCCGCGGTTTCAGCAGATAATCCGGCCCAGAGTTAATGTGATAAGCAGGACTTGCTTCGAGAAATGAGGTAGCTGAAGTCATTAAAACTGCCGGCGCTGTCAGTTCGCCATCTGCCTCAAATAACTGATGAAAACGGTGCATTAACATCCGAGGCGCGCCCACAAAAATAATATAAGACAGTTCCACATTTCGGGCTTGAGAGCGAGTAGTTTGTGCCGATTCACAACTGTATTTCACGCCCGAAAAAGACCCCAAAATATTCTCAGGAATCAGTTGTCGCAGTTCGGGTGTTGCCGTTGATTCGACAATCGGTTCCCGAAGCAGTCCTTCTGCTACCATTGTTCGAGTTTGCGGTACGATACGCTGATAGCCTAAAATCACAAAAGTAACGCAAACAAGTAAGGTAATCGTATCCTGAGCTTCGCCTGATGCAGTGGCATCCTTAAAACACAAAGGCAAAAACAATTCGGCAATTTCTTTGACTATTTTATCGCGCCGTTCGATCAGATTCTCCGCTAAATAACGACGAAAATAAAGAATTTGAGTTTCCCATTGCTGTTTGAGCGTGTCGGCGTTTATTCCCAGCCTTTGAGCGCACAGATCCATGTTTAGCCGATCGTGCGGTTCAATGCCAGTGCGATCGTAAAAAGCATGGTAAGCAGCCGTTTCCCAGAATTCTTTCAAGGCTCGACTTTTGCTAAATCCCTGTTTGACTTCCTCTTCGTCAAGGCGATCGCGTTTAGAAGTTTTCTCATAGCCATCCAACAAATCGCTGACTATTCTCAGAACGGTTAATAACTGATTCTCATAGCGTTGGCTCACTCGCGATGAGGGCATATTTTGAACGGCAGTAATTAATGATGTATTGCGATCGCCAAATTCCGATAAATTGCGGCTGTAAAGTTCTACATTGCGGTCGAACAATCGATAGTTTTCTCCGCGAGCAAAAGGATTGTGAATTTGCTCTTGAATGGCTAAATGGATAGATTCTTTCGCCCCGGAAAGTTTTAAAGTTGCAGCACCGTAAGCATCCAGATTTGATTGCACCATATCTGCTTCGTCAAAAACTACGACATCGAATGTCCGGGCAATTAATTCAAAATAACGAATGCGCTCGCGAATAGCATGGGGTGGTACTTCCGTATCCATTGAAAGAACGTGGCCGACCCAAATATCGGCATCTAGCAAATCGCGGGGTGCTTTGTGGCGACCGCACATCGTCCAAACCGGACAAAGATACTTTTTCATTTGCCCTTTTTTGCCACCGCTTTGTAAAATTTCATTGCAGGGTGCATAACCAAATCCCCACATCGAAGTATCAGCAGTAGAAAACGCAGGTAAGACGCAATTTAAGCCAAAAACTTCTGCTTGTTCCAAACTATAGCCAAAGCCGCCATTTCCCCCTGATGCTGCGATCGCCTCGGCAATATTGTTAGCGTGTCGGCGGCGAGTTCCATCGCTTTGACCGACTAGCATTCCCACTTTAATTTCATGAAATGCTAGTTCTGCCATGTACTGTCTGGCAACTTCAATAGAGGGAAACACAAACATCGCTTTATAACCGCGTTTTCCCAACCACACAGCTATTAATACGAGCAAAGTTGTTTTGCCCGATCCAGGCAGTCCAATTAAGTGCTTGATGCCTTCTAATTCGATGACTGTTTCTTCCCGCAAACCCTTGCCAATTTCTGGCACCTTAAGTGCAAAATGTTGAAACCGTTGTACCCAGCTACCCCGTCTTTTTTCAGGGTGATTTGCTTCGCGTTCATCCATCTCAACTGCTAACTCGTACAGTTCCGCAAGGGGAATGCGGATTTTTGCTTTCGGGGCGCGATCGAGGGAATGGGTGCGGCGCGGCGCAAGTGGGGCTGCGATCGGCCCAATTGGCACTCTCGCGGCTGTTGTTTCTTCACCTAAAGCAACGGCCATTGGCTGGCGGGGATCGGCAAAGGTGGCGCTGTAAAATTGGTGTGCTAAAGGCTGACCCAGAATTTGACGTGCTTGGGCAATTAAAGGGTCTTCTAGGGGGTCTGTGCGTTGAAAGTGAAGTGTTTCTAAGTTAATTTTATAGGTTCCTTGAGTTTTGTTGCGGTAGTGGCGATCGTTATAAATAGCAACGGCGTGTTTCACTGACTGTTCTGTTACGTAAGCCAGCGACATCAGGCGCATATTGAAAATGGCTTGGCGGGCTTTTGCCAACGCGGGTGCATTGATGATACTCGCCATTCCCGATATCGTTAAAGGGGCATATTCTAGGGAATTAGTTTCGATAAATTCTGCCATCAAGACACACAGCCAGCAAATGCGATCTATTCCCGTCCAGAAATCTGGTTTAATTCTCATATTTGATTTTCTTTAACAACTGTATGACTTGTGAAACAGACATAATTTCGAGAGTAGCAGGATCGCCTTTTTTATCGATCGCTGACCGGAAAGTAGAGAGGTAATCTGGCCGCTCCTCAATTAATTGGTCGCTGACGGCAATGATGCGGCGGCGGTAGTGAATCAGCCCTCCGATGCCAGTGCGGTTGAGGCGCAAAGCAAGGGAGACAGGACTGGTGTATGACTTAGCATCAATGCCGATATTGCGACCGTTAATTGCTACATCGCATAGGTCTGATTCTGGGTAAAGTTCGGCATCTAGTCCGTTTTTTATGGCTGCCTTAAAAATTGCTAATTCGTCGATCGCCGGCCCAGTCCAATAGGTTAAAATTTGCGGTTGGGCAATCAGCAATCGGTCTTGGTTTGGGTCTGATTTCTCCGAAACTTTTGCTGTTGAGGAGTTGTGACCGAGGCATTGGCGAATCGGACATCGCCCATCGGGAAAAAGTTCTTTATTGGGATAGGGGCGCATCAGCGTACCGCAATACGCGCAGCGATGAGCGTGTCCGTCAATTAACCAGACATCCGGCACGCTATCAAAAAAGGTGTCAACAATCATTCCCTGTAAAGGCGTTAAATCGTTGTCACGTAAATAGTCTAAGAGTTGGTGTTCTCCGATGAGCGATCGGCTGCCAAATAGCGATCGCAAAGCCGTATAAGCTTTGTGCTGGCGGCGAATCCCCAATCGTTCAGTTGCCTCGCGCAACCGTTCGTACAGGCGGTGTTCGATGATATTATCTTCGCCAAAAGTACCTTTACTGTTGGCAATTACTGCACAATCTGGGGTTGGCACTCGCAAGTCGGGATCGATGAGAATTACTTGACCAGAGTCAAAATCGGCGTGACAAAAAATATCTAATTCCCACTTATTGAGGGGATATCTAGCACGTTCCAAAACGGTATGCACGCAAGCCGCGCGATCGCTTTGTCCGGATTCGATATACAGCCTGCCCAACTTGCACATAGCCCGATAAAGTTCCGATGGCATACTATCATCGTCTTGGCGAACGATGTCTCGATTGAGAATTCTTGTGTATTGTCGCAGAATTCCCTGGGCCAGCAATATAACAGTATCTTCAGCGAAATCGATCGTGCTGGCGTGTCCTGTGGGTAATGGCAATGTCGTTGTTTGCATTTGTGGCAACCAGGTTGGGTCTTGACGATCAGCCTCGGCAAGAATTTGTTGCTCCAATGTTGCGTCGGGGAATGAGGGTAAAACTTGAGCGATCGCGGCCAGCGTCCAGCCTTTCTTGAGCAAAAGTGCTGTTGCCAGTCCTTCTAAAATCTGCCGAAACCGAAATTCTTGACCTTTCGGCTGTGACAGGAGTTGCTTGGCTCTCCACGATCGCACAGTTCGTAAGGCTGGTGGTTCCACAGATAGCCCAAGCTGCTCAATCCGTCGTTTTAGTTCTTTTGTCAGAAACTCAGCAGTTCCCTGCCACTGGCGATCGTCTTCAAAGTACATAGATGTATAAAACCAACTTATTTACATTGTATAGTGATTACAGTAAACGATGTAAATAAAGGATGTCAATAGAGGCTACTCAAAATACTCGTGGCTCAAGGTAGTCATTTACCTGTGAATATCTTGCTGGATAAAGCTTTCAGTCTAATTAGAGTCAGGTAAAAACTTAGCTGAGTCCACTCTTGGATCGCAAAATCTTGCTCCCACTGCCAGTCAGTCGGTTAACCTATGGCAAATTTTCTACCTCTGGCCCAACTCCCCACCGTTTTTGGTGAATTCAACTATAATTCAAAATACACTTGAGTCCAGCCCGCACCTTCCCCGGAATATTCTAACTGTGTTTACCACCGCACCTGCTCCGAACTTTACTCAAACCCGACTGCCCAACGACTTGTTTGCAGCCATTAACGCCCTCAAACAAGAGTTGAACGCCGTCATTCTCGCCCACTATTACCAAGACTCCGAGATTCAAGACATCGCAGACTTCATTGGCGACTCCCTAGAACTTGCCCGCAAAGCCGCCAACACCAGCGCCGATGTCATAGTTTTTGCCGGAGTTCATTTCATGGCTGAAACCGCAAAAATTCTCAATCCCGACAAATTAGTATTGTTGCCAGACTTAAATGCTGGGTGTTCCCTCGCCGACAGTTGTCCTCCCGAAGCCTTTGCAGCTTTCAAAGCCGATCGACCAGGACATTTAGTAATTTCCTACATTAATTGTACCGCCGCAATTAAGGCAATGAGCGATATAATTTGCACCAGTTCTAACGCGGTTAAAATTGTCAACCAAATTCCCGAAAATCAGCCGATAATTTTTGGGCCCGACCGTAATCTCGGCCGCTACGTCATGGAACAAACCGGCAGAAACATGGAGATATGGCAAGGAGCCTGCATCGTCCACGAAAACTTCTCAGAAAAAAAGATAGTTCAACTAAAAATCGAAAATCCAGAAGCCGAAATAATTGCCCACCCAGAATGCGAACCTCCCGTGCTGCGCCATGCTAATTACATCGGCTCCACCACCGCTTTGCTCAAATATTCTCAAGCTAGTTCCAGCCAAGCTTTTATTGTCGCGACTGAACCGGGAATCATTCACCAAATGCAAAAGCAAACTCCGCACAAACGCTTCATCCCCGCTCCTTCAACTAATAATAACTGTGCTTGCAACGAATGCCCGCACATGAGATTAAATACCTTGGAAAAATTGTATCTCTCCCTAAAAAATCAAACTCCTGAAATTACCATGCCCCTAGACATTCAACTAGCAGCTTTGCAGCCCATCCAACGAATGCTAGAAATGAGCTAACCGCTGGCTATTTTTCAGTAAACACATTGTATGCTGGGTTGGGCGCGGCGATTAAATTCAGTCCTGGCCTAACCCACCAACATCGATCGGCAATTCGTGAAGCAGAGGTTAACTCTTTCTCTTCCTCTGCGGTTCATTCCTTTAAAACTCATCAACAATAAATGATGCCAGAAAAACTGATTGTTTTCACCCGCTATCCCGAACCGGGGACAACCAAAACTAGACTAATTCCGGTGCTGGGAAAAACAGGCGCTGCCAACCTTCACCGTTTGATGGCTCAACGGACGATCGCCTGTGCTCTCTCTCTCGAAAAATCCCGCCGATTATCGGTAGAAATTCACCGAACCGGCGGCAGCCAACAACTGATGCAAGAGTGGTTGGGAACTGATATTAATTTTCAAGATCAAATAGACGGCGATTTGGGCGCAAGAATGACAGCAGCTTTTCAAAACTCTTTTAATTCAGGGGTTGAGAAAACAGCAATTATCGGCACTGATTGTCCGGATTTGAAAGCAGAAATCATGGCACAAGCTTTTGAGGAACTGAGCCAGCACGATTTAGTCTTGGGCCCCGCAAAAGACGGAGGTTATTATCTGATCGGGCTGCGGCGTTCGATACCGGAATTGTTCAGTGGCATTCACTGGGGAACCAGTGAAGTATTTGCTTGTACGCGGGCGATCGCCAAAAAACTAGACCTCAATATTGCTTATCTTCCCACACTTGCAGATATCGATTTACCAGAGGACTTGCTCGGTTTAGATATTAATCTATTGAAATAACTAAACTATATTGAATGGGCATAAAATATTATAAATTATCATAACTAATTATAATAAACTACTTGATTGTGAAACCATAACGTCATAATATAGTAAGTGTATTTGTCTAACCAAATGCTGAATATCAGTAGTGGTTAGACAGCGCTTGGGACAATAGTCCCAGGCGCGAGAAAAAGCCAAAAATTAGCAAATAAATGAGCAACTAACTGCTCTGCTTTGTAGGAAACCCGCCCTGCCAGATGAAAGCCCAATGTAGGCGCGGGCCCGGCGTAAAAAATTAGCAACTAACAGATAAGCTTTGTATAAAACTCGCCCTCCCACGTTAAGGCCCAATGTAGGGGCGATCGCGGCGTAAGAAATTGGCCAAATAACAGATAAGCTTGGTACAAAACCCCTCTCTCTCACGGGGTGCTTAATTCTGTATGTCGCCGGAAAATCCCAATCTCAAAATTTCCATTATCATTCCAGTCTTAAACGAAGCACCTACAATTGCCCGAGTCATCTCCACGGCCCGAAAGGCCAAAAATGTCGAAATAATTGTCGCCGACGGCGGCAGCAGCGACGGTACTACAGATATAGCAAAATCTTTGGGCGTGCGAGTTATCTCCACCGCCCCAGGCCGCGCCACCCAAATGAATGCAGGTGCCGCTGCAGCTACTGGAGATATCCTGCTGTTTCTCCACGCCGACACTCTGTTGCCTCGCGGGTACGACTCTGGCGCGCGTCGGGTACTAGCTAACCCGTCTGCTGTAGCGGGGGCCTTTCAACTCAAAATTGACGCCCCCAGTCTCAGCCTGCGGCTGGTAGAAACAGGGGTAAACTGGCGATCGAACTTTTTGCAAACGCCCTACGGCGACCAAGCTATTTTCCTCCACGCAGTTACCTTTGACAAAATCGGCGGTTTTCCCTACTTGCCGCTGATGGAAGACTTTGAATTCGTGCGCCGATTGAAAAAACAAGGCCGGATTGAAATAGTACCCCACCCTGTGCTGACATCCGCGCGTCGGTGGCAGCAGCTTGGGGTCATCAAAACCACCGCCATTAATCAAATAGTAATCATCGCTTATTTCCTGGGAGTGTCGCCCGATCGACTCGCTTTCTGGTATAAGAGGCAAAAGAAAAATTCTTCCAAAAACTAAAGAATAGTGAACTTTTCTAAAGCTCGTCGTTAATTATGTAAATAGGAAACACGTCCCTGCGTAAAATATGACTTGAACGCCTCAACTTTTACGCACAGCGAGGACACACAGAATATGGCAGATCCCAGAGATGCAGAGCTTATTAAACCCTTTAACGGCGACCCCTTCACGGGTCATCTAGCCACCCCCATCAGTGCTTCTGATTTCACAAAAGCATTTATTGGGAACTTGCCGGCCTACCGCAAAGGACTCTCACCCCTAGTTCGAGGTCTAGAAATCGGTTTGGCACATGGTTATTTCCTCGTCGGCCCTGAAATCGTCTTCGGGCCCCTGCGGGATTATCCAGAAGCAGCTAATCTCGGGGGATTATATACAGCCCTCGTCTTAGTTCTGCTGGGCACACTAGGTATGTCTGCTTACGGTTTAGTCTCTTTCAAACAAGACAACACCAGCTACCCTAGCGCTAATCCCATGACTCCCGATTCCCTCAGAAATGCTGAAGGCTGGAGCCAGTTTACCGCTGGTTTCTTTATTGGTGGAATGGGTGGTGTCTTTGCTGCCTACTTCTTACTCGAAAACTTTAACGGCGTTGATGCCATTTTCCGGGGTTTAGTCAACAATTAGACTCGACTCCCACATATCCCTGTTGGAACACACTAACTTTAGTTTGGAGAATTTGATATGACAGGTTCCTACGCTGCCTCTTTCTTGCCTTGGATTTTGATTCCCCTAATTACCTGGGTGATGCCAGTTGTGGTAATGGGTTTGTTGTTTATCTACATTGAAAGCGACGCCTGATCCTTACCTCTAAAGTAAGACCTAAGTTGGAAAGCCGAAGTAATAAGACGATTGACGAACAATTGCTCTGACATTTCTAGATAAATCTAGGGAAAATCAGCAAAAATTGTTTTGAGATTGCTGGCTATCCGAAAACTTAGTTTCTTTACTCCCATCCCCAGAATTTATCTGTGGAGCAATCTTTCAGTTTTCTTCCTTCAAAACTCATAATTGCAAAAAAATCCTCCGCCTGCAGGCAGAGGATTTTTTTACAAAGAAGACAAATCATCCGCTCAGAGGACACAAATTGCCAAATTCTAAGCCACAATTGTTATGGAAACCTACTAATGAGGAGACAGCGATGCAATTTTTCCCCGCACGCCGCATCTTAGCTCCATTCCTGATCTCGGTACTGCTGCTGGTGACCGCCTGCGGCCAAACCCAAGCCCCATCACGCTGGGACAAAGCCCAGGAGGAAAGCACCCAAAAACCTGGTAAAGCACAGCAGACAACTGCTGACAAATCAACGGCTAGTAATCAAAACCTGCCCAAAAAGGCAGTTGCAGGCGGTAAGTTAAATAAATACTTCCCGTCTTCTGGGAGTGGATTCGATCGCGTTTTTGCTCAAGAAAAATCCGGTTTTGCTGAAGCTAAGTTGAACAAAGACGGTAAAAATGTCGCGGTGCTCTCGATTAACGACATCGCCGGCAACCCCAGCGCAGCTACAAAATTTAAGCAAAGTACCAAGCAAATTGCCGGCTATCCCGCCGTTAATCAGGGTGCTAATATCACCGCTGTTTTAGTAGCAAATCGCTATCAGGTGAAAGTTCAATCCCGCAATCCCTCTTTTACCGCCAGCGATAGGGAAGCTTGGCTGTCAAAATTTAACCTGGGCGGCCTCGCCCGCCTCAAGTAGCAATGTCTTTTGTCCAACTCCGCGCCCGACTCAAGTCTGGCGGTATCAGAACTAAGTCTGCCACAATGAGGCTGTGAAGTTTTGCAATCTGCCAAAAGTAATACCTTTGATTTTCGTTTCAGCATAAGGAGTTTTTTGTGAGCAAAACAGTCTTTGAATTAGTCGATCAACTGCCTCAAGACAACATGACTGTCAAAGCGCTGCGAGCGCTTGACTTTGTGGTTCCCGGCGAGTGGAACAATTTAGTTGGCTTTGAAAATACCATTCGCACCGTTACTGGGGAAACAGACGAAGAACTGATCCAGCAAATTGGCGAGCGTGCGATCTACCTCTACAACGATAAATCTGAGGGCTACCAGCGCGCTCTTTGGCTCTACCAAACTATTGACAACGCCGACAAGGCTTTGGGCACTGCCGCCCTCGCTAATAAGGTTGCGGAAAATGTCTCGTTTTTGTCGTTCCTTGGCAATATCACTCCCAAGGCTGAAAAAGCTCAAACGATCGACCTTTCTCTGAAGTTAGTCACTGAGTTGCTCGCTTTTTGCCAAATCAACGGCATTCCCGGCGACAGCATCGGCGATTTTGCCGCATCCTTGGGCGACTACGGCGGCGAATCCCTGATGCGGATGGCTGCTTTGGTTTGCTTTGATGGTTTGATTCCTTTGGGCCCAGACTTTATCATGGCAACTCAGTCTTGGATTCAAAAGCTCTCTCCTAGTGATTTGCAAGATAATTCGGCCTTTAAGTCGATCGGTGGCATGATTCCTGGGGGCTCTCCCGCAGGCCAACTCGGCTTTATCGGCGAAAGCTTTAACTCGGTTTCCGGCTGGATGAGCTCTTTTGTGGGCGATCGGGGTTTGACTCCCCAAAACGTACTCGGCCACTTGCAGAATTTTGTAGAAATTTCTGCTGACAAGGTGGACTACGTGGGCGCATTCCTCGACATGACTACCAACTACTACGAACACACCGGTGTTCAAACTCTAGCCCGCCGTTTGATTGAACGAGCTGTCGCTGAGATTTAGAATAACCAAAGGAGTTGTGATGTTTGCCGGCGATCGCCCTCTGAGAGTGTTTTGAGTTCAAATTTTTTTGACTAGCCATTCTCTCAGGTTGGTTTGCGATAAAATGTGTGCCCTCAAGAAAGTCGATCGCCCGCTTGCTCAACTCCCAACTCCTTACCGAATCACTTTTAACAGGAAGCGTTAATGTCAGAAGAACCGAAAAATCCTACCGCTGGCGAATCGGAAACTCCCAGTGCGTCGATCGATCACGCCCCGAGTTCCGACACAGCCGAGACAACCGACCTTCCCAGCACTGACAAGCCTGAGCCGGCTGCTAAAAAGCCCGCCGCCAAGGCCGAAGGCGACAAGCCCCCAGCTAAAGCTAAAAAGGAAAAAGCACCTGCTGTTGAAGACAAGCCCTTTGCGGAATTTATTCAACAAGATTATTTACCGGCCTTGCAAACTGCTTTGACTAAGCAGGGCGTTAAGGATTTAGAGGTGAGTTTGGCAAAGCAAAAACTCCCAGTGGCGGGCATGAGTTCCGCCGGGGATTGCTGGCAGGTAATTGGCAAATTCCAAGAAGGTCAGCGCCAATTTAACCTGTATTTTCCTCAAGAAAATATTCAAAGTCAAAGGGCGTTTTCCTGCGCTGAAAATAATACCAAAACCAGCACTTTAGAGCCTTTTTTGATAGATGAGCGCAAGGTAACACTAGACCTCATGGTGTTTGGCGTCGTCCAGCGGCTTAACGCTCAAAAATGGCTAAATCTTAATTAACCTGAGTTCGGGATAAGAAGAGGGGGGGACAATAACTTACTCAAAGTCAACCCCTACTCCCCTTCTTAAGGCAAGGCTGTTTCATTCTCACCAAAAACATGAATTTTGACTCTTGTAGTGCCTTTCTTTGCCTACCCCCGACCTAGAGGATTTGATCCCACATTCCGCACCCCCAACTGGCACATAGGCAGATGGAGGGGATAAAAGTGAATCATCCGAGATAATAGTGAG
>NZ_JAUBVD010000115.1:0-6801 GCF_036705675.1 Microcoleus sp. AT8-A3
TTCGGTGCTGCCCCTGCTGACTCGCTCAAAGGCTGCTAATAAGGTTTCAACTTCTGTTTCTCTGCCGTAGAGTTTTTCAGGGATGAGGAAATGATCTGTCATATCCCGCGTCCCCAATGCAAAGGTCTCAATGTTACCCGTGTTTTGTAATTGAGCCAGACAAATTTCTAAATCGTGTTTAAGTCCTAATGCACTCTGATAGCGATCTTCGGCATTCTTTGCCATCAGTTTACTAACAATTTGGGATAAAATTAGGGGAACTTCTGGGTTGATTTCATGTACCGGAATTGGCTGTTTTGCTAGATGACAATGCACTAATTCTATTGGGTCGTCTGACTCGAAGGGTAACTGTGTTGTCAACAATTCATAGAAGGTAACACCCAGGGAATAAAAGTCACTCCGATAGTCAATTGCTCGATTCATTCTTCCTGTCTTTTCTGGGGAAAGATAAGCTAAGGTTCCTTCGAGGGTGTTGGGGTTCTGGATTTCTAGGGTTTCTCTCGGCAGCAGGGAAGAAATACTGAAGTCAATTAGTTTAATTTGTTTGCTATGTGGGTTAATCAGAATATTTGCGGGTTTGATATCTTTATGAATAACTCGGTTTTGGTAGAGAGAGTGGAGAATATTTGCTAGTTCCCTGGCTAGGTTGAGAAAATTTTCTAAAGATAGAGATGTATCGGGTTGGTTTTTATCAGTTGCTCCCGGAAGATAAGTAGACAGAGAAACTCCTCCAAAGTCCTCCATTATCAAAGCATAGGCGTTTTTGTAAGGTGCTAAATCGAGGGGTTCAACCACTCCAGGTAGACGTAGATTTTTGGCGATGGTGTACTGGTTGCGGAATTGCACCAGTTCGCTGAAGCTGGGGTATTCGTTTCGCAGCAGTTTGATGACGACTGGAGTACGATCGCTCTCCCGAATACCTCGATAGACTAGAGTGCGAGATCCTGCATAGAGTTGTTCTGTTATCCGATACCCCGGCAGATCAGTAATTGTCTCCATTGTCCAGTCCTCACTCAATAAATTGGGGGTTAGTATATCTCTAGTTTACTCAGCAAACTTGGTAAATTCTCAATGGTCTCTAATGTTGCTGGACTTGTCAGTGGGCGTTCTGTACGAACGCAGGCAGCTCGTTCGATACTGAAGCCATATTATTAATTGTTTAGAACTTGTCTGCACTGGAGCGGAAATTATCCATAAGTATGTTTATATAACTCATTTGAGATGTTGATGGCGATCGCGTCTAGCAGTCGTGAAGCTCACAGGAGGCGATCGCCCCAAACAGCTATTTTTTGAGGTAGTTCAGTTTAAGCCCAAGGGTGGAAAGGTTTTCAACTTGGTTGTTTATCCTTGATATTTTTGAGGTAAAAATACTCAATGGTAGCCCTCATGCCCTCTTCTAGCAACCTAACGAACTCGCTCATCGGAAATGCTTGAATAACCCATTCTACATCAAATATTGCCCATTCAAAAGCAAAGTATACTTCGGAACTAGACGAAAATAAAATTTTTGGATGGATTTTATCTCAACTAAAAAATGTGTGATATTGAGCCGACTTACCCTGCGTATTTACTTCCCTAGTCTACCGTATATTTGTATTACCAGCAGTGGCTAGAACAAGGATTGCTTCTTCAATAACTGATGAAAATATTACCCCTATTCTGTGACTCAGCAGAATAGGGGTAATATTTTACTCTTCTTCATCAAGTAAAATAAGGGATGAGAATAAAAATCCATTAACGCTATTAATCGAGCAAAGCAAAGTGATTCAGCCCGTGAGCATTTTCTAGCCCCTTTATCTCTGCAATAGCTGGTAGTGTCTTACGTTTAATATCAAAAATTACACTAGCATGAATGTGTGTAAAAGCTTTGAAGCTTCTGACTTCTGAAAACAGATTTCTGTAATAAGCTGTTCGGCATTTAAAAGACGATAGTAGGGTGCGTCATTACAGAAGTGTTTTCCGCATAAGCGCGTAAGTGTTCACTCCTGATGCACCCTACAAGCCTCGTTACTGGTTTAAATGCTCCACAGGTTAGTGACAATACTCATCCATCAATTTCAAGGTTGAATCAGCTTGGCGAGGCTTAACCATAGACTCAGCTAAGGTTTGAGAGATTTTGTTCTATTATACTCTGCGCCGCGAAATTGAAAGAAGAGGGCAGGGCTGTTTCATTCTCTTGTAGGAGCAGCAAAGAGTGGCTGCCCCCATGTCGCCAAGGCTTGTGAATCATCGTCTGTGGGGGGTAGGAATTCTTGGCACTACAAGAGTCAAAATCGCGATTTTCGTGAAAATGAAACCGCCCTGCCTGCGTGCCCGATACCGCAGCCGATCGAAACAAAACGCTAAAATAGTAGCTCATACAATTTTGGAGTTAATATTTGACACTTGCACCCGATCGCGAAAACGTCCTAGCTTGGCTCTGTGAGCGCGTTCCTGCTGCCCGAATCAAACATATCCTCGGAGTCGAACAGGTAGCAGGTGACTTGGCTCGCCATTACGGCCTCGACGAAGCAAAAGCCCGATCGGCGGGTTTGTTGCACGATTTGGCAAAATACTTCAAACCTCAACTGCTGCTGCAAATGGCCCAGAAGGAAGGTTTAGAGTTAGACTCAGTGTTGGAAGCACACCCGCATTTGCTGCACGCAGACGCCAGCGCGATCGTCGCCAGAGACGAATTCGGGGTGGTCGATCGAGAAATTTTGGACGCAATCGCCAATCACACCCTCGGCAGACCAAACATGAGCCAGCTCAGTTGTACCGTATTCATAGCAGATACCATAGAGCCGAGCCGCGGCAACACAGCCCAACTAGAAGCACTGCGCGAGGCAAGCTGGCAAAATCTTTATGCAGCCGTGTGGCAAACTAGCGATTATTCTCTTAAATATTTGCTAGAAACTCGCTGCTACATCCACCCCCGCACCGTACTTACGCGGAATTGGGCGCTGCAAATGGCCCGCGAATCGCCGGAAACAGGAAATTCGACCCAGAAGTCGATCGAACAAATCACAAGTTGAAAGTAAAATTCACCAGAAATTCTGTCCTTACTTTTGGCTTCAACCTAACTCCTATTTCCCGTCTCAAACTGCCAACAATCGACAGCCAATAGCGCACCCATTCTTTCTTACCGTATCAATTAGGAACTTAAACACTTAATGTCAGATATAACCCAACTCGAATACTCCAGGGCCCAGTCTACAGCAACGGACGGCACCTCCTCAGACGAAGCCCGTGGCCTGATCATGACCGTTGCCCAAGCAGCCGATGACCGCAAAGCAGTAGATATTGTATTGCTCCGCGTGTCAGAAGTATGCTTTTTGGCAGACTACTTTGCGATCGTCACCGGATTTTCCAACGTGCAGGTACGAGCCATCTCCCAAGCGATAGCAGACCAAGTGGAAGAAGAGTGGCAACGCTTGCCACTGCGTACACAAGGCCTATCAGACGCTAGTTGGGTTGTCATGGACTACGGCGACGCGATCATTCACATTTTGAAGCCTCAAGAGCGGGAGTTCTACAATTTAGAAGCGTTCTGGGGACACGCCGAACGCATTGACTTTTCCCCCACGTCGTGAGGATGGCTAATGTGAAAAACGTTTCTGCTTCTATTTGTCCCGTTCCGCAAGAACAGCGACCGATCAATGAATACCAAGAACTTAAAGAATCCTGGTTTTTTAGCTGGGTAACACTCAATTGGCCCGGATACCTGGCAAAACTAGCTTGGGTGTGGGCTTGGAGTTGCTTGGTATCGGTGCCGATAGCTGCTTCTAGCTTTGCTCCAAGCAAGTATCCAGCTCAGTTTGTCCTGTGCGGTGCCGCAGGTGCCGGTTTTATTCTAGGATTAGCTTTGCTGCGACTCTACTTGGGTTGGTTCTACGTGCGATCGCGCCTTTCAAATCCCACGGTCGTCTACGAAGAGTCTGGTTGGTACGATTGTCAATCTTGGCCTAAAACTCCCGAAGTTTTGCTTCAAGATCAGTTGATTGTTAACTACCAACTAGAACCAATTCTCAGGCGTCTGCGGCAGACATTTTATGGTTTGACAGTATTGCTGGTTGCCGGGGGACTAACTTGGAGTTGTTTGTAATCGGTTCGGTTCGGGAGTTTTGAGTTTTGAGATTGCCGCGCACAGCCAACGCCGGCACACTCCCGTGCATGAGTGAGAAACGATCGCCGAAAGATTAACTTTATAACTCTTAACTGGCAGCTCGCAACTCATAACTTCCACCGGCCCCAATCTAAAATCTAAAATCTAAAATCTAAAATTGATATGACAAGGGGAAAACGAACCCAAGCTCCCGAACTGGAAGTCACACTGCTGCGCGAAGGTATTGTGGAATCGAGGCACCGCGCCCAGGCCGCTGTCTGCGACAACCGCGGGCGCGTTCTGTCTGTTGCTGGTAACTCGGAAACGGCCTCATTTGTCCGTTCTTCACTCAAGCCTTTTCAAGCTTTGGCGGTGACGGGGACTGGCACTTTAGAACGCTACGAATTGACCGATCGAGATTTAGCGATTATTTGCAGTTCCCATCAAGGTACGATCGAGCAATCGCGCCAGGTATTTAACGTCCTGTGGCGCTGCGACATTGACCCCTCTAAACTTCAATGCCCCATTCCCGAAGGCAAAAAGAGCGCCCTGCAATACAACTGCTCCGGCAAACACGCCGGAATGCTGGCTGTCTGTCAGCAACTGCACTGGCCTCTGGACACTTATTTACGCCGCAAACATCCTGTCCAGCAGCTTATTTTGGGCAAAGTGGCTGACTTGCTGGCAATGCCTGCCGAAGAGTTTATCAGCGCTCGCGACGACTGCGGCGCTCCTACCTATCTGTTGCAGTTGGGGCAAATGGCGTCTTTGTACGCTCAGTTAGCCTCCGGCCACAATGTGGATATGGAGCGGATTGTCCGCGCTATGACTCATCACCCGATGATGGTTGCCGGTGAGGGCAAATTTGACACGGAACTGATGCGCTTGACTCAAGGGGAATTGGTGAGCAAGTCCGGCGCCGAAGGGGTGCAGTGCATTGGCCGCGTGGGCGAAGGCATGGGCTTGGCAATTAAGGTGACGGATGGAGGAAAGCGTGCTCAATTTGCTGTGGCGATTCACTTGCTCAAGCAGTTGGGGTGGATTACTCCGACGATCGCCGAAACTCTGGCGGAGACTTACCTCACTCTGAGCGAATTCAAGCGCTTGGAGGTAATCGGGGAAGTTTCGATGCTTTAGGGCGATCGAGACTCGATCGCCGATTTCAGCAACCCCTCCCACAATCTAAAAAGTTTTTTTGATTTAGGGGTTGCAATTTTCAGAAAGATATGTTTATATTAAAGAGAGACAAAGCGACGCGGGATAGAGCAGCCTGGTAGCTCGTCGGGCTCATAACCCGAAGGTCAGTGGTTCAAATCCACTTCCCGCCACCAAATTCAAGCGAACCCTGTAATCTTTAAGGTTTCAGGGTTTTGTTTTTGGAAACCACGAGAGAGAGACAAAGCGACGCGGGATAGAGCAGCCTGGTAGCTCGTCGGGCTCATAACCCGAAGGTCAGTGGTTCAAATCCACTTCCCGCCACCAACTTAAATAAGACAAGCCCCGGCATCCTAAAAGTTGCTGGGGTTTGTTTTATGCCGTCTGTTTGATGCCGAGGGCGATCGCATCTTCGACAGATTGAAAGCAGTTTATTTTAGGCGGCAACAAAAATGAGGACACAGCAGTGCTGTGTCCCTACTGTATATTTGTATTTTTCTACTAATTGAGACAAAATAAGACCAACCCTCAACCTAAACACTCAACCCTATACTTTCCGACGACCGTTTGTGCAAGCTTTATTTGTCAAAAAATTGCAATCCGATATCCATATTTTTTAACTCAGGATTGTGAACTACCAGACGCTGACCACTTAAGTGGTACAGCGCTGGCTTCCTGATTCAACGGGGCGGGGCGTCCCACAAAACCGAAGTTTTACCAGATCGACTTACATCCCCTCCACAGGCAGAAGCGCTAGTTCCTAACGCCAAAATCCGCAAGGCTTCATTTCTAATATTGGTTGCCGCGTTTACGTCACGATCGTGGTGAGTACCACAATGCTGACAACTCCATGCTCTAATATCAAGAGTGAGATTCTCAACTCGATTTAGACATACATGGCAAGTTTTAGAACTCGGAAACCATCTATCGATTTCGACATATTGCTTTCCTTCGCTCTGGGACTTGTACTTGAGCATGGTACAAAACATACCCCAGCCAGCATCACTAATAGCTTTGGCTAGATTATGATTCTTTACCATGCCTTTGATGTTGAGATTTTCCACTGCAATAACTTGGTTTTCGTTAACTATCTTGCGGGATAGCTTTTGTAGAAAATCTTCCCGGCATCGGGCAATCTTGGAGTGAACTTTTGCCACCGCCCGTCTTGCCTTTTTCCTGTTTTGACTGCCTTTCTTTTTGCGAGAAAGCTTTTGCTGCTTACGTTTTAGGTTCCGCTGACGTTTAACAAAATGCTTGGGATTGCCAAACTTAGAACCATCACTGGTAATCGCAAAATGAGTCAACCCGACATCAATGCCAATAGCTTTACCTGCTGGGACGGATTCAGGCTTTTCTTTCCCGTCGTCAGTCAAAACAGAAATAAAGTGTTTGCCGTCTGGGTTACGAGACACGGTAACGGTCTTGATGTCGCCCTCGAAATCACGGTGCCGCCGACAGAAAACTAAACCAATTTTAGGTAAATTAATATAGTCACCGTCAAATTTGACATTTTGAGGATAACTGATCGACTGCCTGTCGTGCTTGGCTTTGAATTTGGGTGG
>NZ_JAUBVD010000116.1:0-6696 GCF_036705675.1 Microcoleus sp. AT8-A3
GGTGTTGGTGGTGTCGGCACCGGTATCGGCGCGGGTGTCGGTGTTGGTGGTGTCGGCACCGGTATCGGCGCGGGTGTCGGCACGGGTATCGGTTCCTTAAGGGGAATGAGAGAGACAGTGGCGACTGCCGCACTGGTAGCGCCGAGGTTATCTGTAGCGCTGTAGGTGAAGTTTGCCCCTGTGAAATTGCCGGACGCCTGGAAAAACAACTGGGTAATTTGCTCGGCTGTCAGGGTTTGACCTGCCGTGACCCGCACTCCTTGGCTGGGATCACCCAAGAACAGCGTGCCTTCATTGGCTGGTGGTAAGGTGTTTACGGTAAAGGAAACCACCGTCCCGTCTGGGTCGGTTCCTCCGAGTCCGGGGATGTTCACGGTTGTTTCCACCAACAAAGCGACGCTGGAGTTGTTGGCGACGGGTGGCCCGTCGGTGGGAGGTAATAGTCCTCGCAGGGAGGCTGTAGCGGGGGCTGGACTAATGGCGCCGCGGCTGTCTGTGGCGCTGTAGGTAAAGTTGGTGGCTGTGAATTCGCTGGTTGCTTGGAAGAATAACTGGCTGATTTGAGTTGCGCTAAGTCTTTGGCCTGCCGTGACCCGGATTCCCTGGCTGGGATCGCCCAAGAATAGGACGCCTTGATTTGCTGCCGGCAGGGTGTTGATAGTGAAGAATTCGATCGAGTCGTCGAGGTCTTTTGCCGTGAGCCCTGTGAGGTTGACTGTGCTGTTTGGCGCCAGTGTCTTGCTGAAGTTTGTCGGTACCGGCGGGTAGTTGAACGCCAGTGAGACCAGAGAAACGGTGGCTGCAGGACTGATGCCACCGAGATTGTCCCTGCTGCTGTAGGTAAAGTTAGCCCCTGTGAAATTGCCGGCCGACTGGAAGAATAACTGCGTCATTTGCTCGGCTGTCAGGGTTTGACCTGCCGTGACGGCGACTCCTCCGGTTGCGGGGTCGCCCAAGAACAGGATGCCTTGATTTGCCGGCGGCAGGGTGCTGATGGTGAATGCAACCACTGTGCCGTCTGAGTCTCTGCCTCCGATCCCGCTAATTTGGACAACGCTGTTGGGCCCGATCGCCACATTGCTGCTGTCGGCTGACGGAAGCTTGTTGGGTGAAGGCGGAGCGAGTAAAATGGCGGTGGTGACAGTGGCTCTGGACTCGGAACCGTTGTTATTGCTGGGGTCGGGATCGAAAGTGGTCGATCGACTCTGGGAAGTATTGCTAATGGTGCCGATCGCTGGAATGACTACTGTTACCTCGCGGTTGATGTTGCTGCCGCTAGTCAAACTGCGAATTGTTGGGAAGGTGACAACCCCTGTCACTGGGTCGTAAGTGCCGTTATCGGATGCGCTGACTCCCGTTAAACCGGGAATGATGCTGTCTGTAATCACTACGTTTTCAGCAGCATTCGGCCCATTGTTGGCGGTAGTTATAGTATAAGTCACGGAACTACCCGCAGGAGCAGATGTGAGACCGCTCTTGGACGTAACCAAGTCGGCGCGGGCTGCCTCGATCGCAGTAACGACTCGCCCCCCCGCCTGACCGGGCAATGCGACTGTCGAGCCGTCGTTATTCGTCAAGTCCGGGTCAAAAGTGTCCGATCGACTCAAGACAATGTTGGTGATGCTCGTCAGGGTAGACGGCGGTACAAAAGTCAGGCTGCGGGTGACGCTGCTGCCGCTGGCTAAAGTCGCGATCGCTGGGAAATCGATCGCCCCTGTGGCAGCATTGTAGGTTCCGCCATCGGACATCCTGACATTAGTTAAGCCGGGAATTAGGCTGTCGGTGATGACTACGTTGGTCGCGGGACTAGGCCCGTTGTTGGTAGTAGTAATTGTATAAAGTAGCGTGTCGCCCACCTCGATGCTGGCCGGAGCCGTTTTTTGGGTGACAATATCGGCCACAGCCTCGATCGAGGTAATGACGGTGGCGTTGGGGTTTGTACCGTTGTTGTTGGCAGGAGTGGAGTCGGGAGTGATGGAGGTACTTCTGGCCGTGTTGCTGATGGAAGTTAGGGTGGGCGGCACTGTGAAGCCGATCGTCCGGGTGACTGTCTCCTTATGGGCTATTGCCACGGGCGCAAAGGTGACAATCCCCGTCACTGGATCGTAAACGCCACCGTTAGATGCCGTGACTCCGGTTAACCCCGGAACTATGCTGTCAGTGATGGTTACAGCTTCTGCTGGACTCGGCCCTAAGTTGACTGTGGCGATCGTATAGCTGACCGAACTACCGGCAGTAGCACTCGTAGATCCGGTTTTCGTGGTAACAAGATCCGCGTTGGGCGCAATACTTGTCGTAACCGTAGAGTTAGTGGGAGTGCCGTCTTTGTTGGTCGCCCAGCCGTTGTTGTTAGTGGCGATCGGATCGAAAGTCGCCGCGCTACTCCGGGCCGTGTTGCTGATGGCGGTAAGGGTGGCTGGGGCAATGAAACTGACGGTGCGGGTCGCAGTAGCTGCATTTGCCAGGGTTGTCAATGCTGGGAAGGTGACAATGCCGGAAACTGGGTCGTAACTCCCCCCATCCGATACGCTGACTCCTGTTAAACCCGGAATAATGCTGTCCGTGACGGTCACATTGGCAGCGGGGTCTGGCCCCATGTTAGTCGTAGTCAATGTGTAGGCGACGCTTGACCCGGCCGAAGTAGTCACAGGGCCACTTTTGGTAGTCACTAAATCTGCGACTGTATCGACAACTGTGGTAAAGACTACACCCGGCCCCTCGATTTGCCCTGGCGCGAGTATACCGCTGTTGTTGCCCAGATCGGGGTCGAAAGTCGAGCTAGTGCTGAATGCAACGTTGGCAAAACTGCTACCGCTGGTTAAACCGGGCGGCAAATCAATAGTCAGGGTGTAAGTCAGAGTCTCACCCGCATTGAGAACCGGAATTAACGGCCAGGTGACAGCTTTCGTTTCGTTCACATAAGTGCCATTGTTGGAGGCAGTGAGAACCGGCGGCAATCCCCCCGGACGCAGCATTTCAAAAGGTATTTCGTCTTGAATCAGGACATTTGTAGCGGGCGCTGGCCCCCTGTTTACAGTTGTAATCGTGTAGGTAATGCTGCTTCCGGGCTTGACGAACTGCGGGCCGCTCTTGATAGTGGCAACCTCAGCGGTGATACTGGGAGGATTGATAGTTTCAACTACCAGGTTTTGAAGTTCGTGAATGTTGTTGGCGCTTCCTGTGGAACTGCCAAAACCAAATTTCAAAATTGGCGGTACCCGGCCGTTTTCGGTGGCCAAGTTGCGGATGTCGATCAATGTAGTTTCGTAGATGTCGTCGAAATTTGCATCGAAGGCCACGGTGAGGCGAGAGGGATTGACCGGATCGTTAGATGGATTCAGTGTAATTTGAACGGATCTTTTGGCTAAATTGCGATCGCTCGTGAACGTATTGCTGAAGTTAAAACTGGCGCCTGGTTCAGGGCCACTAAAGTCAATGCTTGTAGGAATGTTATCGATGCCGAAGGGAACGATCGCATTTGTTAAAAACCGATAACCGTTGGCTTGATTTCCTCTAACAGTCACCGAATCTGGTCTGAAAGAACCAATAGAAGAACCCGGAATCGGAGGTGGCTCAGGACCCGACCGCCCTTCTGTGGATGTTGAAAAATTGCCAAACTCGTCAAGCCCAATGCCTAAATAACCTCCCTCAATACCGGGTATACCCGTTCGTGGAGCGTAAGCGACAGAACCGCCATAACCCCCAGTCCTTGTTGGGCTAACAGTGCCGTCAATCAAGAAGAAACCCAGCCCGTCCCCTGGCTGAGGGCTAATAAATGGTTGCGGAGCATTAGCTTGCTCCCTTGAACCGTAAGAATAAAAATCAAACTGGACTCTGAGACCGTCGGTTGAAGGAATGGGGTTGTTGTAGATGACGAAGGCTTCCCGAAGGTTTACTGCTGGAGTTAATCGCAGAGCGCCATCGCCGGGAGTTGCACCGCCCAAAGCCGGAAGTACGCCGGATACTGTGCCTCCGGTAATGCCGGGGATAAGTTGATCGGCTGCTGGATCGTTGCTGCTGGGATCGAACAGTGCCCCGTCATTTCCCCCGTAAATCCAAGGCCCCCTAACTGTGGAGTTTTTGAAAGTTTCGTTAACTAATGTGCCGAGGGCGTAAGGGTAGGCTTCGAGGACTTCTTTTTCAATGGCGATTCTCGCCTTTATTTCCCCTGTCGCAAATTTTAATTGCCAGTCGCCGCCGAGGGCCGCACTCCCCGTCAAGTTGTCGGAAGCTGCAATATCTGCACCGACCATCAAGCTTAGCTGCCGCACGAAGGCTTGGCCGCTTTCCCCCGCTGCGACGCTGCACCCGAATAACAAGATATCTCCTCTCTCGCTGAGGGCTTTTCTCCACTGCTGTAACGAATGGCTGTAGGTTTGTAGGTTGTCGTTGCAGAGTTCGATCGACCCTAGCTGCACTCCTGCTTCTCGACCGTGAGAAACTATCTGAAGGCTGTCTAAATCGCTGCAATTAGCCAAAATTCTAGTAATTTGCTCGACTCCATCCCCCGTCGAGTTCAGTACAAATACCTCTGTATCGGCTGTTGCTCCTCTTGCCAAGCTCTCGCAGTTCTCTACTCTGGCATCGAGAAACAGTACATTTTTTACAGTCCGAGGGGGCAACCACGGGGAGTTTTCCCTTACAGTCGATCGCAAAAATTCTCTGTGGGGATGCCCAGTTCTCGTGCCGCCACGAATTTTCTGGGACAGGGGCAACCACGGGGGGATTGCCCCTACTGTTTTTACTTGTTTTATTGGTTTTTTCTGATGATAAGTTACTGTTGTTCGGGATTTTGCGCCCCCAATCCTTGTGGTGGACTCACCTATTTTTGGGGCGATAAAAATTGGTTTGTTGCAGATGCTTTGCATGGTAAAATAGTCTCACTAATTGTAGATGATATACCCATTTCCCGATGATTATTATCACCTATTTAAAAGGCTTAATTGCAGAGTAAGAGGCTCTGCTGCTTGACTGAGATTCAGAGCAAAAAGCCAATTTTACTCAGCACAAAGCAGTGCTATATGGATATTTAATAGCATTGCAAATAGCGCCGGCAGAAGAACTGAGGATTTGGTGTTTAAATCCCAATAATCTCTCTATCGGGTGATATTTTGCCTTCGACTTTTTTCTTTTAGGATCGCGAGTGTATCTGTTACACAGCTCTTACCTCGCGCAGTAGATAAGAACACGAGTTCTCAAGAATTTACTTGATGAGCTTTTCTGTACCTCGTCTAATGCACTTTACTTGGCAGATAAAACTCACTATTTCTAGACGTATAAACCTGGTTTGAGGGACGAAAAGACTTCTTTGCAGCCCTCGCTCCCGGTAAACAACTCGGTTTCTTTGGTTTGGCTGTGCAAGCCCTGTTCACAATAGCAACCACACATTAATTAGGGAGTGATAGCCGTCACATAATTATGGCGACTGTGCCCGAAGTGTTATTCAACTGATATCTTTTACCATTCTCAATAACCATTCTATGGGGGGTTCTCCTGCCCAGCCCATAAGAAAATTCACTTGTTGTGGAACAGGCCAGAAAGCCTATTCTTGAAAATGGTGCAACATATGAGATTCAATTGAAATTGGCATACCCTGTATCGACGAAGCTTCTTAAAAATTCATGACTTGGAGTCTGGACATAGCAATCTAGGTTTGAGACTGTTTCGCTACGATCGCAAAAACAGATTAGTGCTCCCCACAAGCAAATTCTCAAACTGTCAAGAAACGAGTCTTCGAGCTGGTTTCTGTTTAAGATAAATGCTCGGGACAATGTTTCGTGCAGAATTTTTCATGATGTTTTGGAGAAACGGATTTGGAGATGTGCGCCTCAGCTATTTACGATTTTTGTTGGCTAATTTTCTTAACTGCAGGAGTTACGCTCAGGAGACAGGAAAACCAATTTATGACTAGATTTCTCGTCGTCTAACCAAAATTTATCATCTAAACCTGGTTTCTGATCGTAAGTCATCAACTAGAAAAACACCGATCGCAATCCGCCAGTTATGGCAACTGTAACCAAGCAATAATGCTCGATTAGGTTTTAACTGCTGAGTTTGGGCGTGGGTCGTCCAAAACAAGCTTCACCAATAATCATTACACGTAAGTACATCTTAACTCATTGATTATTACATCCGCAAATAGACGTAGATACAAGCACCAATATAAGCTATATCTTTTCACCGCGAGCGTCAAGGGTTCGGGCTTGGTAGTACCGACAATCTTGACAGGGCCCAGAAGGATTGACAGCGCAGCGAATGTAATGAGAGCGGGCGTTATACTCACAAGTGATATCGCCGATCGAATAACCGAGGCTTTGTATGTAAGTGCGATCGGCAGTTGGTAGTTGAGTTCGCATGGGTCTATTCGCTACCGCAAGTCTGGCCGCTGCAATTCTGTCGCGGGCTTGGATCGATTGCGAGCGCATCACCCACAAAGACAGCAGCGAGGGAGCTAAACCTATGAAAATAATTAGGAGAGCAGTTAGCACTTTTTCAGAGCTTATGTGGAGAATATTTGTTTTGATTTAGGCTATGGCAACAAAAAACCCTCCCCGAAAAGACGGTTTTAAATAAGAAAAGTTCCCGATCAAGTCTCAAACTAGGCCGCCCCTGTGTTAACCGTTAGCTGGCTGCTGAGGAGGGCGAATTAAATAACTTACAATTTTAATTGTTATTGTGGGATGGGCGTCGGGCCCG
>NZ_JAUBVD010000018.1:0-124404 GCF_036705675.1 Microcoleus sp. AT8-A3
GCCCGTCCAAAAAGGACGGGCGGGACGCCCATCCCACAATAACAATTAAAATTGTAAGTTATTTAATTCGCGATCCTAAGTATGCGTTCCCAGCCAGAGTCTGGGAACGAGAAAAAACGATTTTTCTCGTTTTGTAGGAGTGCGAGTCCCCCTCGCTTGTTTGCCTATATATCAAGTTGGTAACGTGTAGATTGCACATTCCGCGCTAAGGTGCGATCGGAATTCTGATAGCAAATTCCGTGCCCTTGCCCAATTCCGAATTACAATATAATTCGCCTTTGTGTCTTTCTACAATAATTTGATAGCTAATTGACAAACCCATTCCCGTGCCTTTGCCAATGGGCTTGGTAGTAAAAAATGTATCGAATATCTGCTGTTTGACTTCCTCAGTTATTCCAGGGCCGTTGTCGGCAATTTTAATTTCTACAAAATTGCCGACAACTTCCGTACCAATCATAATCTGGCTGGGATTTTCTAGCATTTCTCGACAAGTTTGCCTACTGTTGGCATCTTCTAAAGCATCGATCGCATTGCTGAGGATATTCATAAAAACTTGATTGATCGGCCCAGCGAAACACTCAACGGTTGGCAATTTTCCGTAGTGTTTTACAATTTGAATTGGCTGCTTTTCTCCGTTCCCTTTCAAACGGTGATTGAGAATTAACAGCGTGCTGTCGATACCTTCGTGGAGGTTAACGGGTTTCATCTGTGAATCGTCATGCCGCGAAAAGTTCCGCAGCGACTGCACAATCTGGCAAATGCGATCGACACCAACGCTCATTGAAGATAGTATTTTAGGTAAATCTTCAGCTAAAAAATCTAGATCATTTTTTTCTCTTTGCTCTTGAATTTCTGCGACTGGATTAGGATAGTGTTGTTGATAGAGTTCGAGGTGATCGAACAAGTCTTGAGTATAATTGGTCAGATGAGCGAGATTGCCGTAAATGAAGCTGACTGGGTTGTTAATTTCGTGAGCGACGCCGGCAAGTAGCAATCCCAAACTAGACATTTTTTCGCTTTGAACTAATTGGGAATTAGTGGCTTTTAGTTGCTCCAGTGTGGCTGCTAGTTGAGCTGCTTGTTCTCGGCTTTGTGCTTCGGAATTATGCAAGGCTTCTTCGGCTTGTTTGCGCTCCGTGATGTCTCTCTGTACGCCAATAAAATGAGTTAATTGGCCCATTCGATCGCGCACGGGAGATATGGAGAAACAATTCCAGAAAGCGGTTCCGTCTTTGCGGTAATTCTTTAATATTACCTTGCATTCGCTTTCTGCTTGCAAGGCTTGGCGAATTATTTCTACTGCCGCCGGATCCGTATCGCTTCCGTGCAAAAATCGGCCGTTTTTTCCGATAATTTCCTGCCGCCGATAACCTGTCATGCTTTCAAATGCGGGATTGCAATAAATAATTGGATTTTCGGGGTCAGTGGCGTCAGAAATCGTAACTCCGGTGCTAGTAGCTGCGATAGCTCGATCGTACAACCAAAGCATTTCTTCTGCGCGCTTGCGATCGGTAATGTCCCGCAGCGTAGCTAAATAAGCCATTTCTCCGTCCCATTCCGTTTCCACCACCCGCATTTCTACTACAGCATTTGCTTTTTGCTTGCGAATAGCTTCAACTTCTGTTTGCACGACGCGAGTTCCTGGTGCTTCTGTTTTTCCAACTTGGGGAATAATATCCGTCGCCATCTCAAGGTCACAAGCGGAAACTTCTACTACTAAATTGCCAAAAAATGCTTGCCCTAAAAGTTCATCTGCGGTGCAGTTAAACAGCGCTTCTGCTGACTGGTTGGCAAAACAGACAAGTCCTAGCTTGTTAACGATTGCGATGCCGTCGGCATTTTTTTCGATCACATTCCTAAACCGAGATTCGCTAGCTTTCAAATCCTGCTTTAGCTGTTCCATTGCTCGCTCCATCTGCTGCAATTCGCACAAACTAACACTATAAGCTTCGGAAATATTGGTCTCTGGTGAATTCTGGATTCTTTTTTTTGAAATCTGTTGGTAGCCTGTTCTATTAGTCAGATTGGGAGCAGTTTGTTTATGATTCCTGCTAATATTACTGAGCTTATTTTCTGGATCTGCTTCTTGAAAAAACATATGTTAACCCTACCAAATTATTGTTTAGATTAATGTGTGGCGATCGCCCTATTTTTCGGGAAATTTAGGGAGAGAGCAATTTACACCCGATGCTAGCACATTACTTTTAGAATTCATCATAAAACATCGTTAAAATTCAAGAGCGATCGCCCTATAATTATCTATTAAGTTTTATTAAGTAATTTCAACAACATTGACACTTACGTAGCGACACGAACTGTGGAAGCTGGATATGGCTTCAATCCCCCTCGCACTCACAAAATAATCAGTTCCACGCGCAAGTTCTAGATATCTAGAAACCACTGGTCAGTATAAAATATTATATAAATTTGACAAAAAATATGGTCACAAATAAGCGAACTCATCTTTGATTATTAAAAATAATCATAATTAGCCATGACCAAATCATCTCCCTGCGGGCCGATTTGGTATAGAATATAACCTATCTATTTTTGCGATCGCAACTTCAAACCAATGGCACGTCTAGCACTTCTGAGCACATCCAATAAAACCGGACTAATCGACTTAGCGCGCAGTCTAGTAGAAGAATTTGAATTTGACATAATTAGTAGTGGCGGGACAGCAACGGCTCTCAAAGAAGCAGGCATCCCAGTCACCAAAGTTGCAGAATATACTGGTTCCCCCGAAATTTTGGGAGGGCGAGTCAAAACACTTCACCCACGAATCCACGGTGGCATTTTAGCACGCCGCGACGTACCGGAAGACCTCGCAGATTTAACCGCAAATCAAATTCGGGCGATCGATCTAGTTGTAGTCAATCTGTATCCCTTTGAAGAGACAATTTCTAAACCAGGAGTTACTCTAGCAGACGCAATTGAGCAGATAGATATCGGCGGGCCGGCAATGTTGAGAGCTTCCGCCAAAAACCATGCTCATTTGACAGTTTTGTGCGACCCAGAACAGTACAATACTTATTTAAAAGAACTGCGGGAAAATGGTGGCGAAGCATCCTTAGAGTTTCGGCAAAAATGCGCTCTAGAAACCTTTAAACATACAGCCAACTACGATCGCGCGATCGCAACTTATCTCAGCAGCAGCCAATCCGCTGAAAAATCTTCGCTACCAGACGAGTTTAATTTATCAGGAAAAGAGTTGCAAACTCTCCGCTACGGCGAAAATCCCCATCAAGCCGCCACCTGGTATCAAAGCGGAACTACACCGACAGGCTGGACGACTAGCACCATCCTGCAAGGCAAAGAATTAAGCTACAATAATTTAGTAGATTTAGAAGCAGCAAGGCGGCTAATCGTAGAATTCCCCGACACACCTGCCGCCGCTATTCTGAAGCACACAAATCCTTGCGGTACAGCCTTGGGAACAACTATTTCTGAAGCTTATCAAAAAGCCTTCGACACCGATTCAGTCTCAGCTTTCGGCGGAATTGTCGCCCTCAATCGCCCGATTGATGCTGCTACCGCAACGGCGTTAACTCAAACATTTTTAGAATGTATTGTCGCGCCGGGGTGCGAGCCAGAAGCAGAAGAAATTATCAAAAAAAAGGCGAAAGTTCGAGTATTAATTTTGCCAGATTTGACTCAAGGGCCGCCACAAACTGTTAAAGTTATTGCAGGCGGTTTGCTGGTGCAAGACTCAGATAATATAGTAGAAGAAACTAGCAAATGGCGGGTTGTTACTGAGAAACAGCCGACGGCGGGAGAGTTGGAAGAATTGCTGTTTGCTTGGAAAGTAGCGAAACACGTCAAATCTAATGCGATCGTTGTGACGCGCGATCGCACTACAATCGGTGTCGGCGCCGGACAAATGAATCGCGTGGGTTCGGTTAAACTAGCATTGGAACAAGCAGGAGAAAAGAGCAAAGGAGCGATTTTGGCTAGCGACGGTTTCTTCCCCTTCGACGATTCCGTAAAAACGGCGGCTGAGGCGGGCATAATTGCGATCGTCCAACCAGGAGGAAGTATGCGCGATCGAGATTCCATTGAAGCCGCCAACCAACTCGGAATCACAATGGTTTTCACTGATATCCGCCACTTCTTGCATTAGGAATAAGACCTAAAGCAATTTTCAATTGTGTGCCATATTGTAGGGATACAATAGTGTTTATTGGTCTTAACTTAAGTCGGAAATTATTTGTATCTCTGGTTTTACTCTAAGTCTCGATCCCCCTAAATCCCCCTTAAGAAGGGGGACTTTGAGAAGAATCCTTTCCCGTCTTAAGACGGGAGACTTTGACACTCTTGTCTCCCCCTTAACAAGGGGAACTTTTACACTCTTGTCCCCCCCTTTTTAAGGGGGGTTAGGGGGGATCGGGAAGGCTATGACACCAATCAACACTGTTATGTCGTACCAAATTCCCAGTTGCGTCCTTCAAAAATTATGACTAGCACAATTCAACCGCAAATTAAACCCCAAGACATAAAAGTCAAAATCCTGCTCACCGGGGGACATCAATGCACCGTCACCCTCAAATCTGATACACCATTATTGCACAGCCTGATCAAAACATTAGTCGATCGCACCCAACAAACACTGGGTTTTTCGCCCTTATTTCAAATCCCCATAGACGACGGGCGTTCCGCCCTTTCTTTTCCCGGCGAACACCTAGTCGGATTAGTCACAGAACCCCCAATTTACTTGCAGCAACTGCAACCGCAGCAGCCTGCAACTCCTGTAGAAATTCCCGCCGAAATTCCCGCCGAAATTCCCGCCCCTGCGCCGCCTGTAAATGACGACTTAATATCTCGCTACGCCCAAATAGACAACTTTTTGACCCCTGCCGAAAAAAACAAACTCCTTAAATATGTCTTAGCAAAAGAATCAGAATTTGTGACAACCAGCACCTCAACTAATGCCGAAGACTACCGCCGTTCGATGGTACTCCACTCGTTCCCCGAATTTTCCGAACTGATGGTTAATCGCATCAAAGCAATTCTCCCCGACGTGCTGCAAAAATTAAATATTCCCTCATTTCCGCTTGGTGAAATAGAAGCTCAGTTAACCATGCACAATGACAACAACTTTTATAAGCTTCACAACGACAGCGGCTCTCCAGATACCGCCACCCGGTTTTTCACTTACGTTTACTATTTCTATCGAGAACCCAAAGCTTTTTCAGGTGGCGAATTGCAAATTTACGACAGCAAAATTGAGAACAATTTTTATGTTGCAGACAAGACATTCAGAACTGTTGAACCTCGCAATAACAGCATAGTATTTTTTCTGAGTCGCTATATGCACGAAGTTTTGCGAGTTAGCTGTCCCTCAAAAGCTTTTGCTGATAGCCGATTTACTATTAACGGCTGGGTACGTAAAGCAAATTGAGGTTAATATCATGTCGGGTCGAGCTACCGCGATTTTTGTAGGGGCGGGTTCCACCAACCATAATCGCCAATAATTGACAATCTCAAAAACCCGCCCCGACCGGGATATTATGGTTAATCGATCGGACATGATATAATTCATTGTCCGGGACGCACTAATCACCTAATTATGTCATTCTGAGTGAAGCGAAGAATCTCAAATTATTGCCACACCATTACAATGGGTAAGTCCCGATATCTGATACCAATTTCATAAAGTTATGCTACATAGAAAGTTTTACTCCCCCCCTTAATAAGGGGGGGTTGGGGGGGTAGATATGTAGCGCTATTTTATGAATTTGGTAGGAGATTCTTCACTTCCCAAAGCCTACCCTCAGAATGACAGAATTATCTTACTCAAAACTATTTCATTCTTACTCCAGTGCTCCAGCACTTTTGAGCAATTTTACCACACTGGAATAACCCTTAAACTCAGCCAGCATTAAAGCTGTATAATTTCCCGGATTTTTGTGGTTTAGTTCTGAACCAGCATCAATTAAAATCTTTACTGCATCAGGATAACCCCGATGTGCGGCCCACATTAAAGCAGTTGCGCCCGAATCATCCAGCACGTTGACATCGGCACCTTTTTCGACTAATAATTGGACGATCGCCATATAACCGCGATCGCACGCCTTCATTAAAGCCGTTTTCCCCAAATCCGCCGGGACATTCGGATCAGCACCGCCCTCAAGCAAAGCCTTCACAGTCTCGGTATGTCCGTGAAACGCAGCCAGCGTCAAAGCCGTCTCCCCAAAGTTTTTCGCATTCAGAAACTCATCCCGATTTGAGTTTACTTTTTGCAGCAAAGCCGATACGATCGCACTGTGGCCGTGAACAGCCGCCACCAGTAAAGGCGTATCGCCCAACCTATTTCTAGCACCGACACTAGCACCTCGGTTTAAGAGCAATTCCACCACATCTTCGCAGCCTTCAACCACCGCAAAATTCAAAGCAGTTTCATCATCTTTATCCTTAGCGTTGATATCCGCGCCAGCATCGAGTAAGATATGGGCGATCGGCGCATTTCCCCCAGCAGCAGCCGCCATCAAAGCCGTGCCCCCATCTCCATTTTTTACATTCGCATTAGCACCCGCACCAAGCAAAGTTTGCACCACATCAGTATTGCCAGAATCCGCAGCCAAAGTTAAAGCAGTTTCTCCGTTTTTGTCGGGAATTTCGACATCAGCACCAGCAGCCAACAGCGCCTCGACAACAGCCAAATTTCCCGCCGTCGCAGCCAGCATCAAAGCAGTTTTGCTCTCTAGATTTTTAACATTAGCATCCGCCCCACACTTGAGCAAAATTCGCACAATTTCAGCGCTACCTTGACGGACAGCTAAAAACAGCATAGAATTCTCAGCAACCGCACCCGCATCCACCAAAGCTTTGACAACAGCTTCGTGACCCGATAAAGCAGCTATTTTCAGAGCAGAATCTCCATCTTTATCTCGGACATTTACATCAGCATTAGCATCAAGTAACATCCGCACAACATTGATATCTCCTTTGAGAGAAGCCGCCATCAAAGCCGTACTTCCATCATCATTTTTAGCATTAACATCAGCACCCGCCGCCAGCAACAGTCGCACAGAGTCAGCCTGTTTGTGAGCCGCCGCCAGCATCAAAGCCGTTAGCCCAAAACGCCTGCTCACCTGGTTGACATTAGCGTCATTGTTTAGTAAACTACGCACGATTTCTGTATAGCCCTTTTGGGCAGCAAACATCAAAGCCGTCGTCCCCTCAGAGTCTTTGGCGTTAGCGTTAACACCCTTAGCGAGTAAAGCTTGGACGTGAATAATGTTGCCAGTCTTGGCGGCTTGAATCAATACAGCGTCTTGTTTAGTGGCAGCCATAATAGTCTCTCATACCGTATATTTTTACCGTCGCACGAGACGGCCTGACTGGTATGCTAAGTTTTATGAAGTATGTTTGCTAATCCTCAGAACACCATGAATCTCGAAATTCCTCAGTCAGTGAAAGTTTGGAGCCAATTCTTCCACCCAGTTTTAATGTGGGTACTGCTGGCCATCTCATTTTATGCTTTGTATCTCGGCTTGCAAATCCGCCGTACCAGAAGTGCGGAAGGCGAAGTCAAAAAAGAGTTAATTAAGGGTAAATTCAACATCAAGCATCACCAGATGGGTTCTTTGCTGCTAGCCTTGATGGTAACGGGTGCAGTCGGCGGAATGGCCGTCACCTACATCAACAACGGCAAACTATTTGTCGGCCCGCACTTGCTAGCAGGGTTGGGAATGACGGCAATAATTGCGATCGCAGCATCGCTGACTCCTTTGATGCAAAAAGGCAATGATTTGGCCAGAAACACTCACATCTTTCTGAATATTGTGCTCTTGGGGCTGTTTGGCTGGCAAGCGGTATCAGGCGTAGAAATCCTGCAAAGAATTATCAGCAAAATGTGATAATTTGAGTAAAATTGCTAATTGCTAATTGCTTTGGGGCGATTAGCGATTAGCAAGTAAATTATCTTATTTTAGTAGTTTAATAGCCCAAATTTTTTTGATATTTTAATATATTAAAATTAAATTTATCAAAAATTTATAAAATTAATTAGGTAATTTTTTGAATCCACAATAAGAAAACACCTGCTATTAAACCTGATAAAACGCTTTGTCTACCCAACAATAATCACGGCTATTTCATTATAAATAATTCCGGTTCTTCTTTACTTAGTATGCCAAACTAATAATTAAAATGCCAAGTAAGCAAACATCTATTTTTGTAGCTTGCAAAATTTATAAAGCGATAGGCAGAACGTTTTATTAACTTAAGCTTTTTGTTAATACCTTCAACAATACCACTTGTTGTCCTATTATCAAAGTAAGCAATTATCTCGTCAAACCAATTAGTAAGAGTCTTAACAGTATCTGGAAAATATTGTTGAGTTCTTTCCTGGCAGATACCAATTCTCAACAATGCCCTCAACCAATTTGTTTTTTTTACTCAAATATTTGTCGGAAATTTTCTTGTAATTTATGCCTTTCTGCAAGATTGGGACACATATTTTTAACCTCAATTTATTTGACTGATTTAGCTATTGATTTAGCATACCAAGTAAGGAAGAACCGTTTTTCATTTCTGACTCAAGTGAATTAGAATCAGACATCGATTTAAAAGTAAATTAGAATAGTTAAAGAGAAAAATCAGTTGTAAGTTGATCTCTGTAGGAGTAAAGATTGTAATCTTAAAATTTTTTCCTTATAACCGATAACTCATCAACTTATTTATTTTTGATTCCTAAGATACAAGGGGCGGGTTTCACCAACAATATTTGCCTAAAATCCATAATTTCGTAAACCCGCCCCCACCCAACGGTAAATCGCAATCTACCTATTTCAAGGTACAAAGGGCGGGTTTACAACATTTTGGGTTTTTAAATCAAAATCTTGGCGAATCCGCCCCTACGGGCTTAATACAGCGTATTCCAGGTTTATGAAGTACACCGCGCTCTCACGGGGTTTCTTTACAGTTCTCGCCTCATTACTGATTCTGTTGCTCGAAACCCGGTCGATCGCGATCTACATCTACATGGAATAAGCTGTAAATTATGGGAAATTAAACAATCTCGATCGACCCACACCTACCAACTAAGGCAAATCAGTGCTCCCCATCAGATAAAGGTCGCACTCCCGGGCCACGCCCCGCCCTTCGTTAATCGCCCAAACCACCAAACTTTGTCCCCGGCGACAATCACCAGCCGCGAAAACTCCCGGAATGCTGGTTGTATATTTTTCGTGCTCGGCTTTCACGTTGCTGCGGGCGTCACGTTCCAATCCCAAGTCATCCAGCAAGGGCTGTTCCGGGCCGAGGAAGCCCATCGCTAACAAAACAAGCTGTGCCGGCAACACTTTTTCGGTGCCGGGGATGTGGTTCGGAATAAACTGCCCTTTCTCGTTTTTCGCCCACTCCACCTCAACGGTGTGCACAGCTTTGACATTGCCGTTTTCGTCGCCCTCGAACTTTGTCGCCGTGGTGAGATAGCCGCGGGGGTCATCGCCGAATTTGGCTGCGGCTTCTTCTTGGCCGTAGTCGAGACGGTAGACTTTTGGCCATTCAGGCCAGGGATTGTTGGCCGCGCGTTCCGAGGGCGGTTTGGGCAGGATTTCTAGCTGTACGAGGCTTTTGCAGCCGTGGCGGATGGAGGTGCCCACGCAGTCGGTGCCGGTGTCGCCACCGCCGATGATCACGATATCTTTGCCTTCGGCGGAGATGAAGTTGCCGTTGGTGCTCTTGTCGAGAACTGCTTTGGTGTTCGCAGTCAGGAAGTCCATTGCGAAGTGGATGCCTTTTAATTCCCGGCCGGGGATGCCCAAGTCGCGGGGTTTTGTCGCGCCGGTACAGAGCACAACGGAGTCGTATTCTTTTAGCAGTTGTTCTGCTGGTAAGTCTTTGCCGACTTCGGTGTTGCAGACGAATGTCACGCCTTCGTCTTCGAGGACTTTCAGGCGGCGCATTACGACTTGTTCTTTGTCTAGCTTCATGTTGGGGATGCCATACATTAGCAGGCCGCCTGGTCGATCGGCTCTTTCGTATACTGTTACCCAATGACCGGCTTTATTTAGTTGCGCGGCGGCGGACAAACCGGCGGGCCCGGAACCGATGACGGCGATTTTTTTGCCGGTGCGTTTGGCGGGTGGTTCGGCGGCAATCCAGCCTTCATCCCAGCCTTTATCGATAATCGAGGCTTCGATGTTTTTAATCGTCACCGGCGGATTGTTGATGCCGAGCACGCAAGCGCCTTCGCAGGGGGCGGGACAGACGCGGCCGGTGAATTCAGGGAAGTTGTTGGTTTTGTGGAGTCTGTCAAGGGCTTCTTTCCACAGTCCGCGATATACTAGGTCGTTCCATTCCGGGATGAGGTTGTTAATCGGGCAGCCGCTTGCCATGCCGCTGATAATTGTCCCCGTGTGGCAAAACGGAATGCCGCAATCCATGCAGCGCGCTCCTTGGCTGCGGAGTTTGTCCTCATCCATCGGTAGGTGAAATTCGTCCCAGTTGTGGACTCTCTCGACTGGTGAGAGTTCGGAGGGCAGTTCGCGCAAGAATTCGATAAAGCCTGTTGGTTTTCCCATAGTGGTGTTCTGGTTAGAATTTACTATTCTGTCCGTTTCTCAAAGGTGAAGCTGGCGGGCTTCTGAATTAACTATTGTGATCTAAATTGTGTGCGATCGCACCTCAGATTGAGCAATTTGTACATGAAATCTTTAATATCGCCGGGAGTCGGGGAATTGTCGGCAGCGGTAAAATATAGATATATCGACAGCAAAGAAACCGGGTTTTTTACGGGAATTAAAGGTTTTAAAGGTTTTGATGCAGTATTTTCGTCCATCAAACCCGGTTTCTACGTAATTTCAGCATGGCTTATTCTGGGACGATCGCATTTACGGCTACAGCCACATCTGAAAACCCTCGCGGGTTAACTCAGACGGCCCGCCAGCGTCAACTTCCAAGCGCCGTCCCCATCAGGATGGCTCGAAATACAATACAAAAAGTTACAGACCTTGCAAAATATTAATTTCAGGATATACTACTGTAAATCGGTCAGATATATGGAGTTAATACCATCAACTCCTAAAATAGGTACACAAAGTCATGAGCATTACAATTGAGAACGTATCGAAACACTTCGGCTCCTTCCACGCGATTGACAACGTGAGTTTGAAAATAAAAAACGGCTCTCTAGTCGCGCTTTTAGGGCCTTCCGGTTCGGGGAAATCGACTCTGCTGAGGATGATTGCTGGACTAGAACCGCCGGACACGGGTCATATTTACCTGATCGGCGAGGATGCTACCCACCAGTCGGTGCAGGAACGGAATATTGGTTTTGTGTTTCAGCACTATGCTTTGTTCAAACACATGACTATTCGGAAAAATATTGCTTTTGCGATGGAAATTCGCAAAGTTCCTAAAGACTCTATTCGCAGGCGGGTTGATGAACTTTTGGATTTAGTTCAGTTGAAAGGTTTGGGCGATCGCTATCCTTCGCAACTTTCCGGCGGCCAGCGGCAGCGGGTGGCTTTAGCCAGATCTCTAGCAGTTCAACCGAAAGTGCTGCTGCTAGACGAACCTTTTGGAGCATTAGATGCTAAAGTTCGCAAAGAATTGCGATCGTGGCTGCACAACCTTCACAAAGAAGTTAACATCACCACAGTTTTTGTGACTCATGACCAAGAAGAAGCTATGGAAGTAGCCGATGAAATTGTGGTGATGAACCAAGGTAGAGTCGAACAAGTTGGCACTCCTGCTGAAATTTACGACAAACCGGCAACAGCTTTTGTGATGACTTTTATTGGGCCTGTCAATGTGTTGCCCAATGCTGCGGGTTTGTTCGCGAGCAACGGTACAACGCCTCAAAATAGTGGAGCGGCTCATTGTGAATTAGTATTTTGGCGCCCCCATGACGTGGAAATTCAAACTAAGCCGGAGTCTGGTTTTGCATTAGCAAAAGTCAGCCGCATCATTCATGTAGGACGCGAAATTCAAACCCAGTTATTGTTAGAATCGGGTCAGGTAGTAACAGCTTACGTAAGTCGCGATCGCTTCGATTATCTACAGCTCAAGCAAGATCAGCAAGTTTACGTCAAGGCCAAACACGCGATGACTTTCCCTGCTTATTCAGCTTAAATCCGTGGCTGCATCTTACTCAAAATACTATCGAGGATCTCCTACAAAACACTGTTGCCACATCGTTACCAGGCTTGTGCCTGGTAATGCTGTCTTGTGGATATAAATCGGAGGAGCGGTTCTTCCTTCCGTAGGTCAAAAAAATATCAACTCCGGCTTTAAGTTCTCCCCCTTAGTAATAATTTCTTCAGCCGTGTATTTGGCCATGACTCCTTTTAATACTTCTTCAACCGCCGGATATATAATGCGAGCAATGACTTATTCTTCGTCATCTATTTGTTTAAAAATAGCTGGGACTTCTTCTAATAGAATGTGCCTGTTGAGCGCTACATATGTGAAAAAATCTTGCAAATATTTTGAGGAAGCTTCAGCGGAACTTTCCTGTTTTTCCACCCTGACGCTCAACTTTTTTACAGTATAAACTGTGGGGGTTATTACGTGATTTTCTTCTCCTACTAACTGTTATTGCACTTTACCAAACTGCATCAGCACGCCCAGTTCTCCGAGGTTGACAATGACAAGCAATTTGGACAAAATAGCTAAAAATACTATCGAGCTAGTTTAACAGCTATGTAAACATCCTTATTGTATTGCTTGACTTGATTTACTCAACGTTACTGGTAGATTATAAAAACATATTTTACCCCAACTATGGCACTTAATTATCTGCTCTATATTGACTTTATAGATATTTTATTTTCCGGTCATTAACAAGTATTCAAAATCCGCTGCAGCCAAAGGAGGACTAAACAAATATCCTTGCATTATATCGCACTTATAGCGCCAGAGAAAATCTTTTTCTGCTTCTGTTTCAACTCCTTCGGCAATTACCTCAAGACAGAGACTGTGCGCCATTTCAATAATAGCTTTCACAATCGCTGCATTTGTGCAACCATCGGTAATATTGCTGATAAAACATCGGTCTATTTTTAAAGTATCGAAGGGGTATTGCGTCAGATAGCTTAAAGAAGAATACCCAGTGCCGAAATCGTCAAGAGATATACAAACTCCCAAATTTTTCAAATGTTGCAAAGTCGCGATCGCACTTTCGGCATCCTCTACCATCAAACTTTCTGTCAGCTCTAATTCCAAACTGCTCGCTTCCAAACCAGTTTCTGCTAAAATTTGGGCAACTCTGCTGCTGAGATCCGGTTGGTGAAATTGGCGTGGCGACAGATTCACCGCTACCCGCAGCCCCGAAAAACCAGCATTTTGCCAAACTTGCATTTGCTTGCAAGCTGTCTGCAAAACCCACTCACCTAACTCTACAATGAAGCCAGTTTCTTCGGCATGGGGAATAAATTCTGCGGGCGAAATCAGCCCTTTTTCTGGATGTACCCAGCGCACTAAAGCTTCTGCGCTCATAATTTTACCAGTCTGGACATTGACCTGCGGCTGATAGTAAACTTGGAATTCTTCTCGTTCCAGTGCGTTGCACAAACGAGTTTTGATCTGCTCTAGTTTGTCGGCAGTCTTTTGGATAAATTCGCTGCTTTGCGATCGCAAAGTATTGTACTGTTCAGCAACAGCTTCTTGTTTTTTCAAGCGGCTCGATATCGCGCCCACAAGTTCAGCTTTACTAAAAGGTTTAGTCAGGTAATCATCTGCCCCCAATTCCATACCTTGCCGCATTTCAGAGCGATCGGCTTTACCGGTGAGAAAAACAAAAGGTACTGTAGCAGTAACAGGATTAGATCGCAAGGCCATCAGCACCCCATACCCGTCAAGTTCTGGCATCATCACGTCGCAAATAATCACGTCTGGAAGATTTGACACCGCCGCATATAAACCTTGCGATCCATTTTCTGCACCCGTCACGTCGAAACCTTCAGCTTTGAGGAGTTTGAGAATATTCTCCCGAATTACTTGCTCGTCCTCAATCACTAGAATCTTTTTCATACGTCATTCCCTGAAAGCGGTATAATTGATAGGCGTTACTGAACGCGATAAGCGTCCCAATAACTGAGAACGCACAGATCGATGGGCCCAACAGCCGAATATTTTCCGACACAAATAGCAAACACCTGAAAAACGCTAATTTTTCAAGCACAACTAGATTAATGTTTCTCTGCTTAGTCAGTGCCGTCCGTATTATTACGAGGTTAATTAATAATCTCTCAACTAATTCTAGGCGATCGATAGTTAGCAGCGCCTTAAATAACTGCTAAACTAATTGTGCCACCTGAACGATTGTCTGCAAACAATCTCAGCCTATTTATATCAGTTGCCAAAAACCATGCAACTGCAAGCAAGTTCCAAACCCTTGCGGAGTCAGTCTTTCCCCATTCTTCAATGTAAAATCTCAACTTTTAAATCTCAAATGGTATTACCTACTGGATTCCCTGAACCCGCACAGATTGGGGTGATAGAAGTGAAGCAATATCCTCAGTACCGCGCTGTCACCTACACCCACGCGGGCGATTTGCGACAAGCAACTGGCATCGCCTTCAATCCCTTATTTGAACACATCAGCAACAACCAAATTGCGATGACAACGCCAGTAGAAGCGCGCTATACGGAAACTTCCGAGGCAATCGATGCTGTTCCCCAAGCTGAAGTTTCGTTCCTCTATCCCACACCAAATATCGCCCCCAGCAGCGTTAACTCCGCTGTAGAAATCACGGATACTTCGCCGATGACGGTTGTCAGCATTGGCGTGGGCGGGGCCTACACTTGGGAAAGCTACGAAAATAACCTCCAGAAACTCAAAGATTGGCTTCAAGAACATCCTGAATACGAAATAGTCGGGCCGCCGCGCCGTTTTTTTTACAATTCCCCGATGACGCCGGAAGCAACTAAAATCAGCGAGGTACAAATTCCGATCAAGTGCCGCTGACGTGAACAACTAATTCGCGAATGTGACCCCGCTGGCGGTGTTCCCACAGGTAAATTCCCTGCCAAGTTCCTAACAGCAACCTGCCGCGATCGATCGGGATTTGTTCAGAAGTATGAGTCAGCGCAGTGCGAATGTGCGCCGGCATATCGTCTGGGCCTTCGGCATCGTGAATGTAGCGATCGTCCTCCGGTACCAGTTTAGCCAAAAAGTTAGCCAAATCCTTAAGTACATCCGGGTCAGCATTTTCTTGAATCACCAAACTAGCAGAAGTATGGCGCAAAAATAAGCTGCAAAGTCCCGTTTTAATACCTGAATTCGCCACCGCATCTTCTATCTTAGGAGTGATTTTGGACAGAGATTTCCCGGTAGTTTGAATCTTGAGTATCTGTTGATAGTGATTCATTCGATTTTAGATTTTAGATTTTAGATTTTAGATTTTGGATGAGACTGATGCCAAACTCTTCTGTTGGCGGAGGTAGACTTTGTTTGTGTAAGATCGATTTCTAATCGGACTTATGAAAAATAGTCTACAACAGCTTGGGCGATCGCCTCCGTACCATTTTTATCCAATTTATCCGACAAACGCGGCGGATGCAGCGGTTGTCGCAAAAACTCCCAATCCCCCTCAAAAAACTCCGCCGCCGTCACAATTTGATGTTCCGCATAATTTTGAAGCCATTCCAGCAACACCGCAGCTTCTGCAAAACCTTCTCTCATGATAGAAACAACAGGTATTTCCAAGCGAAAAGCTTCCGCAAAAGTGCTGTATCCGGGTTTAGAAACTAAGCGCCCGCAGACAGGCATAATATCAACCGGACGCGGTAAAATCGGGAAAGATTGTGTAAACTCTTCATTTTTGACATAAATCAAATTTGGCAAATCGGGTGCTCCCGCATCAAAAGTAATAAATTGCCAGTCGCTAAATTGCTGTAAATTTTGATAAGGAATTTCCTCTAAACCCAATCCGCCGAACGTCAGCAATACAGTTTTTTCCAGCGGTGTTTCGATGCCGAATGCTTCCCGAACTTTATCGTTACTGTAGCGAGGATTGCCGCCAGTCAAGCCCACATCTTGAATATTTGGGAAAGCTGCCATCGGTTCGTGCAAAGGAAGACGAAAAAGCCGATCGCACATTCCGAAACACTCACCAATCCAATCTGCCATTTCTACAAATTCCCCGCCCCAATCGCGATAGATAAAATCCCACCCAAAATTGCTCATCATCCAGCAAGGAACCCCAGCCGCTGCCGCCATTCGCGTTGCCAAAGGAGGAATATCTGCCAGCACCAAGCCCACCCGATTTTGCTTGATAAAAGTAACTTCGCTGGCAATTAGGGAATTTTGCTTTTTCCGAATTTCCCGCAATTTTTCCAGCGTCGCGTCTTTATCCATATTCAAACTGTCAGCTTGCACCACACCCACATCAAAAGCGCGGGGACGGTGGATAAAGTCGCCACCAATGTAAGATTCTAGCAGCCAGCGAGGTGCTGTTGTTGTGATAATTAGTAAAATATCTGGATTTAATTCTTGAATTTTTGCAGCTACGGACGCAACTCGGACAGCGTGACCGAATCCGTGATTCGTGATGGCAATATATAATGTTGGTCTAGACATTGATAATAGGGAATGGGGAATTAGGAATTAGGAATTGGGCATTGGGCATTGGGCATTGGATGTAGAGACTGGAAGGCAACAAGGCCAAGCTTCAAGCAACGCACAACCAACAATGACACAATTAATAACTAATGACTATCGAATACGCAAGAATTTATCAATCAGACGCGCCCTCAGACCAAACAGGCAATTGATTAATCTTGTCCAGGGTTATATCTACATACTTTTTGCCGTCCGCCGCCAGATTTTCCCCAAAATATCCCTCATCGCCGTCGTGCTTGTGAGGGCCGCTCAAAGCTGCTGCATAGCGGCCTTGCAAACGAGCTTGGTTGAAAGGAGAAGTCGCGTACCAGTACCAGCGACTGGGAAAAACTATGCCGCCAATATCCTCAACTGAATCGCGAGTGCCGCGAAAGTGGAAAATGCGATCGGCTTCTGCAAAACCATTTTCTCCCGAAAACACGCCCCCAACCGAAACAACCGTAATTTCTGCCTTCAGCCATTCTTTAAGATAGCGAGTAGCACCCAAAGCAACTTGTGCTCCGCCGCTAGTGCCAATTAAAATAACTTTCACAGGTTTTTGAGAATTAACTGAAATGGGAGATTGAGCATTCATGCGATCGATAATTGCCTTAGCCAATCCCTGATTATATGCAAAGCCGTAGCGATAATCTAGAGAAATTGCAAATCTCCAGAGATTGCGAATTTTAATTAATATATCTCCCGCAATCGGCCCGCTTTTTGCCTGTTCTGCAAACCGCCAAAAAGGAGCTAGCCAGCGCTCTCCTCCTAAACTTTTGTTAGAAGCTGAATAAGGAAAAACATCGCCCACTGCTACGCACTGCGGGTGACTTTTAACTAAACGCTTGAGAAACAACTCTTCACCTGGGGTTAATTCGTCCCCGGAAAAATCGCCAACTCCCGATAAAAAGATGATATAACAATTGAGTGGCGAAGACTTGCGGGCTTCTAGATTGCCCTTGTTTGAGGGCAGTATCTCCGGCGGATTTTTCTTGATACCAAAAGTTTCAGCACTTTGATTCAGCCACCATATAACAGTTCCCACCGGCGAAAGAATGCCCCAAATTATCAGGATTACACCTGCGATGAGCAACAAATTTAAACTTCCCCCGCGCAGCCATGCAAGTATCCGTAAAATCAATCTTAGCATTTAATAAAATCTGGTAGAATGCCAATTAATTACTTAATTACCTAGAAATACTTCGGTGATTCTGCTGTATTAGAGCTTATTTTGTAAAAGTTGTCAACTATCTTGAGGAGCAGGAGTTCAACGTGAAAGGAGAAGATTCAATTGCAGGTTTGGGCGCAACGCTTTGGAACGCACTTTCTTTGAACGGCAATTTTTACGAAAAAACTCCCTACACTCGCAGAACTAAGCGAATAGCTTTAACAATTGTAATTTTAGCTGCGCTGTCCCGCGTGTTGGGCAGTGCTGCGATATTGTTAATCAACCGAACTGAGCCATCAGTATTATTTCTAGGACTTTTGATAGAGGGTTTGGCAGTCGCGGGGGGTTATTATTTTTGGACTTTCACTATCTTTAAAATCGGGGAGTGGCTGAAGCCGGGACACGTAACTTATGGGGAGTTGCTGGTTCCGATCGGCTTTGCCTACGCCCCCCAAGTGCTGAATTTCTTAACGTTGATTCCTTTGCTGGGAGAAGGAATTGAGCGGATATTAGCTGTGTGGAGTTTGCTAGCTGTAATTGTGGCGGTTCGCCAAGGTTTGGATATTAAAACTCGCTGGGCGGTGTTAATTTGTTTGGTGGGTTGGCCATTGATCCAAATTGCGATCGGCTTTGTGGAAGTAATTGAACAGTTGCTTTCACGATGGCTGTGAACTAACCTGACGGTCAACTGGGTACAGTTAGACCGCAGGCTTCTTTTTCCTTTTTTGCAAAGGCTTTTTTGAGTGACGGAGTTCCCCCGCCACTTTTGTAACTCAGACCAATCTTTCTAATAAGTTTAGCTGAATTTTCATCTCGATCCAAAGATTCTCCGCACTGACAGGAATGCCAGCGTTCCGATAATTCTTTCGGGACTTTATTGATACATTTCCAGCAATGTTGAGAAGTTCCTTTCGGGTCAACAAACAAAACGCTTTTACCTAGCTTCCAGGCGACATATTTTAGGACGCTAGCAAATTGCCCGTGAGCAGCATCAAGCATTGATTTATTCAAACCGCTCTTAGCTGACTGACCGTTCGGCAAGTAAACCAAATTACCATCCTCAATATCGGTCTTGGGCTTGGCACGTCTAGTTAGATTTTTGACGCTCAAGTCTTCAACAACTAAAACATCGCATTTACTGAATAGCTCATGTGCTGTTTTGAACTGAAAATCTAATCTAGTTCTAGCTACAAACTGATGGAGTCTGGAAATCTTGCCCTTGATAATCTTCCAAGGTTTAGAACCCTTTACTCTACCAGCTAACTTCGCTTGAAGCCTTGCTAACTTCTGGGCCGACTTCCTCAAGAATCTAGGATTCTCAACTCTTCTGCCATTGGAAAGATAGACGTAATGGGTTATCCCCATATCTATACCAACAGTATTTTCGACCGTCGGTTGAATTTCTGTAACCGTTACGGGAACCGTCTTATCTTCTAGCGTCAAGGAAATATACCACCCATCTGCTTCTCTGATAACACTGCCCGTCTTAACTTTGAACCCTGTTGGTATTGGACGATGGAATACCATCGGCACTTGACCTATCTTTGCTAGGTCAATACAAATCCTGTTTTGCTCGTCCTTAACGATATGTAAATTATCTAGTTGAGGGTATGTGAAGGATTTGTAGTAATGAAGCCCCTTGAATTTGGGCTTACCTCTACGATTACCATTCTTGTCGGGCGTGGTAAAGTTTGAAAAGGAAGTTTCAACTCTGTTAACGACATCTTGTAAGACCTGAGAATCTAACACTTTATAATCAGGAAACAGCTTCTTAGTGTTTTTCAGGTCGGCAAGTTGTATCGTCTGCCACTGTACATATCCGCCTTCAAGGTTCGAGAAAACGTCGCCTTTCCTGGTTAAAGGATTGCCTAATTCATCCTTCTTCCTACCATCCCTAGTCTGCACTCTCGTCAAAGGAATATTTCGATAAATCTCCTCCACAGGGACTATCGAAACAATCAAAGGGCAGGCGTTGACGGGCGTTCTCGTGGCTTCCCACCATCTAAATCTTTCGCTGAGTCGGTAGTTGTACTGCCGACGACAAAGCTCTAGATGAGCCACAATTGTTGTTAGTTGGGCTTTTGTGGGTTTGAGGCGGTATTTATAAGTTAGCTGCATTTTTAAGCTTCCTTTTTTCGACCTTTGGATAGTATAGTTTATGTGTGTCCAAAATGCCATACCAAAAATTACTATTTCAATACTTGGAAGGTACATCAAAAAATCAAGATGCTCCCGAAGATTGATTCATAGTAGCCAAATGTGAACAAACCTGACGGTCAACTGAGTACAGTTAGACCGCAGGCTTCTTTTTCCTTTTTTTTCTCATGCTTTTTATAGTGAGGTAGTTCCACCCCCACTTGCTAATTTAGTATCAGAGTATTTCCCGATCATCTTGGGGTATAAAAGAATAATTGTCGGTTTCGGTACCGAAACCCGACGAGCCTTTCATCCCAAGGAGTAATTTATTCGGGGTACGGGGCGCAGCGCTCAGATGCGTCCCCTTTGAATATACCGAGGGACTTCCCGGCTGGTAGTTAATTTACACTGCCATTTGTCGATCGTACTGCGAGACGGCAACCACACCTATAGTATTCGGGTCTCCCCACTGTCCCTACCCCTTTAGCAAGATACATTGTTATAGAAGGAAATACACAAAAATTTACATCTATAATTTGTGTAGTGTTCCAAATCGCTCCTCACCAGCAGCGATACAGCCCTCGCCAAGACAGTAGGATAGAAAAAATATGTTTGAACGCTTTACAGAACAAGCCATTAAAGCAATCATGCTAGCCCAAGAGGAAGCGCGACGCCTCGGTCACAATTTTGTAGGCACCGAGCAAATTCTTCTGGGACTCGTCGGCGAAGGCACTGGCATCGCTGCAAAAGTATTACTGGATATGGGCCTCAACTTGAAAGAGGCGCGCAATGAAATCGAAAATATCATCGGCAGAGGTTCTGGGTTCCTCCCGCCAGAAATTCCTTTTACGCCCCGCGTTAAGCGCATTTTTGAGACGGCCCTGAACGAAGCGCGGCAGTTAGGCCACAATTACATCGGCACCGAGCACATCCTGCTGGGGCTGATTCAGGACGATGAAGGGGTGGCGGCGAAGGTGCTGCAAAACTTGGGGATCGATCGCCAGAGAGTACGCACCCAGGTGATTCGTGCCGTGGGAGAAGTCGCGGCGGTACCCGGAGGCAGGGGAGATAGCGGCGATCGCAAAATCCCGACTTTAGAAGAATTCGGCACAAACCTGACCAAGTTAGCCGCAGCCGGCAAACTCGACCCCGTAGTGGGCCGCGAAAATGAAATCGAGCGCGTGATCCAAGTGCTCGGCCGCCGCACGAAGAACAATCCAGTGTTAGTAGGCGAACCGGGAGTCGGCAAAACAGCCCTCGCCGAAGGCCTAGCCCAGCGAATTGTTAACAGAAACGTCCCGGAAATTTTAGAAGACAAACAAGTAATCAGCCTCGATATGGGTTCGCTGATTGCTGGTACAAAGTTCCGAGGCGAATTTGAAGAACGGCTGACGAAAATCATGGCCGAAATTCGCGCTGCAGGCAACATCATTCTGGTAATCGATGAAATTCACACCTTAGTCGGTGCAGGCGCAATTCAAGGTAGCATGGACGCCTCCAATATGCTCAAACCCGCCCTTGCTAGAGGCGAATTGCAGTGTGTCGGCGCCACTACCTTGGACGAATATCGCAAACACATCGAGCGCGACGCTGCCTTAGAACGGCGCTTCCAACCGATAAAAGTCGGTGAACCGAGCGTGGCTGAAACAATAGAAATATTGTACGGGTTGCGATCGGCTTACGAACAGCATCACAGACTGACAATTTCCGACGCAGCTTTAGAAGCAGCGGCCACACTGTCAGACAGGTACATTAACGATCGGTTTTTGCCAGACAAGGCGATCGACTTAATTGACGAAGCAGGTTCCCGCGTCCGCGTGATGAATTCGCAAACCCCGCCCGAAGTTAAAGAGCTCAAAAAGCAACTGCCCGCAGTAACAAAAGAAAAAGATGCAGCAGTGCGCGAGCAAGACTTCGACAAAGCTGGAAAATTGCGCGATCGCGAATTAGAAATAGAAGCCGAAATCGCCGAAGCTACGATCAACAAAAGCCAACTCAAAACTTCTCCCATTGTCACCGAAGAAGACATCGCCCACATCGTGGCTAATTGGACGGGAGTACCAGTCAGCAAGCTGACAGAATCCGAATCGGAATTGCTGCTGCACATGGAAGACACGCTGCACCAGCGCTTGATCGGTCAAGAAGAAGCTGTCAGCGCAGTTTCTAGGGCTATCCGTCGCGCGCGGGTAGGCTTGAAAAATCCGAATCGCCCGATCGCCAGTTTCATCTTTTCCGGGCCCACAGGCGTCGGCAAAACCGAACTTACAAAAGCCCTAGCAACATATTTCTTCGGTTCCGAAGAAGCCATGATTCGGTTAGATATGTCCGAATTCATGGAACGCCACACGGTTTCCAAACTCATCGGTTCGCCTCCGGGTTACGTTGGCTACGACGAAGGTGGCCAACTAACAGAAGCAGTCCGGCGCCGTCCTTACACAGTCATCTTGTTCGACGAAATCGAAAAAGCTCACCCAGATGTCTTCAACATGATGCTGCAAATCTTAGAAGACGGCCGCTTAACTGATGCTAAAGGTCGGACAGTAGACTTTAAGAATACACTGCTGATCATGACATCAAACATCGGTTCGCGAGTAATTGAAAAAGGCGGCGGCGGCCTCGGTTTCGAGTTTGCTGACAGTGCAGCAGACGTTCAGTACAACCGCGTTCGCAGCTTGGTAAACGAAGAACTGAAACAGTTTTTCCGTCCCGAATTTATCAACCGCTTGGATGAGATTATCGTCTTCCGCCAGTTGAACAGGGAAGAAGTGAAGCAGATTGCGGACATTATGTTGCAGCAAGTCTTCAGCCGCTTAACCGAACAGGGTATTACTTTGTCGGTGACAGACCGGTTCAAGGACTTGTTAGTTACAGAAGGCTACAATCCCAGCTACGGTGCTCGACCTTTGCGCCGCGCAATCATGCGGTTGTTGGAAGATGTACTGGCTGAGGAAATGCTGTCTGGGAAGCTAAAAGACGGCCAAAAGGCGATCGTTGATGTGGATGAAAACGGTCAGGTTAAGATAGTGCCCGATGGCCCATCTGAGCCGAAATTGCCCGAATTCGCATTAAGCCATTAATGCACTCTACCAACGGATAAATACTGTTAATTAAAAACCCGGTTTCTCCGAGAAACCGGGTTTTTAATTAAATGAAACCAGTTGAAAAAAAGCAACTTTAGGCAAGCTCCAAATCCTTATATAATCAGTCATATCAAATTCGGTAGCATCGGACATTATTCCTCTCTGTATTCTCTCCCTCTGCGTTCTCTGCGCCCTCTGCGGTTAAATCATTCCGATACAACCGGAAACGATATGATTCCCAATTCTAAAATCTAAAATCTAAAATCTAAAATCTAAAATGGTATGAGTTATGACTCTATTATCCCAACACATTATCTACAGCAATTTCTATGTCTGGAAAAGCTAGAATAGATAAAACCTGACCCCGCTGAAATCTTTGAATATTTTGATATCCCGAAGGAGAAGGTTCGCGATAAACTACTACACATTGCTCGTTAATATCTACCAGCCAAACTTCTACAATATTGTCTTCCGCATAAAGAGGAATTTTGATATTTCTGTCAGTTTCAGCGGTTGCATCCGCTACTTCCACAATTAGTAAAATATCCTCAGACTGAGGATGTCCCGATTCGTAAAAATCATCGCGCCGCCGCAGTAAAGAAATATCCGGTTCAGGTTCCGAGCGATCGTCCAATTCTACCGGATCTTGAACTCCAATGGTTACTCTCGATAATAAACGGATATAGAATAACTCTGTCAGACGCTTGACATGAGATGTATGCCTTCTACCAACGGCGGCCATTTGAACGATTTCTCCTCGAATCAATTCAACTTTATCATCTTTTGTCAAGATGCCAGATTCAATCATCTGATGATATTCTTTTACTGTGAACAGGCGCTTCATAAACTGAGTTGTCATAATTTATTTATTTGGCGCTCCTTTTAGTTGCCCTTTTTCTGTTTCATCGCCTTTGCTGCTTTCACAATCTCAAATCGCGGCGCAAAAAAAGGAATTTTTACCTATTGATCTTAGTTTGCTTTTAAGGTATATTTTAGATAATGGGAGTAGTAACTTAAATTTTAAAATTGCCACTATTCCCATTATTAAATAATACATTGTCAAGCTAACAGTGTCAAGCTTTTTACCAAAAAAAAAAAAGGCGATTTTTCAAAACTTCATCAACAAATAATCATAGGGTTAGGGTTTTGGTAAACCCACCCTAACCACCCAACAAAAGTTGATTAAGGGAAAATTTAATCCCACGATTGCAATTGTACAACCCAATGCTGCACGACAGCGGAAATGCGATCGCGCCGCGTTTCAAAAGTAGCAGCAATCCAGATAAACACAATCCCAAAAGCCAAACCAATCGCCCATTTAATCAGCGGATAATCGAATATCAGAACCACCAACTGATAGAAAACATTGATTAAAAATACAGCCGTTCCCACAAACAAAAACGCCCGAACTCGCAGCGCCAAACCTGCGGCAATAGCCGCCAAACTAAAAGCCCCCGCAACTAAACCGTGGCTTTGCTGAGTCAAAAGAGGCATCCCGCAAATCAGCGCAGTTGCAAGCATTCGCAGATTGTGGCGCAGCGGTTTTTGTGCGGGTAATTTGAGAGTACGATTCCCTACGGGATAGCTACGCTTCACGAACTGAGTAATGTAAAGTAAAGAAAGTCCTAAAGGAGTAACATAAAACTCTGGCTGAGTCAATCCTATTTGCCAGAACCACCGCAGAATTATCCAGTCAATTATCGCCACACTCACATAGGTAAAACGGACTTCCTCCTTTTCCCAAGCTAGGAAAAAATAGAAGGTAGCAGCTATCAGCAAGCTAATCGGATAAAACTTAGCCGGACTTTCCAAAATAGTCACTATTGGAATCAGCGAAGCAATTACCTGCCAAGGTTTTTTTGACCAACCCCAGTTTTCCCAAGGCAAAATGTAAATGAAATAGGCAAATAGAGAAGCGAGGGCAACTTTCCACGGCCCCAGCGGCCCGGAAATATACTTAACTAAAGGCGTATTGATCCAATAAAGCCGGATGCCAAAGGCTTCTAGCCAGCCCAAGTAAATCCAAATTTCTGCCCATTGGCGATCGAGATTATTTCGCCCTTGCAAGAAAGCATATTGAACTAATAAAGCACCAGTGACTAATCCTAAACTTATACCGGACTTAATATCATTCGCAGAAGCCCAAATCAGCAGCCAACTGCTCAAAACCCAGTGCAGGTGAGCAAATATTTTTAACTCTGCGTTAGTTAAATGTAAATAATTGCTGAGCCAAGGAGATAAAATGCGATAGATATATGTTAAACTTGTGCCGAGAGTGGCCAGGACAATTAAGCCGTCGCCAAAAGCTCCTCCTGGTGTTTGAAAAATTTGATATAGTAGCGATTCGCAAGCAGCAACGGAAACGCCAATTAATCCTAAATAAACCAAAGGTTTGAATTCTGGTTCCCGCCTACCAATGCCGATCGCAATTAAAGACGCCCCCAACACAGTTAAACCAGTCCAATTCGTCAAAGTGTGCGATCGGAAAGTTAAACCCAATACCCCGTAAACCAAAGGTATAACATGAATGCTAGGTAAAAGTGTGGGATCGCGGTGACGGCGCCGCCACCAATCCCCCAACAATTGCGTAAACAATCCGAGAGCGATATTAGCAACTGCCAAATTAATCGTAGTGCGATCGACAAAACTTAAACCGACTGCTGTCAACAACTCCAAACTCCAAGCCAAGGCATAAATTGCCAGAGGGGAAAGTTGGCGTAAACTTCGGAAAATTATCGCAGCCATTATCACCAAAATAGCAGCCAAAACTTCAGCAGAGGGCGGAAAACTCAAGCTACTGGCTGCGTAGAGTTCATAGGAATAAAAAGTAATAGTTGTTAACAGTAAGCCGGTGAGTAAGATTGCCCACCCATCTACAGCTCGATCGTAAATTTCAGCTAATTGAGAAGGCTCAGGTAAACGGCTGGAAAAACGAACAATCATGCTGCGAAGCAACCACAGAGACAAAAGTGCGATCGCCCCGGCAATTCCCCAATCCCAACCCGAAACAAAACCTAATTCATAAATCACCGCAGCTACGAAACTCAAGCCAAATCCAACTCCAATCGCCGCCGCTGGTATCTCGACTAAATAGTAAGTATTGACCAACATTAATCCGGCGGCAACCCCCAAACCAATTAACCGATATCCCGGAAAACTAAAAATTAGAAATTGTGCAAATATTAGGGCGATCGCACTACAGGTACTGGCAACTCGTTTGTGAGGAACCTCAGTATATTTAGCAACAGCAGTCAAAGCCAAAGGAGTCGCCAGCCAGAGCAAACTCCACTGAGGGCGATGAGTGGCAGTACCCGCAATCACATAATTTTGCAACACTATAAAGCTAAATCCTGCTAATACTAAGCCCAGATACCAGGAACTTTTAAACCATGCAGGATGCCAGCGGGAAAATGCAGAGCTTTCTCGGGAATGTCCCGCTTTCATCCAGACAAAAAATCCCCATTCACTCGCCATAAATATTAATAATATTGCCGACCAAATATTGGGTTTCAGGTTTGGTAAAAATAACTCAATTGCCGAAGCGATCGCGCCTAAACCCATAATGTGAGTTATGAGAACCAAAATTGCCGGATTTCCCTGTTGTTCAGCCGCAGAAGCCGGCCTCGAAACTCGCCGGGAATTATCGGGAATTATGTATTTCCAAGTAATCCAACCTAAAATTAAAGTAGAGACTAATAAATTGAGCGATCGCCAAAACGGATTGACAAAACTAATAACAGTTAAAGCACTCCCCAAACCGAGAGCAAGGTTTTCCCCAAAACTGGCAAGTTGAAACTTTCGCTTGCGGTAGAGCCACTGCGCCACACTTACCATTAAAATTAAATAAGGCAACAGCAGAAAACTCCAAAAAGCCCAAGGAGTTTGCTGAGAGTTTGTAAGCTGAGTTAAAAATGCAACAAATTGTGTTTTAATCCCTAAAGGAAGCACTCGCCAAAACAGCCAAATACTCTGAAGTCCCACCGCCTCCAGCATTAGCAAATCAAAGTTTTGCCAAAACCGCACTAAACGGTTATAAAAAAACCAAACAGCCAATCCGCTAACTGCGATCGCCTGTAGCGGAATGTCGCGGAAACAAACTAGGTATCCCAAACCCAACAAACCCCCTCCCGCTAATTGCCAGTAAAAAAAATTGCTGGGATTTGGCTGGTCGGATATATTGTTTTGAATAGTCCTAGATGCGAGGGGGTGCTGCCAATCCAGCCATGCTAAAAGCACGCCACAAATCGCCAAAGCTAAACCCATTTCAGCGATATTTACATCCTTGACAAATATCGCTCGACCCAGTAAAATTCCTAACGAATAAGCTACTAAAGCTGCTTTTTTGTAAGTCAAAAAATCTCTGCTCAAACTGAAAGCAGCGGGGAATGTTTCAGTATTTCCCCCACGTTGGATAGATTGCAATCGTTGTTGCTGAACTTGATAAACTGTAATAGCAGCAGTTCCCACTGTACCCACATAAACCGCAGTGAGGGCAAAGCCGGCCAATGCCCACCAAGAGTGCAAATAACTCAATCCCAAGTGATTTAGGGCGATCGATCGAGTGATGTTTTTTCCTGAACAGCTTTGATATTGATATTTGATAATCCGGGCAGTTATCCAAGTCAAAATAAGTGCCGCTGCGATTGCTACCGCCCAATCCCAAGGATACCGCCACAATCCAAAAGTATCCATTGCCCAAAAATTGATCGGCACTAGCAACAGCGTCACTTCTTGCAAAGTTTGAGCAGTCAAGTGCAAATTCTGCTGTCTGTTTGCCCAACTGCTAATCGCCCAAAAGGTTAAAGTATAAGCTAATAAAACTCCATATTGTCCGGCGGCAGGAAATCTTTCCCACTGACTGGCAGCTAAGACTCCAGAGGAGACAACTACCATGAACACTCCTAAAAACAACAGCCACATCACGCTAATTTCTGCCATTAGCGAGTGCAAAATTTGAGCGATAAAATTAGGGGTTTGAGTAGTTTCTGTGGGTCTAGCAACGCTTTCACGGCTGCTAGGTACTGCTTTTTGTGTTGATAAGGCAGGTACTTTTGGATCGGCAATAGGAGCTCGCGGGTTCTCAATTTCAGAAAAATCTACAGCGGGATCTCTGAGTGGGCAGACTAAATACTGTCGGCACAATTCCTCAACTTCAGCGGGCGAAAGTAAACCTAGCCGCAGCCACGCATCTAAACCTGTCAACAACTCAGGATGCGACGCTAAGATGCTCAATTCAATTTTGCTCGATCGATCTTTGGGAGACGACATTGGCTTAAACTTGTACTAAGTACCTTCAAGCTATAGCCTAGATTAATGTCGAGCGAACATGGCAACATTCCGCCATCGAAATTGGCACAATAAGTATTTATTACTAAAGACCTGTCGCAGCCAGTGTCAATCGATTTTAGATTTTAGATTTTAGATTTTAGATTGACTTGCGCGAGATAAAGGCGGGGGCTTGAGGATTTTAGATTTTAGATTTTGGATTGATTCCACGGATAAATCCGGGGGCTTGTACTATCAAGAAATTCTTGGTCAACCGCTGAAAAAATCCCGCTGATGAGCCTAAACCAGCGTACATCAGCGGTGAAAAACTCCAAATTAGGACACAGCAGCGGTTTCCTTACCGACATATTTCAGCAAAGTGTCCACACTAGCATTGTGGTCTATGAAAGAAAACAAATGTTTGAAGAGGAGTTTTCCATCTGCAGCCAAAACAAACTGAGCGGGCAAAGGAGCACCTAAAGCCTGACCGACTTGATAAGCCCGAAAAACTTGACAGCCCGGATCGGAAAGCAGAGGCATTTTCAAGCCTAAATCTCTAACCACAATTTGGCTTTGGCGATCGTCGGTACTGGCAACCATCAATAATTCTATATTGCGATCGGCAAATTTTTCCCAGTTTTCATTCAAAGCTTTAATGTGAGGAAAACAGAAAGGGCAATATTGCTTTTCTGTAAAAATCCGCGTAAAAGCCAGAACCACCGGTCTATCGCCCCGATAATTCGACAGCCGCACTAATTTGCCATTATTAATATCCGGCAATTCAAAATCTGGCGTCATCTGTCCCAGCTTCAGAACATTACTCGCCGGAACAGGCAATAAATTTTGGAAAAACCGCTCATTTAACAAGCCGCTAAAATTAGTAGAAGTCAGCATATTTCCTAATTGGGTAATTGCTAATTGCTAATTTAAAAATCCGGTTAAACTGAGATATTGCAGCATTCTCAATTAGCCGTAGGGGCGGGTTCGCCAACAGCCTTAAAGCTTGCAAATAGGTTCTATAAACCCGCCCGACCCCACGAAAAATCCTCTTATTGATATTGCTGCAAGATGTCAGGTTAAAGGAATACCTCTGCGGGTAGGGACACGACACTGCCGTGTCCCTACCAATATAATCTGCTTAAACCGCAGCAAAGAATACCTTAGACTTGACAGGATCGGGAGTCATGGTCTTGTCACCGGGCTGCCAGCCGGCGGGACAAACTTCATCGGGATGAGACTGGACGTGTTGGATAGCTTGCAGAGTACGGAGAGTTTCGTCCACGTTGCGGCCGAAGGCAAGATTGTTGATAGTAGAGTGTTGGATGATGCCTTCTTTGTCGATGATGAACAGACCTCTGAGGGCAATGCCTGCTTCTGGGTCGAGGACGTTGTAGGCCGAACTAATTGTTTTTTTGAGGTCAGCAACTAAGGGATAGTTGAGGTCGCCAACACCGCCAGATTTACGGTCTGTTTGTATCCAAGCGAGGTGAGAGAATTCACTGTCCACGGATACGCCGAGGATTTCGGTATCGATTTTCTTGAAGTCCTCGAAGCGATCGCTAAATGCTGTAATCTCAGTCGGGCACACAAAGGTGAAGTCCAAGGGGTAGAAGAACAGGACTACATACTTTTTGCCTTTATAGTCGGACAGTTTCACTGTCTTGAATTCCTGATCCACTACGGCTGTTGCTGCGAAGTCGGGTGCAGCTTGACCAACCCGGAGGCATTCACTGGTCATAGATTTTGTTTCCTTTTTTACGAACTGTTACAAATATATCATACTCATAACGACTACAAGTATCTTCTCGATCGATCAAAAAAATACGCTCTCAAATTTGAGAGCGCAGTTTTTTTGATTAAATAATGGCTCAGGCGGGATTTGAACCTGCGACCTTGGGCTTATGAGTCCCCTGCGCTAACCACTGCGCCACTGAGCCAAATCTACTTCACGATTTACTATCGTAGCACGGTAGGGCTAGCTATGTCTGCTTTTGAAACAACACTATTTCTAATGACTTCTAGTAAAAGTTATGAGTTTTGGTAATCATTCAAAACCCATAACTTTCGACCAGTCGTTACCGAGAAGCGCTGGACGCATCGTCGGGCAGTAAAGCCATTGGGTTGATAGCACCCTGTCCGGCGGGATGAATTTCAAAGTGCAAGTGCGGCCCGGTACTAAAGCCGGTACTCCCCATTTCTGAAATCTGTTCCCCTTGAGCGACTCTCTGACCCTTTTGCACCAAAATCCGGCTGTTGTGGGCATAGATAGTCTCAGTGCCGTCAGGATGGGTAATTTCCACCAGATACCCGTAGCCGCCGTCGTTCCACTGAGCATAGGTAACCACCCCGTCTGATGCTGCCACAATTGGCGTGCCGATCGGCCCTGCAATATCAATTCCCCTGTGCATCCGTCCCCACCGCCAGCCGTAGCCAGAAGTCAGAACGCCCTTAGACGGCCAAATAAACCGGCTAGCAGACTGTTGTTTGCCGTTAGGCAGATAAGTGTCAGGGCTCGACAGCGGAGGCAGTTCTGGAGAAACCATGCGTCCCAAAGACGGGTTGCTTAGGGGGTCGTAAGCCTCAGATCCCAAAGGAGCAGTTGCCACGACCGGCTGATCCTGAGTGCTTTTTGGCGTCAGGTTGATCGGTTGCAGTTCCGCTGCGCGAGCGGGGTCTAAACGCTCTTGCTGCTGCTTCTGAACCTGCTCAGACCAAGCTCTTGATGGCGGTCTGCTGATTTCATTCTGCACCGCCTCAGTATAGTCGGGGGTGTAGAGATATGGATTGACACTTGGCATATCCTCAGACTGGTTGACCGAGGGCCCGTCATTTGGAGCCAGGGACACCGCATTGGCGCCGATCGAATTGCGCGAGGCACGATATTCCTCTCGCAGTCTGACAACTTCTGCCCTCAAGCGTTCGGAATAAGGGTTGAGAGCTTCTGCGGTAGTCCGAGCCTCCGAATTCGATTCTGGTAAAGCGCTAGTTGGATCGGCATTTGAACCCTGGGCGCTAGTATTTGGCACGAACCCGATCGGCTGCGGGTATTCTCCCGTAGCGATGGCGGTAGCAGTTGCACTGGCTGGCGAGGGCAGGGAACTGGTGTCAACAGCACCTGTAAATGTTGGTTCCCCTTGAAGATCCAGCTTCCGTGGATCGCTAATGGTTTGGGAAACTTGAGTCAGCGAAATGCTGTTAATTTGGGGAACCATCGGCGCTGAAATATTGTTCAGACCTTCCAGGTTCTCCAGGGGAGAGACAAGAGGCACTGTGGCCGCCGGTGCTGCAACGCCAGCACCGACTATTTCCGAAGTAGACGAACTGGGGTTCAAAGATGCGGGAACCGAATTCGCCGCCCAGACAGATGTAGAGTTGGAGGCAGAATAAGAGGCTGCCGCCTGCACCCCTGGATTTTTAAACCCAACTTGGGGTATTTTGAGCCGTTGATTGACATTCAGCAAGTTGGGGTTGCCGAGCTTGTTGACGGAGATCAGATCTTTGGGCGATACGCCGTGACCTTTGGCGATCGCATCTACTGTATCTCCCGGACGCACGCTGTAGAGAACCTCAGCCGGCGCGGCGGTACTTCCTGCAGGGGGGACTAGCACAGCCGTGGGCAAACTGGGTGTTGCTAAAGACTGTTCAATTGACTCGAATGCTCGATCGGGCGATGCTGCTTGACCTCCCCCGGAATTGGGAATTACAGGTGTGGCATCGAGGTCAGGAATAGTTGTCCCAGTTGCATATTCGGGGGAGGTCAGCGTCGGTGCTGACTCGGGCAAAAATGCCGCAGATGTAGATAAATTTGCTCCCCCCTCCGACCCGAACATCGTTCGACCCGATTCTGTGGTGCGGTTTTCCTGTTTCTTCAAACTGTCGATCGCCCCGTCTGCATTCGGGATCTCGATCGAACTTTGTTCCGGTACCGTCGTGACCAGCGGGGTCGCTGCGGTTGATGGCAGCCCTGTCATGGCTGCACTATCCAATGGCTCGGAGCCAGTCAGATTTAACTCTTGTTCTGGATTGACCGTCGCTGCGATATCTAGCGAAGCCGATGTGCTATAGCCGGCGTTCTGTTGTGGTGTGGCTTCCGTCGCAGTCGGAATTCTGAGCTGTTGGCCAACTTGGAGTATGGTATCGGGTTGGATCTCGTTGGCAGTTGCTAGTACCAACGGTTCAACTTGATAATCCCGAGAAAGCTCCCAAAGGCTTTGCCCTTCCTGCACCTTAACCGTCACCGACTCAGAAGGTGTTCCGGGCTGTTGGGCCCTGGAACCGTCAACTTGTGCGGACGTAGCCGGCCCGTTGGCCGATACTGGCTGTACAGCGGTGGATTCTGATGTCGGTGCGAGTTCAGACGCGCGAGCGCTGTCTCCATTTCTCGGTAGCAGGATGCCAGAAGCACCTACCGATATTGCCAGCCCGATCGTGGCGAGAGAGCGAACTCTGCCTGTGCTGAGCGTTGTCTGTTTGGATGGTTCCGCAGAACCCTCTCTGTCGATTTCACTAGCCTGAACAGGCTTAATTTGGGGATATGTTCGTTTCAAAAAAACGACCTCCTACTGAGAAGCGCTAACTGTCCTTGGAAACACTCAAGGGGATCGCATGAAGCTGAGTTTAAATCAACAAGCAAAAATATTCTGATTGTTGACAGCTATCATGCTTAGGCCAGATTACCTTGCTTTTTTAATTTAGACAAGCTCAAACCGTCAGAAATTTTAAAATTCTCGGTCAAACCTGCTGCAATTAACCCCACAAGCCTTACACCGCAATAGCTGGAACGAATAGATAAAATCTTCGTTCCCGCACAGGCTCTGAACTCTTACCTATTATCTGACTTTAGGCTAATTTCCGGACAGCCTACAACCGTATATTTACTAGATATAGTGTTCAGACCCAAGCTGGTACTCGCTCGCGCCCTAAATCGCTAAAATCCTCTGTTTTTGTTGCTGAATCATCTTGGGAGTAATTTGGTGTTGCTGATAACAATCTGTTTTTGAATGAATAAAATATATTAATGTCGGCTATCGAGATTTTCACCCCTTTGATACAAATTTCTTATATGAAAATGGAGACTTGGCAGCCTCCACCAGCTATTAAATATCTATATATTTATGTGTTGATAATGATTTATCCCAGCTCCCCCAACTGTCGTTTAGCCTCAAATAAACCTACAGCGGCACTGACGGAGAGGTTCAAACTCCTGACTCCAGGCTGGCTCATCGGAATGAAAACTGTGGCGTCGCAGGCATCCAAGACGTATTGGGGAATGCCTACAGTTTCCGAGCCAAACATCAGCCAGTCGCTGGGCTGAAATTGGAATTGCGCGTAATTGTATCGCCCGCCAGTGCTGAATCCGATCGAGCGTCCCCCCCGCTGCTCCCGATAGGCCAAAAAAGCCGCTAAGTCTTCGTGGCACTGGAGGTTGACGTAGGGCCAGTAATCTAAGCCGGCCCGTTTCAGGTAGCGATCGCTAATTTCAAACCCCAGCGGGCCGACTAAATGCAGTTCCGTGCCTGTGGCAGCGCAAGTGCGGGCGATATTGCCAGTATTCGGGGGGATTTGCGGGTGAATCAAGACAAGTTGGGGCATGAAGCTAATTAAAAGCGAAAAATACAGCTATTGGGAAATTTATAAAACTACCCACAGGTAGATATACCTTATAGCTTTTATTTATAACCTTTGTCGAGATCCATTGATTAAATATTCTGATTGGTTTTTGGGAGGTGCTCTGCAACTTTTGACAATTCCCGCATCCAGGATACCCGCCACGTGATTCATTCCAAAAGCAGACTCAGGACCGGTGAAATAAAAAACCTGTATCCGATGAAACTTGCCGAACGTATTTATCTCGCGCAAGTCAATCTAAAATCTAAAATCTCAAATCTAAAATCGATTGACCGGGAGGTTCGGGCTATTTGTATTCGCTGAGTACGCATAGCCAGGGGGCTAGTGAAAGCCCCCGTTATCATAACGGCGGGTACTTCAGGCAACTAACTGGGCGCACAAGTTGTCTTCTAGCTCCAATTCTTGGTGAGCCATGCCATCAATCCCTTGCAGAATAATACTGCGGGTGTCCGAACCTCCCTCGTGCAGTTTCAACCACTGCTGGGCCGTGTTGCCTTCCCGGAGAATCTTTTTAAGTGGCGAGAGAAAGCAACTAAAGCCGCGTTTTTTGGCTATAGGCCAGACTTCTCGGTAAATTTCCTCAATCCAATCTCGTGCCAGAATAGTTCTGCCGTCTTGCCAGTGGGTAAGTTCGGCATCCAAACTTTGCTCGGATGCAGCAATTTCGTTGGCGTCTGTGAGGGCAACTAAGTCTTGGTTGCGCGTGGCCTCCGGTAAGGTGCTGAGTTCTAAGGGGTCTAAGCTGGGGTCTTCCATCATCTGCCAAATGCGAGCTTCTAGTAAGGCAGTGATGGCTAACAAAGCCAGAGGATTGACTTCGAGGTCGCAAATTCTCAGTTCGAGGCGGTTGAGACAGTAGGGGCGACGATCGCCATTGGGTCGCACTGCAGACCACAAATGGCGGACGTTTTGCATAGTACCGAGTTCTAGCTGTTCTTCAGTCCACTGGATGTAATGTCTGTGACTTTCAAACAGGGGGACGATGGCGGGAGTTTTGGGAAACAAACCCCACCGAGTCGAATGATAGCCCGTCACTTCGCCGTCGAGGAAGGGGGAAGAGGCGCTCAAGGCAAGGTACAGTGGTGCTTCGACGCGGGCGAGGCGGATGGCGCGCATCAGCATTTCTGGTTGGGAGATGCCGATGTTGATGTGAATGCTGGCGGTGACGACTTTGGTGCCGTAGGTTTGCTCGATGTAGGTGTGGTAGGGGTTGTTGGGATCGGAGCGGTAAAATCGATCGCTCCCTCCGAGAGACAAGGTACTTCCCGGCAGCAAGGTATAGTCGCCCAATTGTTTTAAATACTCGCGCAGCCGAACTCGTGGCTTGACTAAGGCGCACAGCAGGCGATCGTAGCTGCACAGCGGGGCGGTCGTGTACTCCACATTGCGGCTATCAGGCTCCCGGACAAATCCCTCTAGATCGGCGACTATGCGATCGGAGAGACCGACAACCTCACCTTCGGGAGTGCCGGTATACATTTCTACTTCAAAGCCTTTTGATAGCAGCACGTTTATTCCTCAGCTAAGTTGAGTGCTAGTTTCTAGTATCCCAAAAATTGACCTGTTCATACTATCTCCCACGAGGCAGAGTTGACTTTTTTCGCGACTGGCACTGAAACGGGGTTTTTCTGCGCCAGCTTGTTTGAGCATTTGTTTCCTAGTTGGGGGCCTGCCACGACAAATACTGCCATGACAAAGAGTTTCCGAGGCGGTTTTAGACTCAGAAAGGCTGTTTGTTCGATCGCGCTTGTGTTTGATTCGGTATTGGGGGCGATCGAACTTATGGTGAATAGAACCCACTCCTGCCTCAGTTCGACATCTGTTTTCTGCCTTGAGGGGGATAGCCGCAGATATATATTGGGTGCGATTCTAAAAGAGAGCTCTGCAATATTTTTGAGCTATAATATTAACCCCTAAAAATCCCTGTGAAAGAGCAAGACAGAACTCCTCCCAATTTTTGGAATATGCTAAGCAATTTAGCCTTAGTCCGGTTTTTGCTTTTATTTGCTTCTGGTTGGGCTGGACTGCAACTTTTAGCTTACTTTGAAACAGCAGTCGCGGTTTTCACCATTGCTGCACTCGTGGCTTTTTTGCTCAACTATCCGGTGCGAACTCTCCAGAGATTTTTACCGCGAAGTTTAGCTGTCGCCTTCGTTGTCTTGCTCACCATTTTAGTTTTTGGCGGTCTCACCGTCACTGTAGGCGTCACTCTTTTATCTCAAGGACAGCAATTAATTGACAGCCTGACTGAATTTGTGAATGCTCTGGCGCCTCTGTCCGAGCGCCTCGAAGCATTCCTGCGGGCGAGAAACCTGCAAGTTAACCTGCGAGTTATTGAGGAACAACTGCGAAATCAAGCTTTATCTGGAGTTGTTTGGAGTATTGCTTTCTTACAAGTATTTTTAACCAATTTATTAAATTTAATATTAATTATGGTGGTAGCTTCTTTCATGTTACTTGATGGAGAGAGGCTGTGGCTGTTAGTTCTCAAGTTTATACCTCGACACCTGCACAGGCGTTTAAGTATAACAATAGAGAAAAACTTTTTAGGATTTTTTCAGGCACAAATTCTGTTAATGTTATTTTTGACAACAGCTAGTTTTGGAATTTTCCTACTGTTAGATGTGAGATTTCCTTTAATTTTAGCATTTATTATCGGATTGTTTGATTTAGTTCCAGGGATTGGAGCCACGCTGGGGATTAGCTTAGTTTGTTTTATTGTATTGTCTCAAAATGTGTGGCTAGCTTTAAAAGTATTGGCAGCTTGCATTGTTTTGCAGCAAATTCAAGACAACTTTATTCATCCCAGACTGATGCAAAATTCCCTTAACCTCAATCCGGTAGTGGTATTTTTTGCACTGTTAGTGGGGGCAAGATCAGCAGGACTTTTAGGCATATTTCTAGCAATTCCGCTAGCGGGAGTGATAGTTAGCTGGTTTGACATTGAAGAAATGCAAGCGGAAGGTTAATGGATACAGCCATTCTATTTTATGAAATCAGGCTGCAACATCCGATTTTAACCGGCCGACTAGAAGTCCCATACTTCAAAAACTATCCTGTGCCCAAAGCGCCAATAAAAGTAAATAGAAAACAGCAACTTAGGATACACCTTACTGCGTACAGTTAATGAATAAATTGCAAGTCAGTAGGAAATCTTTCTTCTTCTGGTTCTGGATCATAAATGTAATCGCAGTCAAAACGCAGAGCTTGAGAGTGGCGACTGATAGAAAATCCGCAATTACTCACCATTTCTGTAGTAAAAGTTGCCATGACTAACTCAATAAGTCTTCTATAGGAAATGTTAGGTAGTTGAACGTAATAGGTGCGTCTGGCAAAAAATATTCTCTCATCTTTCGGGAGAATTATGCCATTAATTCTGTGTGCGTGTTGAATCGGCTTGATATAGGCCTCAATAAACTGCGACTGATTTTTTTGGAGTCTCGCTAATCTTTCGTGTTGCAACCAGCTCATTTGAAACACAATTTTAATAAATTCAAAGCCCAAAATGTAGTTAAAAACATTATTGCGTTCTTCTGTACTCAACACGAAGCGGAGTGCAGATTCTAAATATTGGTCAGTTTCTCGGAGCGATTGTTGAGCTGAGTGGATATAAAATTGTTTGATGTAGCTTCTTAAATCTGATTCGTTTAATTGTTTTTTGACCCTAAATCTGATTAAATACTCTTTGACTCGGTGTAGAGTATCTACATCTTCAAACATTTTTGAAACTAAACCGTCGGCTGTATAATTATCTAAAAATTCTGCTTGCAAGTCGGGAGTAGATGCACACAATATGTAGCAGAGAGACAAGACATAGCGCCGTTGGTTCCAAGGCAAGCTTTGGGCCCATTCTTTAACTTCTACAGGGAGTTTTTGGAGCACGGTATCTGTGTGGGGGAGTTGAGCAAGGTCGGCATATTTATGTTTTTGTTTAATCATTGCCTGAAACCTTATATTAGTAAGTATACAGAGTCGTCGATCGCAGATGATGGGAGAGGGGATATGCGAGGGAGGCGGCTAGTTATTCTGTCTTATTTTATTGCCATCTATCTAAATATACATTCTGGAGGGAACAGAGGGCGTGATCTGTCTCACACTTTAGCGACTTTTAAATCACAAATGCTAGCTTTTCGCATCACATTTTGCGACTGTGAGTGTCACCCATAAAACTTATTCACGTCACTGGAGCAACAGTGGGTTTCGTTGAGGATTAAGTCGGGTGATTCATAAGTTTTTGTTAGTAATGATTACTGAGATCGATCGTGAAGTTGACTACAAGTATTTTCCCGGAAAATCAGTGCCAAGACTTAACTTTTTGCGAGATCCTCGTGCAACAAATGCGACAGTGGCTCGATAGCATTGCAGTGGGAAAGCCACCAGTAACTCAGTGGTGTGCTAACTTATACTCGCACGGTGTTCTTGTCAGAGATATATCTAGTTATTGGGACACTATTTTTTCCACGTACTGCCTATGTGCAAGCTTAATCCTGTCCATGAGGAATTAATGGGGTTACGCTTTCGCTCGCTCTGGTTGTTGGGCGGGGTCAGCCATAACAGATACAAGTTTCCGACAACAGTAGTGAGCAACCCAAAATTTTAGATATTAGTTCCCGCCCCCAGATGTATCTGTGGAGTAAATCTAAAATCTAAAATCTACTGAGGTATGCGCCGAAGATGTAACCCTGTACTACTGATTGAGGGGTGTCATACCTCGATCGCCCCTTGATATCAATTATTTATGGGGTATGTCGCTCTGGTAGTTGCGAGAGCCATAATTTAAGCCATAATTGTTGATAATATCAATGGATGCCTCTCGATAGGAGTGGGTATCCATCGTGGCGCTTAAGCCAAAAATAACATCAAACGGTAGCAGCAAAAACAATAACTATAAAAATAATTTAATAATCTACGTGGGCTCAGGGAAGTGAATATGTTTAACGCAACTGAACTGCTGATTAAGGCTTTTGTCAATCGCCTGATTGAAGGCTACCGCCACACTTATGGCGGGTTTAAATCTGACTATGGTGAGATTATTGCTTGGGTGGCGAGTATGGCTTTAGAAAATATTGCTAATAGCGATGCTCTTTACCATAATGTCGAACACACTATTTTAGTGACCTTGGTGGGACAAGCAATTCTGGGGGGGAAGCACATCCGCGAAGGGGGTGTTTCCTGCGAAGATTGGCTGCACTTCCACATTGCTTTGCTATGTCACGATATCGGGTATGTTAAAGGTGTTTGCAGGCAAGATAGAACAGATTTGGGACTGTATGCGACGGGAATAGGCGACCTGAAATTAACGCTGCCTCCGGGGGCCACGGATGCTAGTTTGATGCTTTATCATGTCGATCGCGGAAAAATGTTTATTGACGAGCGTTTTGGCGGTCACAAACTGATTGACGCTGAGCTGGTTAAGCATAATATTGAGCTGACTCGTTTCCCAGTTCCTACAGATGAAGATTATCAAGATACTGTAAATTATCCGGGTTTAGTTCGGGCTGCTGATTTAATTGGTCAATTGAGCGATCCGCGATATTTGCAAAAGATTGCGGCGCTGTTTTACGAGTTTGAGGAGACTGGGCAAAATCGGGTTTTGGGCTATCAGAATCCGGGGGAGTTGCGGGATGGTTATCCGAAGTTTTATTGGAATGTGGTTCATCGGTATGTGAAGGATGCGATCGGCTATTTGGAACTGACGCAGCAGGGAAAACAAGTTGTTGCTAATCTGAGCGCGAATGTTTTTCGGGTGGAGCATTCTCAGGTTCCAAAGTCGGCGGTGGCTGTAGTTAGCTAGGGTTGGGGTGGATGTCGGGCGATATTCAGCAATCCTGTTGATATTGAAGCGCTAAATCTTCGATGAGTTCCACCATTGCGCGAACCATAGGCATTTTAGTGAGAATTTCGATCCAATACCACTGTCCGTTAGGATTGAGTTCGATAAAATAGAGCGTGTCGTCCTCATCGCGAATGATATCGAATGCACCAAAATTCAAACCAAATTCGTCAAGCATTTGATGAAGTTTGTTGAGATAGTCGATCGGCAAATTGTCGGGAACGTGAACGAGTTTATCCGGTTCGGTGACGCGCCAATCTAAAGTCACATCTGAATCGTTGATATGTTTGGCATCAATGCGACAGACAAAATCATGCTTGCCGATTAATGTAACGCGATATTCTGCCTTCTTTTGAATGCGTTTTTGAATAAAAACAGGCGCTAATCGAATGCTCTCTCGAAATGCTTCAAGTGTTTCTACATCAATGGGGCGAGTATAGCAAGCATACTGCTTTTCATCATGTAGGAATCCAGAGTAGCGCATCGGTTTGACAATGCACTTACCCTGTTGTGTCACAAAGTTGCAAGCAGCATCGTAGGAATTGGTTACGAGTGTTGGAGGGATAGTAATTCCCAGTTTTTGAGCAATTGGAATCTGATTGATGCGATGGGAAGGCAATCTAATTTTGTAGTAGTTATTGACCCACCTCGCTTTGGGATATAAGCCAGACAGAGAGTACATTAAAGATTCTGTTTCTTCTTGACAATACTTGATTGCCCAAGCATCATCAACTTCTGGAAACACTTGATAATCTTCTGGTTTTCGCCACCAAATCACGCCAACATCTTGAACTTCTCTCAAAGAGTCTTCAAAAGACAAAAAACTTTGACTGGGATTGCCCGAAGCTTGCCACGAGTAAGCATATTTGCTTTTTTTTATAAAACTTTCTGAATTCAATCGAATTGCTCGAATATTTGATTTTTGCAATTCGTTGATAACGACATCTGCATGAATGTCTGTCTCGGAAGTCACGATTAAAAGGTCTGTCATACTATTTTATATTTTAGATTTGAGATTTGAGATGAAAAATTACGGATTCTGTATGGGTTTGGATCTTATAGGGGATTGCATTATTTTTGGAAACGGGTATCACAACCAAACCAATTGAAATAAAATTGACAGTGAAAGACCTGTCATGCAAAAATTCATGCAGGTCTTTCAAGAAATCAGATGGCAAGCAAAAGACGACCTTAGCCAGAGCAAATTCTAGTCGTCCTCTTGCTGGTCATCATCATTCTCGTCAAACTGCCTAACAGTGGAGCCACTGCGATTACACCAGGAGCCACTCATGGAGGTGATGTTGGAGGTCTGCGTGGTGGGATCGTAGCTAAAAGTCTCCTCGGCGGTGATGCCGTACTTGGGCAAGATGCTCAGGTGCATCATCAAAGGATTTGCTTTTTTGTCTAGAGCGAGTTGGGTAGTCGTCATAAGTTAGTCTTTTTGAGCGATTGTTTTACTTTCACAATGCTACAGCTTGCCAATTAATTTGTATAGTCGAAAAAGGTCGGATAAAGTCGTATAATATAAAAAGTTTTGATAAAGCTTTAATCGTTTTTGTATTCAAGGCGAAAATAGTCGGATCTAGACGGTTTTAGTTCGATCGCTCGGATATTGTGAGGAGGCGCGGGTGAACGTTAAGGAAGCACTGGCTTTTGCAGATGAAGTGGTCTTTGCGAAAACTGGCAAGCATTTAGATGATATGCAAGTTGGTGTGATTGAGGGCGTTTTGAAGCGGCAAAAGTATGGCGATATTGCCCAAGCGCTGAATTGTACTGAGGGTTATGCTAAAGATGTGGGCTACGAGCTATGGGAGTTGTTCTCTGATGCTTTTGGAGAAGAGGTTAATAAGTTAAATTTGCGATCGGCACTGATTCGGAAGTCCAGGATTAGCAATGTTACTGGAAGCGTCATTAGTGGCAATCATGTTGCTCGTGGTCATTTAATCGGAGCGCTGAATGTCTGCACATCGCAGGAAGAGTAGCCTGAGTTTTTGCGGGGAAAGCAGCGGGCGAAAATGGAGGCGATTAAACGCTTGCAAGCCGTCGGTTTGAGCGACGAGCAGATCGCGCAATGCTTGGATATGACGCTAGAAGAGATTCGACAAGTCGATTTGACAGAATAAGAATGTTTTGCTCCTGATTACCAGATAGATTGAATCGTTAAAAAGCTCAGAAAACGAAAAATCACCATGAGATTCATTAACCCCAAAACCGATTTTGCCTTCAAAAAAATATTCGGTTCCAATCAAAGCAAACCAATCTTAATCAGCTTTCTCAATGCCATGATTTATGATGGCAACCCCACCATCGCCGACCTAGAAATCATCGACCCGTATTTAGCATCAAGAGTACAGTATCTCAAAGACTCTTACCTGGATGTCAAAGCCAGACTTGCAGGAGGCGAAACTGTAATTATCGAGATGCAAGTTTTAAATGTAGAATCTTTTGCGAAACGGGTGGTTTACAATGCTGCGAAAACTTACTCAACTCAACTAATTCGCGGTGAAGGTTACTTTAAGTTAAAACCTGTAATTGCTTTGACAATTACCGATTTTGAAATGTTAGACAATGACCGAGAAGTAATTTCTCACTTTGTGTTCAAGGAGAAAAAGCGTTTATTTGATTATGTCGATCCTGAGATAGAACTGATATTTATCGAGTTACCCAAATTTAACAAACAATTGGATGAATTAGAAACTTTGACTGATAAGTGGGTTTATTTTATGAAAAATGCTCCCAGTTTGGAAGTGATACCGCAAACAATGCAAACAGTGTCGGAAATACAGCAAGCTTTTGCTATTGCTAATGAAACTAACTTGAATCCAGAAGAGTTGGCAGATTTAGAAGCACGCGAAAGGTATATTCTGGATCAGCAGGGAATCTTGCGAAAGGGAATTGAAGAAGGAATTCAGCAAGGAATTCAGCAAGGAATGAGAGAAAAAGCTCTGGAAATTGCTAGGCAACTTCTCAATGTACTTGACAATCAAACAATCAGTCAAACTACTGGTTTGAGCGTTGAAGATATCCAAAACTTGCGGGAGGAATAGAAAGGAAGGGAAAAAGTACGATAGCACAATTACTCTACCTTTTATCCCTACTAGGATCGGCCTGGTAGCACAGGTTTTTGAGTCTCTGCCTCTTTGACTGAGAATGAAGCCAAATATTAACTCTCATCCACTTAATGTTCAAGGATGAGTCTGCCCTCTCTCTAAAGGAAGATTTCATTAAACCAGTAAATTCCGTATGATGCTGTAAAAGTCAGTCAGATGGGAAAGCTATCTCCGACTCTAGCTCCGAATAACTGACCAATCTTACAATAAAAAAAAATACATCTCATGACATCAGTCACTCCCAATCAAACTTCTTCTCAATACGAAGTTAGCGAACCAGAAGAAAAAATTGAGTCTCTGGTAGAAGAAGTTAAGCCAGAAAGCGAAATCGATTTAGAGTTCCTCTACACCAGAGACATTGAATTCCGACAAGAAACAATTTATTTTATTGTAGTCGATCGCTTTTACGACGGCGATCCCGCAAATAACGAAGGCCCTAACCCAGAACTTTACGATCCAGAAGGCAAAGATTGGGGCAGATATTGGGGCGGCGATTTGCAGGGAGTTATCGACAAACTCGATTACTTAAAAGATATGGGAGTTAGCGCAGTTTGGCTGACTCCACTGTTCGAGCAAGTTGAAGCATTATTTGTCGAACAAGCTGCAATTCACGGCTACTGGACTAAAGATTTCAAGCGACTAAATCCCCGCTTCATTGCCACAGGCGACAATCCTTCTATCAACCAAACACAAGAAACTAAAGATACCGTATTTGACAAATTAGTATACGAGTTGCACCAGCGAAACATGAAACTCGTGCTCGATATTGTCTGCAATCACAGCAACCCAGATTTTAGCGGTAAAAAAGGGGAACTCTACGACGACGGCGTAAAAATAGCTGACTTTAACGACGATGAAGATGACTGGTATCACCACTACGGCGAAGTCACAAACTGGGAAGACGAATGGCAAGTCCAAAACTGCGAACTGTCGGGTTTAGCAACTTTCAACGAAAACAATATTGCCTACCGCAATTACATTAAATCAGCAATTAAACAATGGCTAGACAGAGGTGTTGATGCTTTGCGGGTTGATACAGTCAAGCATATGCCTATTTGGTTTTGGCAGGAATTTAATGCTGACATTTTAACACACAGACCTGATGTTTTCATTTTTGGCGAATGGATTTACAGCGACCCTAGAAACGATCGTTCTGTGGAATTTGCCAACGAGTCGGGGATGACTATTTTAGATTTTGGTCTGTGCGTGGCAATTCGAGAAGTATTGGGGAAGGGTGCGGGCGCGGGATTTAAGTTAGTCCAAGATGTCCTGAATTTGGATCACCGCTACTACGGGGCGACGGAGTTAATTACTTTTATTGACAACCACGATATGCCGAGGTTTCAGTCGTTGAATCCCGATCCAGAAATGCTGCATTTGGCGATATGTTTAATTATGACGACTCGCGGTATTCCCTGCATTTATTACGGCACTGAACAGTATCTGCACGATGATACAGATGGGGGGAATGACCCTTACAACCGCCCGATGATGGAAAAGTGGGATAATGATGCGCCGATTTACCGAGATGTGCGTTTGCTGTCGGGATTGCGACGGCTGAATCCAGCTATTTCGATGGGGAGTCAGTGGCAAAAGTATCTAACTCCTGATGTTTATTGTTACGTGCGCCGCTATCGCGATTCTGTGGTGTTTGTAGCGATGAATCGTGGCAATTCTGTGACACTTAAAGAGGTGGATACTGAGTTGCCTGATGGAGAGCATACGGAGGTTTTATCGCGCCGCAAGTTTGAAGTTAAAGACGGGATGCTGTATAATTTAGAGTTGGGTTCGCGGGAAGTAATGATTTTTAGTCGCGTCGGAGAACGAGTTAAGGCGAAAACTATTGTGCGGGCGCAGCTTAACAGCGTTAGAACTCAGCCTGGGGAAAGAATTGTGGTGATTGGAGATTGCCCTGAGTTGGGGAATTGGGATATTAGTAAGGGCTACCCCTTGGAGTATATCAATACTAATACTTGGTTTGGGGAAATTCCTTTTAATGAAAGTGCGGGGAAGTTGATTTCTTATAAGTATGCGCTGCTACGGGAAGGACTGTCGCCGCTGCGAGAAAACCTGGTTTGTCGCCGCTGGGTTTTAGTTTCGGAAGGGACTGTGAAATGGCGGGATAAGTGGGCGAGTGGACGCGAGTCGTGATTTTTAATCAACAGGCTTTCCGGCTTGTTTTACCAGTTTTTAATCAACAGGCTCTCCGGTCTGTTCCACAACCAAGTTTCTGTTTTGTGGAACGGGCCGGAGATCCCGTTGCTGATATTACGAGTTTAAAGCGATCGCAGCTTCTGGGCTAAAACATCGACATAAGGTTCGCTGCTGTGCTGGTTCACAACCATTTCGTACCCCCGCTGCGCTTGAGATTCAGCTTCTTGAGGATTTGAAAGCAAATGGACGATCGCCTCGCGCAAACCTGCTGCATCTCCCACATCTACCACTTTGGCAATATCCGGGGTGGCTAAATAATCGACCATACCTTGAGTCCGAGTAATGACGACCGGCCGCTTGCAGGCCATTGCTTCTAGCAAACCCTGCACTCCAGCAGCATATTTATTTTCCGCCAAACAAACTGCAATTACGTCTGCATCGCGATAAAGCTGCACTAAATCCGGCCATTCGTAGAACTTGCGGGACATATTTTCTGGCATAGTATCGGGGAAAGCTTGCGATAAAGCTTTGGCATCTTTAGAAAAACCGCTAATTTTTACGTCAACATCTAAGTCAGCAGTTGCTGCTGCTAGGAGTCGGTAGTCGCGCTTTTCTAACCCGACGCTAACAATCGTTTGTCGCTTTTTATCGCCAGAAACGGGGCCGGGTGTGAAAAACTTAGTGTCTGTCTGGTCTAGATGCACTAAAATCCGGGATTCAGGTAAAGCTAAATAACTGCGGAGGAAGTCAGTTTGAGGGCTGGCGCAAGCCATGAACACGTCAATTTTGTCAGCCAAACCAAATAGTTTCAGGGCGACGCGGCCGCGCAGCCGATCGATATTGTGGAAATGTACAACAATTTTCGGGCGATCGGGCTTAGCCCCGCAAACCGCCGCCACTGGAATGCCAATGTCCTCGCCGTTACAAAATATCACGTCGTCGCTGCTGACTTGCTCGGACAATTTGCGCGCGGCGGCCCAATGTTCGGGTTTAGAAGAAATTTTCGATCGCAGCTTGTCGCTCAACGAGATCGCTTCGCCATCCGGGGCGTGAACGGTGGCATTTAAGCTCTCTCTGAGGGCCCGCAGGACGTGGCGAGGACATTTGCCTAGTTGTGCATCGCGGTCAATTCCATCTAGGTCTATTTTGCGACCTAATGCCAAATGGTATTTCAAAGTATTCTCCTTATATTTATTCTGGTGCTGGCACAAATTATCTAACCTCTGAAGATTCTATCCTCTGCTGTTGAAAGTGCTGGTACGATCGATCGGTCGATTTTAGATTTTAGATTTTAGATTTTAGATTTTAGAAAAATCTGGGGGGTTCTCCCTCATGTGTAAATTTTTTTGATTTCCATCAATCTCACATCTTGCACCATTCTCAAGAACGGGCTCTGGGGCCCGTTCTACAAAAGATAAATTTCTTGTGGAACAGGCCGGAAAGCCTGTTTGTAAAAGGATTATTGACAATGGTGCAGCACATCAGATCGATCCTGTCTGGGGCTTGTATCGCAACCGCGCTGACGGTTAGGAAACCGGGTTTATCGACACCCGCGCCCAAATCCTGTACGAATCAAAAACAGTGACCAAGAATTTCTAGATGGTACCGCCACGTGATTTATCTCGCGCAAATCAATCCAAAATCTAAAATCTCAAATCCTTGCGTCCCCCGAATTGATCTCGCGCAAGTCAATCCAAAATCTAAAATCTAAAATCTAAAATCGAATGACACGCGCCGATCGATTCCAAGGACTTAAGCTTTTATGCTGAAGTTAGCTAAAGAATTTATGTTTAACCTCATGTATATTTCTCCAGAGCAAGACCAAAAAATTCGCTACACCCTGCGCGAGTGCGGTCAAGAAGCTTACAAGCTAGCAGCCGAACCTTTTGAAGTTTCCGAGAAAGGGCCCAACGACTACGTGACGAGTATCGATCAATACCTAGACCGACAACTATCGGCAGCATTTAGCGCTTTGTTTCCTGAAGACGGCAGGATCACCGAGGAAAACGTCGCCTCCAGAACAGCTTACTGCGCCAATTACCAGCGCCTCTGGTGCATCGATCCCCTCGACGGGACTGAAGAATTTATTCGGGGAAAACTGCACTACGCTTCCATGGTGGGGCTGCTGCTGGAAGGGAACCCGGTGGCCGGCTGGCTCTACGCCCCGGCTTTTGACCAAATGTATTTTGGCGGCAAAGATTGGGGATTGTTCCAAAGTGTCGGAACCGAAGCGCCACAGCCGATCGCCCTATGCAAACCCCCGGCTCCGACAGCGGAAAATTGTAAAATTATTCTCGGAGACAAAGACCAGAAAAACTACGCCCTGGCGATCGCCCAAAGCATCCCCGGCGCAGAATTTTACTCGCTGGGCAGCTTTGGCTTAAAAGTTATGGAAGTTATCTTCGGTCGAGCTGGTTTGTACCTGTATCTCAACGGCAGAGTTAAAGTGTGGGATACCGCCGGCCCTTTGGCTTTAGCAAAAGCAGCCGGATTGGTTTGTTGCGACTTGCAAGGTCAACCGCTGAGGTGGAGTAAAGATGCGATCGAGCCGGAAACTCTGGCCCACAGGCAGTCAATCGCGATCGGCTGGCCGGAATACATAGAACCTCTGTTGGGTAAAGTTCAAAAGGCAGTGGCAGGCTTGTAAACCCGTTTAAGATTAAAGAATCTGCCAATTTTACGTGAACCGGGCCTGTCCACCCTTATGATCAATTAAAGGAGCAACGGATTGTTTGTGTTCCCAAACATCGATCTTTCCCTAGCTGTTGGGTGTCGCCTAATCATATTTTCCACCTCCGCGAGTTTGCGTCAGGAACCTCAGCCCCGACGGCGTGAGGCTTGGAAGAGTAATCTGACAAGCCATTCTGACGGGCCTTGCGTCTTAACTGACTACGTTTTTTGAGTCACGACACTCCTTGAATGCGAAGCCAGTTTTGGGCTCTGTCGCTGAAGGTTAAACAGCCCTAATGTCACTGGGGCAGTGCTTTGGGCCCAACAAGCTCACTAAACCAAGGCGCAGGCTAACATCACCCCGAAAGGGAGGCTCGAAAGAGCAAAACACTATGCGTACAGGGCTGGGAAGTTTGAGGCGGTAATTGTCCCGCTGAAAGTGCAACACAAAAGCACACTCCCGCCAACCAGTCCCAAGGCGGTAGTAATCAAAAAAAGACAATATAAAGCCGTCCTAGAAGGACGGAGTTTCTACCCATTTTTTTGATGAAGACAGAAGCTTTCAGTGAGCTATTCCCTCTATTTAAGGGTGCTAACCCAGAAACCTTGGGAGGGCTGCTATCAAATGCCGTCAAGCATGAGTATCCCCCGGGCCGAGCTGTGGTGATGGAGGATTCTTGGGGCAACGCGATTTACTTTGTCGTGTCTGGCTGGGTAAAAGTCCGCCGCTTGTCAAACGATCGAGCTGTATCAATGGCTATTTTAGGACGGGGTGCCTTCTTCGGCGAAATGGCCATTCTGGACGAATCTCCCCGATCGAATGACGTACTTGCTCTATCGCCCGTGCGACTTCTCAGCGTCACAGCTCAGCGATTTATCCAAACCCTGTTTAAAGACCCGCAATTGCACCACCGGATGCTGCAACTGATGGTGCGGCGACTCCGCCAAACCAATCTCCGCTATCAACTCCGAAACCGCCAGCCTGCGGTTAAACTAGCAAATACTTTAGTCGAGCTGGCAGAAAACTACGGTCAGAAAACTGCTGAGGGCAAAGATATCTTCAATATTCCTTATGAAGACTTAGCTGATGTCACAGATATCACCCTAGATGAAACCAGCAAAATTATGGAAAAACTCGATAGTAAAGGTTGGATCAAAATCGATCCAGACCACCAAACTATCCATTTGCTCAACCTCAAGCACTTGATTAATTTGGCAAGTCAATGACTGATGTTACTTCTTTGGATACCTCGTCCGCTGCCGGCAACCGTGAGGGGCAACTAACAGCACCGACAATTCAATATTCGGTGGCGATGCCCAATCCTGAATCCCATCTCTTTGAAGTAACTTTGCGCGTGCAAGGTTGGTCGGAGTCGGTTCTGGATTTAAAAATGCCTGTCTGGACTCCCGGTTCTTACTTGGTTCGAGAGTACGCCCGCCACCTGCAAGATTTTAGCTCGCTATCGGGCGATCGAGCTTTACCTTGGCGCAAGCTCAGCAAAAATCACTGGCAAATCGAGACCGATTCGGTGTCAGATATCACGGTTCGCTACCGCATTTTTGCCAACGAACTGACAGTGCGAACCAATCATTTAGACTCGACTCACGGTTATTTCAATCCGGCGGCTTTGTGCTTTTTCTTGCCCGGTTTTGAGAGCAACTGCTACACCGTAACCGTTGTGCCGCCGCAGCCGGAATGGCGCACCGTTACTACTTTGCCGCCTGTTTCTGGCCAAAATCTTACTTTCGCTGCTGCGGATTTTGATACCCTTGTCGATAGTCCTTTTGAGATTGGCTGTCACGAAGTGTACGAGTTTGAAGTGATGGGAAAACCCCACCAGCTAGTTGTTTGGGGGAAAGGCAATTTAGAACCCGATCGCACGATTCGAGACATCCAAAAAGTGATCGAAGTTGAGGCAAAAATGTTCGGCGGTTTGCCTTACGAACGCTATGTGTTTTTCCTACATTTGTCCGGCTCTGGTTTTGGCGGTTTGGAACACAAGGAGAGTTGCACTCTCAACTATCCGCGTTTTGGTTTTCGGGCTAAGGAAAAGTATGAACGCTTTATTCAGTTGGTAGCTCACGAGTTTTTTCACCTGTGGAATGTCAAGCGCATTCGACCGAAAGCTCTCGAAGTATTTGACTACGAAAAAGAGAATTATACTCCTTCTTTATGGTTCTCTGAAGGCACTACAAGTTATTACGATTTGGTGATTCCTTTTCGCTCAGGTCTCTACAGCGTGAAAGGTTTTTTCCAAGGTATGGCTAAGGAAATTACTCGCTTGCAGACGACTCCGGGGCGGAGTGTACAGCCTGTGAGCGAGTCGAGCTGGGATGCTTGGATTAAACTTTATCGCCGGGATTCTAACAGCGACAACTCGCAGATTTCCTATTATTTGAAAGGGGAAGTTGTTTCGTTTTTGCTCGATTTGTTGATTCGCGCCAAACACGGCAATGAGCGATCGCTCGACGACGTGATGCGTTTGATGTGGCAGAAGTTTGGCAATGCTAATTCTGCCCAAAACGGCGATTTTGACCTGAAGTCGGAAACAGACGGCAAATCGGCGCATTTAACCTCAAACGGACACTTAAATTCTCCTTCGCTACCCGCAGAAATAGGCTTTACTCCAGAACAGTTGCAAAGTGCGATCGAGTCCGTCGCCGGCATCGATTTGAGCGACTTTTTCGCGCGCTATATAGACGGCACAGAAGAGTTGCCTTACAACAAATATCTGGAACCTTTCGGGCTGGAACTCACCGCAACTGAAACTAGCGAAATACCTCGCATCGGTTGGACGTTGGGAACGGAAAACGGGCGGGAAATGGTTAAATTTGTCGAAGTAGGATCTCCGGCACAATTGGCCGGAATTGATGCTGGGGACGAGTTGCTGGCGATCGAAGGTTTTCGTGTAAATTCTGAACAAGCGGGCGAGAGACTAAAAGATTTCAAGCCTGGGGATATCGTCTCGGTGACAGTTTTTCACCAAGACGAACTGCGGACTTGTCCTGTTACTCTCGCCCCGCCGCGCCCGATGCGTTACTCGATCGTGCCGGTGGAACAGCCCACTGCTATTCAGAAACAAAACTTTACTGGATGGCTGGGAGTTCCTTTATCGAAATTGTGACCTAACAGAAGGTGAACGGGAAAGAAAAGACCAGAAGAAATCAAGCTCAATTCCCAATTCCCAATTCCGCTAGCATCCTCCTGGTAAAATTGAATCACCCGTCAATACTCAACTATCATTCAGTTTTTCGACTGACAGTTAACAGTCAACAGTCAACAGTCAACAGTCAACAGTCAACAATAATTCCGGTTGCACCGGAATTAATATTACCAATTACCCATTTTGATTATGCAAACCCCACCTCCTCCATCAATTACGCCCCGCCAAATGAATCTGCTGAGAATTGTTGCTTCTATGGCCTGGGCTGACGGCGAACTCGCCACAGAAGAAGTTAATTTAATGCTCGATCGCTTTTGTCGTTTGTTTGCCCCAGATACCGACGGACAACAAATGCAACAAGAACTGCGGGATTACATCATGCAAAATATCCCCCTTGACGAGTTGATCGGCCAACTAGAAACTCAAGATGAAAAGGAATTAGTCTTGCAACTAGGCTATGAAGTGATTTCATCTAGTTCTCGCACTCCCGATGAACCAAAAATTAACGCTGAAGAAGCCGCAGCTTATCAAAAATTAGTGCAGTTGCTGAATCTTTCAGAGGATGTGGTCAAGCGTATTGAAGCTGAATCATCGGCTGCAGATACTTCAGAGGGAATTGTCGAGAAGATGGCTCAAAAATTAGAAAAGTTCATCAAAGGCTAGTTCGGGACTTGCGTGCGCTTGGCTTAAAAACCCGGTTGATTTCTAGATTTCTCGTTACTCAACCTGGAATTTTTCGTAGAAACCGGGAATAAGCCTGCCATCGGTAAGTCTTGTTAGGTAAGTATCGAAATAATATTTTTCTGAGTGCAACTATTTACAACTAAATCAGAAGGGAAATAAACCGGATTGTGGCTCCCAATTTCCTAAGATATACTAACAAAAAAACACGGAAAAGTCGAGAATATTTTTCATCGCCTGGAACGGTAACAGAATTTGCGTGAAGCGAAGCTATCCCGCAGGGAATCAATCGCCATTCCCGCGCGCTGCCTTACCCTTAACGAGAATTAGGGACTTAGGCAAAGCCTAAATCCCTAATTGATCTACAGATTTTTTGCGATTACTGAAAGTGATATCGTTTCCGGTTGCATCAGAATAATAAAATCGAGTCAACAGTCAACAGTCATTTCGCTCGTACAACCGGAATTGATATGAATCCAACCAGTCATTAGTGCGGTAACTTGCTGAGGGCGTGCCAAGTTCTGTAGCCGACAATTCCATCTTGCGGTAAAGCCATGCTCAGTTGCAATTGTCGCACTGCTACATTTGTCATCGGCCCGAATAATCCGTCAATGAATCCGAAATAGTATCCATTGATTTTCAAGACATTCTGAACAATTTTAACAGCATTACCAGAACTGCCCTTCATGACGATCGGCATATTCACAGGTGCACCAGAGTATAGTGCTTCCCAAGTGAGAGGGCCGACAATCCCATCTTCTTTTAAAAAGACGCGGTGTTGATAGCCTATGACCCCGTTGTAAACTTGGACGCCGAAAATACCGTCAATCGACCCGAAATAATAACCCCAATGAAATAGAAGCTGTTGTAGTTCCTTGACAGCTTGACCTGTTGAACCCCTTTGCAAAGTCGGTTTGTTTACTCCAGTGGTTTCAGCAAATGCCAGAGTTGATTGAGCAGTAGTATCGGCGACAAGAGCCATAGTTTCATTGTTCAAGCTTCTTTCTTCGGTGTACATAATGTGGTTCCTCTCAATATTTAAGTTTTGGTGTTTGATATTTCAGGTATAACTGGTGGGATTTGTGGATGCACAGTCACTTTTTAGAGTGTCACTCATGTGAGTGTCGCTCGTTTGAGTTACCCGTTGGTTTGTCGTAACTGAGATATTGCACCATTCTCAATTAGCCGTAGGGGCGGGTTCGCCAACAGCCTTAAAGCTTGCAAATAGGTTCTATAAACCCGCCCGACCCCACGAAAAATCCTCTTATTGATATTGCTGCAAGATGTCAGTCGTAAGGAATGCAAGTTGTAATATCTTTATGAGGACTTCCGTTGTCAATACAAACCAAGGGCTAAGGTGCGCGGTGCACACCTACCCAATACAAAGATGGGGGGTACGCACTCTACCAACTCATGTCGATTGTTTACTTAGGAATGAGAATTAAATAACTTGCATTTTTTGTAGGTTGGGCCCGTGGAACGAACCCTCCGTTTCACTCCACCCAACGCCACGCTTGATTGTTGGGTTTCGTTCCTCAACCCAACCTACGGAAGTTATTTAATCCACGATCCTTAGCAAATTCTCGCAATGTTGGAATTAAATACTGTGTCAAAGTAAAGGCATCTACTCCTAATTCCGTCCGTTCTTTAGCAGCCATGATTCCGGCTTGAGCGTGCCACCAAGCTGCTGTTACAGCAACTGATTTGGGGGGGGATTTGCGGGCGATCGCACTTGCTAATAGTCCCCCTAACAAGCCTGTGAGAACGTCGCCGCTGCCGCCTCTGGCGAGGGCTGGAGTGCTTTCGGGATTGAGGTAGGTGATGGTACGTGAAGCGTAGCTATCCCGTAGGGAATCGCCCTCATCCTTCCAACTTATGCACACTCTGGCTCCTTTGAGCAATATCGTTGCACCGCAAAGCTGAGCTGCTGCTTGACTTGCGGCAATTCGATCGTCGCCGGTTTCGTCGGCTAATTCGGGAAATAAACGCTTGAATTCGCCCGGATGAGGCGTGATAATTGTCAGTGCTGAGCGTTCGGACAAAATCGGGACTGTGCCGAGTTGAGCGAGGATATTTAAACCGTCAGCATCTAAAACCAGAGGTCGATCGCTCTCCAGTACAGATTCTACAGCTATTGCCGCTTCCAATGTCAGACCTGGCCCTGCGGCGATCGCATCATAAGAACTCAAATCAATTGCTACTGGTAACTCGCTAATTGCACCGCTTTGGGTTTCGGGACATCCTATAACTAATGCCTCTGGCAACTGACAGCTCAACATCGGTTTAAGCGACTCAGGAACAGCAATGGATAGCATTCCGATGCCGCTTGCTCTTGCTCCCAAGGCTGCCAAAATTGCTGCTCCGCTGTAGCGGCGGGAACCTGCAATAATTAGTATGTTACCGTTGGTATATTTGTGCGAAATTGGCGATCGGGGTAACGGCAAATGCTGAGTTGCCGAGGCTTTTGTAATGCGTTGTATTGCTGGCGTTTCGCCCAATATTGCTGCAATATCTGCTGTGGGAATATCAAAATCAATTAATTCGGAAATGCCGATATATTCTAACGCTCTGTCTTGCAGAAATGCCATTTTCCACAATCCCAAACATAATGTATGTTTTGCCCTAATTGCCGTCCCCAAAACTTCTCCGGTATCTGTATGAATTCCCGAAGGAATGTCTATACTTAAAATTGGTATATTTAAATTATTTATTTCGTCAATAGCTGCTGCGCTAGCGTTAGTAATTTCTCGTTCTAATCCAAATCCAAATAAACCATCTACGAGCAACTCACAGTTTTTCAGCCCTTCAACTTTATCAATAAATGGAATATTTAAAGAACGCGCATAATCAGCGTGAGTTTTCGTGAGTTCCTTAAGTTTAGAAAACGGGCAGTAAATAACTACTTGGAACCCTTGAAAGTGCAATTCGCGGGCAACAACCAAAGCATCGCCGCCGTTGTGTCCGGGCCCAACCAATACGCCGATAACTGGCAATAGAGAATTAACAAGCTTTTTCCCTTCTTCCCTTTTCCTTCTATCCGTTAAATCCCGTACACTGCTAGTTGCCGAACTTCCTTCCGCTTTCAAAAGCTGCTGAATGCGTCTAGCAATCAGTCCCGCGACTTTTTCCATTAAAGCTGCGACTGGCATTCCCGCAGCAAAAATTCTCGTTTCTATTTGCCGCATTTGGTCGGCGGTGACAACAAATTTTTGAATGGTCATATTAATGCTAAAATTTCAGCTAACAGCAGCAGTGGCAATTTGTAGTATACTTGTGGTATAATAAATTAGCTCGATCGAACAAAGTAACAGTAAAATAGCAATTTCTCCCCAACCATGAACAAGATTGTTGTAGGCCTCTCCGGCGGGGTCGATAGTTCCGCAGCAGCCGCAATTTTACACCATCAAGGATATGAAGTGGTGGGTTTAACGCTGTGGTTGATGAAGGGCAAAGGCCAGTGCTGCTCTGAGGGAATGGTCGATGCCGCTAAAATTTGCGAAGATTTGGGCGTTCCCCACCACATTGTTGACAGCCGCGAGGTCTTTCAGGCAAGTATTATTGATTATTTGGTGGAGGGTTACAGTGCAGGAGTTACACCTCTGCCTTGTTCGCAGTGCAATAAAACTGTGAAGTTCGGGCCGATGCTTAAGTTTGCTCGCGAAGAACTCGGAATTGAAAAAATCGCTACAGGCCACTACGCTAGGATTACTTACGATGCTGCTACTGGTCGCTATCAGTTGCTGCGGGCGATCGACCCTGCGAAAGATCAGTCTTATTTCCTGTACGATCTAACACAGGATTTGTTGGCGGGTACGGAGTTTCCTTTGGGGGAAATTACCAAGACAGAAACTCGCAGAATCGCGGCAGAATTTGGCTTGACAACTGCGGATAAGCCGGAAAGTCAGGATTTGTGCTTGGTGGAAAGTAACGGTTCGATGCGGGCTTTTCTGGATAAGTACATTGCGCCACAAAAGGGTGACATTGTGGACAAGTCAGGGCGGGTGCTCGGACAGCATGACGGTGTTCACCACTACACCATCGGCCAGCGGAAAGGACTTGGGATTGCTGCACCGGAACCGCTGTATGTGATTGAACTTGATGCTGCTGGCAATCGGGTAATTGTGGGCGATCGACAGTTGGCAGTAGAATCTGAATGTACAGTCCAGAAAGTGAATTGGGTTTCTGTAGCTGCACCGACGACTCCGATTCGGGCTCAGGTACAGATTCGATATCGATCGCGCCCCGTCCCCGCTACAATTATTCCTGTGGAACCATCCCAAGCAGAGGAAAAAGTCGGCGGTACAAGAGTTAAGTTGATTTTTGACGAACCGCAGTTGAGCATTACCCCCGGACAAGCGGCTGTTTGGTATGACGGCGATGTGCTGTTGGGCGGTGGCATTATCGAAAGAAACCAAGTCCCAAATTAAGGCAAGGGGCGGGCTAGAAGCCCAACCCCTACTCCCCACAAGAAACTTCCCACAAGAAAATTCACTCTTTGTGGAACAGGCCGAAAAGCCTGTTCCCAGAAGCCCACAAGAAACTTCACTCTTTGTGGAACAGGCCGAAAAGCCTGCTTGTGATACCCACCTACAAAAAAACTCACTCTTTGTGGAACAGGCCGAAAAGCCTGTTCCCAGAAGCCCACAAGAAAATTCACTCTTTGTGGAACAGGCCGAAAAGCCTGTTCCAAAAGGAAACTTATATTTCCTTTCACGTACATTTACCTAGGTAACTTTTTTTCCAAACGCAACACATTTCCCCTAACATTAGTGCGGTAAACCCAAGTTTGCCTACCATCAGAAACCACAACCCGCCAACCTTCGACAATCATTTGACCGCAAATTTCATCCGCTTTCGCGAGTCCTAAACAAGTATTCGGCCAACTTTGTCCGCTTGATTCAGTTACTTTCAACTTGTCAGCAGCAATGCCAGTGGAGTCCGACAACTCTCGGCGAACTGCTTCTGCTACGGTTGCGGGCAATTGCTTCGGGGGATTTTTGCGCGTACCCTCGGCAAAATTCCCCGGTTCGGAAGTGAGAGTATCGAGTGCCAATACCGAATAGCTGATGTTTTGGGGCACTGCGGCTGAGGAAAATTGCTGCGCGGTTTGCTGCTGTTGCCTTTCCAACTGGGCAAGGGAATCTTTGATGGCGCCCGCGTTAGCTGCTGCGGTGTGTCTTAGTGCCGGATACATTTCCCATACCAGAATTCCTGTGAGCACCAAAGCCAAGATTACTGGATTGGGCTGCTTTTGGTCTCGGTTTTTATTTTTTTGAAATTTATTTTGGGAGATTCTTTTCATAATATGCCCTCTGCCTCACTTTACACAATGCGCGATCGCTCCTGAACACTCAACTGCAGATACTTATTTAGACACTATTGCTGGTGCTATTGGTTCCTTTGTGCAGAACCGATTTGACTGCTGGTGCGTGGGGGGCAAGTATTTTCTACTCGCTGTCGGCAGTTGTGTTTCAGGAAACTTGCACTACCCAGTTATTACTTAATTTTTACTTGTTGTCTCCGGGTATTAAGAAAAATTTATGCTTAAGTAAATATTCTTAAAAGCCTCTACTCCTGCCCCCGAATCTCAGTACAAATTACTATTCTTCGTTCCAAAACTGCTAAACGTGTTTTAGACTGGGGGAGGCGAGCTCAGCCAAGGATATCACAGGGATGCCACAAAAATTGTTGCCACTGGACGAAAACGCATTAGAAATTAAATCAGCTAAGCTGTTCGGCATTTAAAAGAGGATAGTAGGGTGCGTCATTACAGAATTGTTTCTCGCATAAGCGCGTAAGTGTTTACTCCTGACGCACCTACAAGCCTCGTTACTGGTTTAAATGATCCACAGCTTATCGCTGATTAATTATATTAGCATTCGGGTTTTCTAGAGCGATCGTCCCCGCAACTACTTTAGTAGCGATCGCTACTTTTTTAGTACAATATTCTTAAAATCTATCGATTATGAACAGAAAATCCCTGGGAATCCATTTAATGAATCGGCTGAGCTATCCTCAAAAATTTACCTTAATTGGTTTTCTATTTGCAATACCGTTAACCTTGGTCATGTACCTGCTAATTTCCGAAATTAACAGCAGAGTTGATTTTGCCCAAAAAGAAATCTACGGAAATGAATACCTGCGGCGACTGCGCCAGTTGAGGGAATATATACCGAAACTTCAACTCTTAAATTATCCGAATCAGAGGTTAAATCCTAGTTTAAGCAATTCAGAATTCAGAACAGATTTAAAAGCCAAGATAGATCATAAATTTCAAGCGATAGCTAATACAGATAGCCAGCTTGGAAACACATTAATTTCCAGTAAAAATTTTAATAATATTTATCAAGATTGGCACAATTTCAAACTTCGCCACAGCCATTGGAGTTTAGAAACTTACGATTTTTTCTATCAACGTTTAGCTACAGACATTGATAGACTGAGCGCTCGCGTCGGCGATACTTCTAATCTAATTTTAGACCCGGATCTAGATACCTATTATTTGATGGATGCTACTTTGCTGAAACTTCCAGAAATCCAAAAAATATTGTCAGAGATTAGGCTGATCTCTCAAATAAAAAACTTGCGTTCCGATGCCACACCTGAAGAAAGAGCGAAACTGATTACTTTGGCAGGCAAATTGAGAGAAATTAATCAGGATTTAGCTATCAATATGGAGGTAGGATTTAGCAATAATCCTCACGGGAATCTGATCCCGAAATTAAGGGAGTATTTAACAAACTTTAACTCGGTAGTAGAGCAGCTAACTGAGCAACTAGATAAACTGATTAAGCCCACAGCATTAGTGGAATATTCTGCCTATCTTGATGGGAGCGATCGAGTTCTGAATTATAGTTTTGAACTGTGGGATAAAACTATCAAGGAATTAGACTTTCTCCTGCAAAAACGCATTGATAGTTTCGTTGCCAAGAAACGCATAATTTCTATTGTTGTGTTAATAACCTTAGCCATAGTTATTTATTTATTTGTAAGTTTTTATAGAAGCGTTATGCAAACTGTGTTTGTCCTTGACGAAGCTGCAAAAAAGATGGCAAGCGGCAATCTTGACCACAAAATTATTTTGGATAACAGAGATGAACTGGGGCAAGTTGTGGGTGCTTTTAACAAAATTGCCGATGCCTTAGTTGGTGCAAATCAAGAAATTACTGTTCTCAACGATCGCCTAAAAGCAGAAAATATGCGAATGAGCGCTGAACTAGACGTTACTCGCAAGATTCAGCAGATGCTGCTGCCCAAAGACTTAGAACTCAATGAAGTTGTGGGGTTAGATATTGCGGGATTTATGGAAGCTGCTGAGGAAGTAGGGGGCGACTATTACGACGTACTCCAACACAAAGGTAGAGTAAAAATTGGCATTGGAGATGTGACGGGACACGGATTGGAGAGCGGTGTTTTAATGATTATGGTGCAAACGGCAGTAAGAACTTTGCTCGCCTACAATGAACCAGACCCAGTAAGATTTTTAAGTGCTATTAACAGTGTAATTTATGATAACGTGCAGCGGATGAAATGCGACAAAAATGCTAGCCTTGCCTTGCTAGACTATGAGGAGGGGATGCTGAAGTTGAGCGGCCAGCACGAAGAAATGATTGTTGTGCGGTGTAACGGTTGTGTAGAGCGGTTTGATACAATCGATTTGGGTTTCCCGATCGGGCTGGATGTAGATATTGCTGAATTTGTTGCTGAGAAAATTGTGCATTTGCATTCAGGAGATGTGGTTGTGCTTTACACTGACGGGATTACGGAAGCTAAAAATATGGATAAACTGCTTTATGGTTTAGATAGGTTAATTGAGGTAATAAAAATTCATTGGCAGCGTTCTGCTGCCGAAATTAGGCACGCTGTAATTAAGGACGTGCGATCGCACATCGGCGAACAAAAAGTTTTTGATGACATCACATTGCTGGTACTCAAACAAAAATAACTACTTGAATATCCCTCCTAAAGTTTAAAATATATTCAGTGATCCCCTCATCTCAAACTTTAGCTCTCACATCGATATGACTCAGATTTTCGGAGATTTCATCGAGCAGCCCGCTAGCCAAGAATACTTAATAATTGGATTTTCTCCGAGTTCGGTTCCTCTCAAGCAGCGGTGGCGGAACAACGGTTTGTCTGCTGATTTTCTGGCTGATTACCTGATGACTTTTTTTCCGGGGAACCAAGATGAACCCTCGACAATTGAAAGACAAGCTGAAATAAAAAGCGCTGTTAGCTACATTGCCAACGAGTTATTGGAAAATGCCATGAAGTTTAATGATGAAACCTCCGACTACCCGATCGATATTAAACTGCAATTAGAGAGCGAGGGAGTGATTGTCTCAGTGGCTAACAGCATCTCTCCGCAAGCGGTGGACAAGTTTCAGGCTTATATTCAGGAGTTGCTGGCCTCGGAGCCAAGCGAACTTTACCTTCAGCGGTTGGAAAAAAATGCTGCTGACGACAACAGTACCAATTCGGGATTGGGTTTGTTGACCATGCTCACCGATTATACCGCCAAACTTGGCTGGAAATTCCAGACCGTGCACAAAGACCCGGAAGTAATTGCGGTGACAACTATGGTGCAATTAACAGTATAAGCAACGCTGGCGATCGATAATATCTAAGGGACTTTTTTTTGTGGCTATGGAAATTAATACAGAAGATTACCAGATCTGTTACGATCCAGCAACGGCAACCGTGAGTTTTATTGGATCTCTAAGGCTGAGCGGGCCTGCTGAGTACGCGCCGATAGGGCAGTTGCTGGCCCAGGTTGCCGACTTGGAACCGACGAAAATTACCCTCAATTTGCAGCAGTTAGAATTTTTGAACAGTTCTGGCATCAATATGCTATCGAAGTTTATTATCGAGATCCGCAAAACAGCCAGGGTGCAAATGGCGGTACAAGGCTCTCAAAGCATAGCTTGGCATGGTAAATCTTTGAGGAATTTCCAGCGCCTGATGCCTGGTTTGCAGTTGGATTTTCTATAAAAACACGATTACTTTTAGGGTGCGAAATGTTAAGTAATTTTTTGTTAGTCGAGGCGCAAATTCTCGAGTTATGCTGGAAGAACAACCATCTAGAGAACAGCTACTTTTAGAGATAGAAAGATTGCGCCAGCAAGTGGAAGACTTGAAGGAGGAAAAAGCGGATCTGGAAATCTTGCTGGAAACTACTGCTGAACATTCCGATACGGTTGAAACTGAGTTACGCTCTCGCGCATTCGAGGCGGTGCGCGAAGGCGAAATCAAGCTGGCTCAATTTCTCGAAGCGATTCCGGTAGGCGTGGTAGTGCTCGATTCTCAAGGCAAACCTTACTACGTAAATCACGCCGGACAGCAGTTACTCGGTCAAGGAGTTTTGCCCTTAAATTCTGTTGAGGATTTGTCAGAAAGTTATCAAATTTATATCGCGGGAACGGAGACAATTTATCCTTTCGAGAATTTGCCGCTCGTCCGAGCTTTAAGGGGCGAAAACGCGACTGCTGACGATCTGGAAATTCATCGAACCGACAAGAAAGTTCCCCTAGAAATTTGGGGAAGGCCAATTTTTGACGATGGTGGCAAAGTTGCTTTTGCGATCGCAGTTTTTCAAGATGTCACGGAACGCAAAGAAGCTGAATCCCAGCGCCATTTATTTATTAAGGAACTATTTGACGTTAACCAAAATTTAGAAAAATCCCTGGATGTCGAATCAGACTTAACTGATGCCTACGGTAGATTTGTGCCACACCAATTTCTAAATTTGTTGGGATATGAAAGTATTATAGATGTCCATTTAGGCGACCAAGTGCAGCAGGAAATGTCGGTGCTATTTGCGGATATTCGCGACTTCACGACGCTTTCAGAAACTATGACTCCCCAAGAAAATTTTAAATTTATCAATGCTTACCTTTCGCGGATGGAGCCTGCGATTACTAGCAATAACGGGTTTATTGACAAATACATCGGCGATGCAATTATGGCTTTGTTTAGTGACTTTGCAGATGATGCAGTGAAAGCGGGTATTGCAATGCTAAATATCCTCAAAACTTACAACGAATACCGTCAAGGCGTCGGCTACGTCCCGATTCAAATTGGCATTGGCATCAATTCGGGTTCTTTGATGCTGGGGACAGTCGGGGGTAAAAGCCGGATGGACAGCACTGTGATTAGCGATGCTGTTAATTTAGCATCTCGCATTGAAGGATTGACCAAAGATTACGGCGTACCTCTGTTAATTTCTCAGCAGACTTTGGAACGGTTGCGAAATCCCACCGATTATGCAATTAGAATTGTGGATAAAGTACAGGTAAAAGGAAAATCTCAATATGTCGTAGTCTATGAGGTATTTGATGCAGATCCGCCCGAAAGTTTGTCGGCAAAGCTAGCAAATTTGTCTGTATATAATGAAGCTATGTTACTGTGCGAGCGGAAAGAATTCCGAGAAGCAGGAAAATTATTTGAAGAGTGTTTGCGAACAAATCCCAGCGATCATGTAGCTCGCATTTACCTGAAACGCTGTCGGGATTGGCGATCGCTCCTCAAAGGAATTTAAAGCAGCTTACTCGATTTTAGATTTTAGATTGACTCCATATAGCAATTCTCGCATCACTTGTGAATTTCTTACTTTCTCCCCGCAGGTTCGGGGAGGGTTGGGGTGGGATAAAAAATTTACGACTCCTGTAAGGATTGATATATATCTTAAGAGTGATGACTGACCTCTGGAATCTGTCAAAGGTTTGACATACTCCCCAGCTATCAAGGCGAGGGGATTCTAAGCTCAAACAGCAATTGCAGGCACAGCCTGTCTAACATCGCCTAACTTAACGGTTGACGCCCCACCAAGGAAAACAAGCAAGTTATTTATTGCAGCGTTCTCGTCTCTGCTGTTCACCTTCTGGCAGGACGGACATCGCCATTCACGAACTGATAAATCCAATTCTTTCAGAACGTGTCCACAGTGGGAACAAGTTTTACTAGATGGATACCAGCGGTCGATAAAAACTAATTGTTTTCCTTTCTTTTTGGCAACCCATTTGAGAATTTGGAGGAAATCGCCAAATGCAAGGTCTGAGATTTTACGTCCCCAAAGCCGTTGCATTCCTTTTAGATTCAACGTTTCAAAACACAGCACGTCAAACTTATCAGTTAATTCGTGAGCCAATTTCCAGAACCAATCAGAGCGACGATTTACTACGTCAGGAGTGCTTGCGAACTAGATTGAGTCTTGCTCTTTCCCGGTTAGCTGAGCCTTTCCGTTTTTTGGAATGTTGACGATTCGCTTTCTTAATAGCGCCGAGGGATTGTTTCAGGAATTGTGGTGATTCGATTTTCGTTCCATCTGAGCAGGTGAGAAACGTTTTCAAGCCGAAATCTTGCGCCAGCGATTCTACTCGTCTCGACTTTGGTTTCAGGTTGTTCAACGCTGTCAACGACCACAACCATGAATAACTCTCCCAATGGAGTGCGCTTAATGGTTAAGGTTTTGACCTTCCCCGCTATCTCTCTGGAATTCCAATACTGATAAACGCGATTCCCAATTTTAATTAGATTACCACCTAAAAATTTATAGCCAGCTTGCTTGAGAGTGAACGATTTGTATTTGCGAACTTTCTTGAAACCGGGAGGTCTAACTCCTTTCTGGTGATGCTTAAAAAACAGTTGGTAGGCTTTCTCGATTCGCTGGCAGATATCCTGTACAGCCTGAGATCCAACCTGCTGCCAGAACGCTTTACGCTTTCTGATTTTAGCAATATGACTTTGAAGCTTGCTGCAATTCAAATGCTTGCCCCACATCCGGTAGTACCGTTTATGGAGTGCAATGCAATGGTTGTAGATCACCCCGGCAGCATTGATACTTCGCTTGAGATGTCTATTTCGCTTGCTTTGATATAGCTTAAACTTCAATGTTTTCATGCTAACCATGATCTCATAACGGGTAGCGATTGGGTAGCAAAATGATTAAAGAAAGATTAAGTATTCGCATTGCCGTGAGTCGGTTAAAAAAGTTACGGAGAATTGCCAAACAGAAAGAAAAAAAAATGACCCAGCTTGTAGAGGACTGGATTGATACACTTAAAGAGGAAAAGCCGTCAAGCGAAGGACGGGGCTTTAGACCCAGTTCTTTGGTAAAATATAAATAGCTTTATACCTGTTACTTCTGAGGCTTCTCAAAATAGAACGGCTGAGGGCGGCAAAACCAGCGATCGGTAATTTGGTGCCAGAACGGTGGCAAGGGCTGAAGCTGTCTCAGAAAAAGTTGGCGGATGAATTAGGGTTTAAAGCTGTAACGTGATTCTTGGACAAAGTTACCCATTGATGGAATTGTTGGGTAACTAAGAAAGCAAGTCTCTCGATAACGTCACTAAGACTGCTTGCGGTAAGCTGAACTGGGAGCATCTCATATTTGTAAAAATACTTCTTCTGGCTCCTTCCTTCTTCCTCTTTCCTTCTGCCTCCTGCCTCCTGCCTCCTGCCTCAAAACTCCAATTTATAGCTGGGCTGCAAAGGTGAGATGCTCCCGCTGAACTCATTTTTCCTCTAGCCACTTAGTAGCAGTCTCGGTTAGGCTGAGGTTGACCTTACGCTTAGGCTCGCTGTAAATCTTTTTTCTAGGCATTTTCTTGTTCCGTATTAATTCCGCATACAATAAGAGTAAGGCAGAAATGAGGTAAAAGCAAATGTTACTTAGTTTCAAGACGGAATTAAAACCTAATAACAAACAGGTGACTAGATTTCGGCAGCATTGCGGAGTAGCAAGACACGCTTACAACTGGGCAAATTCAATCATCCTTGAAACATTGACACTCAGGAAGACGGATAAAACTATTAAGATCCCTTCTGCAATTGATCTACACAAGCGTTTAGTGGCAGAAGTCAAACATGAGCATCCCTGGTATTACGAATCTTCCAAAGCCAGCCCACAACAGGCTCTAACTGAATTGAGAACAGCTTGGGATAGATGCTTCAAAAAGGTATCTAAACAACCTAGATTCAAAAAGAAAGGTGTATCGGGGGACTCCTTCTACCTAGAACAAGGAACCAAAGCAAAGCCAGGAATTAATAACGACGGCAAGCGTGTCAAGTTACCTAAGATTGGCTGGGTTAGGCTGCACGAACCATTACCAATTACGGCAGTTCACAACTGCGTAATCAGTCGAAAAGCTGACAGATGGTTCATTGCTTTTAAATACGAAATTGAGCAACCCGCAACTCTACGTGACCGTCCTACTGTCGGAGTTGATATCGGCATCAAGCAGCTAGCTGTTTGTTCTAACGGCGAAGTCTTTGCCAACCCTAAAGCCTATCGTCGGATGAACCGTAAAATGAAACGTCTGCAACGGCGTGTCTGTGCGCGAGTCAAAGGGTCTAACAACCGCAAAAAGGCAATCGCTAAACTAGCCAAGCTGCACCTAAAAGTGTCAAACATCCGAAAAGATGCTATTCATAAGCTAACAACTTACCTCGCCAAAAACCACGGTGAAGTGAAGATTGAAGATTTGAATGTTAAGGCATTTTTGAAGAACCACAAGTTAGCTGGTGCAATCGCCGACTGCGCCATGTACGAATTCAAGCGTCAACTTGAATATAAAACCGAAAAGTTTAACTCAAAATTGACGCTCATAGATCGATTCTTTCCTAGCAGTCAAATCTGTTCAAATTGCTGTAATCATCGGCATAAAATGCCATTAAGAGTCCGAGCCTTTGAATGTCCCAGTTGTGGAAATATTCAAGACCGTGACTTGAATGCGTCGAAAAATATAGAACGTTGGTTTGAAGGAATATTTATTCCAGAACGTTCAGAATTGGCGGTGAGTTCCACTCCCGTCAGCCTGCGGAGTAGACAAACCCGACAGCAGTCATGTTGTCGCTACTGTGAAACAGGAAGTTAACACCACAAGCACTCATGTTCAGCTATGTCAAGATTTGGGTAGCTATGGGTAAGTTTTTCAGAACGGATGACCTTTCCCACGATTAATCGTTGGGAAAATGGACAGGCTAAGCCTTCTCGCTTGGCACTCAAGCAAATTTAGATATTGCTGGATGAGTTAGGTAATTCCTCAGATGCAACGCTTGGCGAATGCAGTAAGGCGCTGCGAGCAAGATATTTTTCGGATAAGGAGTACAAAGGGTGAGTGTAGAGGAAATCAACAGCATTTTCAGAGATATTCGACTACTTCCCTATGGTGTGGCCACCCTCTCCGTGGCTTTGGCACTGGCGCTAACCCGATCGCTTTTACCGTGGCTCTACCCAACCACGACGCCCCTGTTTTTCATCGCGGTGATGGTGAGTGCGTGGTATGGCAGTTTCGGGGCTGGGTTTCTGGCAACAATTTTATCCACGCTGGCAATCAACTATTTTTTTATTGAGCCGTTCTATTCCTTAAAGATAGTTAATGTAGAGACAATTGTTCGGCTGGGTATGTTTTCGATCGCCGCAGGATTGAGCGCTTCACTCAGTTTATCGTGGCGCAATGCTCTAAAAAATGCGAAAGCAGCCTTGCAAAATTTACAGGAGGCAAGGTTCCTAGAACAAAAAGCCCAGGTTCGGGGCCAAGTCGCACAAGCTGCGGCGAGGGAGACAAAAGAACAGCTAGAAACGGTACTTTCTAGCATCAACGATGGGTTTTACATCCTCGATCGCGATTGGCGCTACACCTATGCCAACGATCGCTACTGTGAAATGATTGGAATGCCGCAGTCAGCGATTCTGGGTGAGAACGTTTGGGAGCTATTTCCCGCAGCCGTTGACACCGATGCTTACGTGCAGTTTCATCGGGCAATGCGGGAACAAACGCCACTCCAGTTTGATTATCTGTACTCACCTTTGAAAGGTTGGCATGACCATCGAATTTACCCTTCGCCCAGTGGACTGACCGTTTTGCTTGCTGACATTACCGATCGCAAACAGGCGGAACTCCTCCTAATCGAGCAGAAACGACTGCTGGAGTCGATCGCCTTCGGGCAGCCACTAGACGACTGTCTGGCAGCCGTGTGTGACTCAGTATCCAGGCTGAATCCGGGTACCCGCGCGGGCTTCCTGCTAGCCGATGCTCAGGGGCTGACTTTTAACAGATCGATTACTCCAGACTTTCCACCGTCTTTTGCTGAAGGACTCCAAGATGCTCCGATTAACGATTTGTGCATTGGAACGTGCGGCGAAGCAGTGTATAGCGGTCAGCCCGTGACCTGCGCCGACATTGCCAAGGACGATCGCTGGTCGCAAGCATGGCGAAATTTATGCGTGGCTCATGGCATTCTAGCGTGTCATTCTCAGCCCGTGTTCAGGCAGGACAATCTACCTATGGGGTCGCTGATGCTTTGCTTTAGCGAGGCGCGGATGCCGACGGATTGGGAACATAAACTCGCGGAGTTCGGCACCCAAGTTGCCAGCATCGTCTTCGAGCGCGATCGATCGTTCCAGGCGTTGCGCGAGAGCGAAGAACAGCTCAGACTGGCTTCCGAAGGCGGCAATTTGGGTTTGTGGTATTGGGATAGGGAAACTGACACCCTGAGTTTGACGGACATAGCCAAAGGGATGTTTGGTTTACCCGTGGATCGGGGAATTTCCATGAAGGTGTTTTTAGAAGCGGTGCATCACGACGATCGTCCATTCGTTCACACCGTACTCAATGAGCTCAAAGCGAATCAACCGCATACTGAAATTGAGTATCGGACGCTGTGGGCAGATGGCACCGTTCGTTGGATTTTGGCAAAGGGCGATTGCGCCTATAACGCTGAGGGCATGATAATTTCGACGCGGGGCGTATTAATCGACATCAGCGATCGTAAACAAGCAGAAGAAGCTTTGCGTCAAAGCGAAGAGCAGAGTCGCAACATTCTAGAGAGTATTGATGATGGATTCTTTTCCCTTGATGAGAATTGGTGTTTCACTTATGTGAATCGGTCAGCGGAAATTCTGCTAGACCGGACTGCCAGCGATCTGATTGGGAAAAATGTGTGGGAAGAATTCCCCGGACTTAATGGCAGCGAGTTTGAGCAGGTTTATCGGCGCGTGGCAAACGAGCGCGTGGCTTTGTCAGTCACGGCTTTTTATCCCGATCACGATCGGTGGTATGACGTTCGCACCTACCCTGCAGCCAACGGGATTACCATTTATTTCCGAAATGTCACCGATCGAAAACTGGCCGAGGAGGTATTGCAACAACGAGAAGCAGAACTTCGTTTAGTCACCAATGCCGTGCCTGCCTTGATTTCCTTTGTAGACTCAGACCAGCGTTATCGCTTCAACAATCGAGCATATGAAGAATGGTTTGGACATTCGGCAGCGCAAATCTATGGCAAGCACCTTCAAGAGGTTTTAGGCGAAACTGGCTATGAAGGGATTCGTCGTTATGTTGAGCAAGTCTTGGCAGGACAGGAAGTGACCTTTGAAAGCCAAATTCCCTACAAAGATGGTGGAACCCGTTATATCAATGCCACCTATGTTCCCCGCTTCAATAGCCAGGGAAAAATTGAAGGGTTTGTAGCATTCGTCAACGATATCACCGATCGCAAACAAGCCGAAGCCACACTACGGGAGAGTGAGGCAAGGTTCCGACTGATGGCAGATGCCGCCCCTGTGCTGATTTGGATGTCGGGCACAGATAAACTCTGTTATTACTTCAACGTCCCGTGGCTAAACTTTACGGGACGGACGATCGAGCAAGAAAGGGGCAATGGTTGGACAGAAGGAGTCCACCCCGACGACTTTGAGCGGTGTTTAGACACCTATGTGACTGCCTTTGATGCCCGTCAACCGTTCAAGATGGACTATCGCTTGAAACGCTGTGATGGCATATACCGTTGGATTATGGATGAAGCTGTTCCTCGCTACGGATTGGAAGGTGAGTTCTTGGGCTACATCGGCTCCTGTGTTGATATTGAAGACCACAAACAAGCTGAGGAAGCCCTGCGCGAGAATGAATCCCGCCTCCGTCTGATCTTTGAAAGCGCCAAAGATTATGCCATCTTCACCCTCGACCTTAACGGCATCATTGCCAGTTGGAACTCAGGGGCAGAAAGGTTGTTGGGCTATACCGAGACAGAAGCAATTGGTTGCTCCAGTCGGATGATTTTCACACCAGCAGATAACGAACAAGGACAAGCCGAGTACCAGAGGCAAATGGCTCTACTGCAAGGACGGGTCGAAGACGAACGCTGGCACGTCCGCAAAGATGGGAATCACTTTTGGGCCAGTGGATTGATGATGCCCCTGCTTAATGAAGCGGATTGTCCGCAGGGATTTGTCAAAATCATGCAGGACAAGACTGCACAACGGCAAGCAAGTGAGCGCCTGCAATTGCTGTATGAAACTACCCGCGATCTGATGAAGACAGAACAGCCTCTGGCTTTGATGGACACGCTATTCCGCAAACTGGCAGTGCTACTCGATCTGGATTGTTACTACAACTTCATGGTGGAAGAAAAAGACAACCGCCCGATGCTGCATTTGAGAAACTATGATGGCATCTCTGAAGAAAGGGCGCAGGCGATCGCCTGGATCGAAGTAGGGCAATATCTCTGTGGATTGGTTGCCCAAACCCAGCAGCAACTTGTCTTGAATCAAGCCGAACTTTCCACTCATCCGAATGGTAAAGCCCTCTATGAACTGGGCATCACGGCTTACGTGGGTCAACCGTTAATCGCTCAAGGACGGTTATTAGGAACGCTCTCCTTTGCCAGTCTGACTCGGACGCACTTCACGCCTGCTGAAATCGAGCTGCTGGGATCTATCTGTGACCAAATCGCGATCGCTCTGGAACGGGCAAATCTGAACGATTCACTGCAGCAGCAAGCGGAACAGCTAAGACAGGCAAATCGGATCAAGGATGAGTTTTTAGCGGTACTATCCCATGAATTGCGATCGCCCCTCAATCCTATTTTGGGCTGGTCAAAGCTGCTGCAAACTGGCAAGCTGGATGCGGCGAAAACCGCCCAGGCGTTAGCGACGATCGAACGGAATGCCAAGCTGCAAACTGAATTGATTGAAGATTTGCTTGATGTCTCGAAAATTCTCCAAGGTAAGCTCAGTCTGAATATTCGTCCAGTTGATTTAGCTTTAACTGTGGAATCGGCGATCGAAACTGTCAATTTGGCTGCTGTTGCCAAATCCATTGACATTCGGACTGTGTTAGATCCTCAGATCGGACAAATTTTGGGAGATTCGGGCCGTTTGCAGCAAATAGTCTGGAATCTTGTTTCCAATGCGGTCAAATTCACCTCGGCCGGGGGGCGCGTTGAGGTGCGCTTAACTCGTGTGGGCGATCGCGCTCAAATTACGGTGGCGGATACAGGGGTTGGCATTGCACCGGAGTTTTTACCCTACGTGTTTGACTACTTCCGCCAAAAAGATGGCGCTACAACCCGCAAGTTTGGTGGCTTGGGATTGGGGCTGGCGATCGTGCGGCATTTAGTCGAACTGCACGGTGGCACGGTTGGGGCAGATAGCGCCGGTGAAGGGTTAGGAGCTACCTTTACCGTAAGACTGCCCCTATCACCGAAGGTAAGACAAGAAAACTCTCTTGCAAGACTTTCGGAACGATCGACTGCGGATGAACCGTTATCGGGGATGCGGATAGTTGTGGTTGATGATGAGCCGGATATGCGAGAGTTGATTTCGTTTTTGCTAGAAGATGCAGGTGCAGAGGTACTGACTCTTGCTGTCCCTCAAGAAGTCCTCACAGCGTTGACTAATTTCCAGCCAGATGTCCTGTTGAGCGACATTGGTATGCCGGGAATGGATGGCTATATGCTGTTGCGACAAGTGCGAGCTCTGCCGCCAGAACGGGGTGGGCTGATTCCCGCGATCGCCCTGACTGCTTATGCGGGTGAGTTTAATCAACAGCAAGCTTTGCAAGCTGGATTTCACCGACATCTGGCAAAGCCGATCGAACCGGATGAATTAATTAAGACGATCGTCGCACTTCTTAGCAAGAACACTGATGGCCCAGCAAGCTCTAAGGATTGATGCGAAGGAGTTCCAACCGATCGAACATTACCAAGCTTTTAAGTTGCTGTGGTTAGGGAGCGATATTTGTATTATCTTCTGTCCGGTCGATTCCCTCCGCTTCGCTTCGCCCGAAATGAGGTAGGGGCGGGTTCAACAACCATATCTGCCAATAATTGACAATCTCAAAAACCCGCCCGGCCGGGATATTATGGTCAATCGCTCGGACGTGATATTACAGGAGAATCTATCAATAAATCCGGTTTCTAGTCTAATAGTGCGTAAGTCCTGATAATATAATCAATAATTTGGAGTGTCAAAAAAAGACGATGGGAATTAACAAGCAGCAGCCTAGAATACATATAAAACCTTCAGTGATTAAAGCGATAGCTCTGTTCTTTCTGTGCTGCTTGTTAACTGCAAGTTGTGGACAAAGAACACGTCCATCGGTCACTGCGACCGGCGAAAATGCTAATAACCGCGTTACTATTGGCACAACCTTGAAATTGCGGACGATCGACCCTGCGGACGCTTACGAAATTATCTCAGGGCAACTGCTGCAAAATTTGGGCGACACTCTCTATACTTACAAGTCGGGGACTACTGAGTTAATCCCCCATTTAGCCACAGCAATGCCAAAAGTTAGCCAAGACGGATTGACATATACCATCCCCTTGCGTCAAGGAGTTATTTTTCACGATGACACACCGTTTAATGCCGCAGCAATGGAGTTCTCCTTGCAGCGGTTTATCAAAAATGGCGGTCGTCCGGCTTTCTTGTTGAGCGATGCCGTAGAATCTGTGAAAGCGACGGGCGAATACGAATTAACTTTTCAACTCAAAAAGCCTTTTGCTGCTTTTCCTTCTCTCTTGACATTCGCTGGTAGTTGTGCAGTTTCTCCAAAAGCTTACGAGATTGGGGAGGGTAAATTTAAACCCGATACGTTTGTGGGAACGGGACGCTACAAGTTGGCAACTTACGGCAGCGATTCTCTCAAGTTTGATGTGTTTGACAAGTATTGGGGCGAAAAACCAGTTAATCAAGGAATTGACCTTTTGCTGCTTTCTAGTTCGTCAAATTTGTTCAATAGTTTTCGGACTGGTGCAGTTGATGTGGCTTATTTGTCTCTGGATGCAGACCAAGTTCAAAGCTTGGGCGAGGGAGCAAAACAAGGGAAATGGCAGGAAATTGCGGGGGAAAGCAGTACGGTTAGTTACATGACGCTGAATACTAAGTCTAAACCGTTGGATAAGTTAGAAGTGAGACAGGCGATCGCAGCAGCGATGGATCGCCCCCTGATTAATGAGCGCGTACTGCGCGGACAAGCACAACCGCTTTACAGTCTGATCCCTACAACCTTCGACGTTCAAAAACCGGTTTTTAAAGAACTGTACGGAGATGCCAACACGACAAAGGCTAAGGAACTTTTAACGAAAGCTGGATACTCAGCCACCAATCCTTTTGTTCTGCAACTTTGGTATCCTTCAGCTTCCACAAAACGAGCTTTAGTCGCGAGTCTGATCGAGGCGCAAACTAAACTCAAAATGGACGGGATAATGCAGGTAGAAATTAACAGCGTTGAATCTCCGACTTTGTTTCAAAACATAGAGAAGGGAATTTATCCTGCGGTTTTAGTGGATTGGTACGCCGACTTTTTCGATGCCGATAATTACATTCAGCCGTTTTTAGATTGTGCGACGGGTTCGGCGGCTGGGGGCTGTGAAAAGGGTGCTAGCCAAGGTCAGGGTTCGTTCTATTATAACGATCGGGTCAATGAACTGATCGACAAGCAACGAAAAGAAGCAAATCCTGAAACCCGCAAAGCTCTGTTTGCGGAAATTCAAGACATACTAGGTCAAGATGTACCTTTCATCCCTCTTTGGCAGGATAAGGACTATACCTTTGCTCAGAACAGCATCACCGGAGTCCGTCTCGAACCGACGCAATCTTTTCCTTTTTGGTTCCTGAAAAAGCAATAATTATTTACAATAATTTTGGGGGAGTTGAAACGTCAATAATTATTGCATATTTTGTGCACAACAGGGTGATGATTGTCACAGTTTATCAAAGAGACCGATCACCCAACCCTCTTTAATAATGTGCGATATTATTAACAGAGAGATATTGCTGAGGGTGGTATATGAAATTTGGGATTTTAACAACAACAGGGGTGCTAATTGCGATCGGTTTGGCATCGGGAGTAAAGGCAGAAAACGTATCCCACGTCAAGCAATTATTAGAAACTAAAAAATGTAGCCAATGTGACTTGACAGGAGCGCAGCTTGCTGGTATCAATCTGAGCGGGGCAGATTTGAGCGGTGCGAATCTGAGCGGTGCAAATTTGAACGGTGCAAATTTGAACGAAGCCAAACTGAACGAAGCAAATCTGAAACAAGCTAAATTGCAAGGTGCGAGTTTAATTGCTGCTAAAATGCACGGGGCTAATTTGGAGGGTGCTGATTTGAGCCGCGCTAATCTGAGTTTGGCGGGTTTAGTGATTGCGAGTTTGAAAAATACCAACCTCACCAGCGCTAATTTAATCGGTGCTAATTTAGAAAGCGCCAATTTGGCGGGTGCAAATCTGAGAAATGCTCGCCAGTCTGTAGCCAATTTAGCGAATGTCAGCCTCAGAGGTGGCAGTTTGTCGGGAATCGACGTACAGGGAGTCAACTTGCGGGATGCAAATTTGACCAATGCAAATTTGAACGGTGCAAATTTGAACGGTTCGGACTTGACAGGTGCCAATTTAAAGAATGCCAATATGGCAAATGTAGATTTGAAAAACGCTTCTTTGCCCTAGGACGATCGCCACTTGCTATATCAAATTCTGGTGCTTAACAAGCTTAATATAATAAGGTAGGGGCAATTCTGAAATTGCCCCTAAATTTTTAATTGTAGGATTTATCTTGTTTCCCGTCGCTGCGTAGCGTAGATGATTGTTCGGTGTGCGAAGCTTTTTCTTGGCGTCTGCGATTGCTTCATATTTGGATCTAGGATCAATCTGCCTCGTGAGCATCTTGGGCGAAGCGGATAATGTCATCATCGCCGAGGTATTCACCATTTTGGATTTCAATCATCACCAAGGGAATAACTCCTGGATTTTCTACGCGGTGAGCAGTATTCATGGGAACGTAGGTTGACTGTTTCTGCATGAGAATCGTCTCTTTGTCGTCGCAGATAACTTTAGCGGTACCGGAGACGACAACCCAGTGCTCGCTGCGGTGATAGTGCATTTGGGTGCTGATGTGATGCCCCGGCTTGACTTCAATGCGATTGATCTTATAACGATCGCCCGCGTCTATGACTGTAACTTGACCCCAGTAGCGGGTTTGTGTGCGATCGTCAATTTTTTCGCTTGTCTCCACTGTTTCCACCATGCTGTTTATCTCGCTAACGGTGTCTGTAAAAATATCTGTAGTTGAAAGTATAGCAGGGATAGGGTAAGTGCGATCGATTTAAACATTACTCAATTAGCCGCCACTCGCGAGCATCAACAAATTGCGACAAATGCCCCACATTTGTTGTAGCAATTACCACATCATTGCCTTCACTTGCCTCCAATATTGCTTGAGCAGCCAAAATCACATCCCCGTCAAGTGCACTGGCTTCTGCAGTTGGTCTTCCTCTCATTCTCGCGTCAGCCCACAACTGAGCTGCTAGAAGCATTACTTCTGTAGTCAAAGGACGGTAGGGAAGTTGCGATTTAAGTTCATCAAGCCGTTGAATACCTGCTAATTTACCTGCGCGAATTAATTCGCGTCGCACTTCGTAGTCAGCAATTTCAGGGAGCATTACAATGTAACCTTTCTGTGGCAAAGATTGCAGCCAAAGTTTGCCCTCTTGATATAAAGGAGAGGTGGCTTTGGGATTGGTAACAATTCCTAACGGCCCCGAATCTAACAACACTATTCTGCTCATGGAATGCTCTTATATATGCACGGAGTTTTCTTCTAGTGCCTTGCGGAGAACTTCAGCGGTTTCTGTTTGCTCCTGTTCATCTCCATCGTCAACCCAAGACTGTAGCAATTTGCTCAGAGCTTCGTGCTGCTGTACGGGATCGATGGTCTTAATTTCGTCTGTAGCTTTTATCGAAGTATCGGGGGTTCCTGGCTTCATTGTTACTGTGGAGCGAAATAGCCGAATCATCTGAAGTAAGTTTGGCCAATATTCTCTCGGAGTTTGCTGAATCTCCCGCAAAAAATCTACAATTTCTTCGCCTATGCGAGTTTCTGGCGCTGAAGTTGCTGTCGGTTGGCTTTCGCTGATTAAAACTTGCTCAGGCATAATCACTTTTCTCCTTTCTCAGATTTATATCAAGTTCGATCGACTTACGAAAAGGGGAGCGGGGCGGGTCGATCAATATCCTGGATGTGAATTAGAGATGCAGGGGTGAACCCCTACTCATATTATAAACAAAGGGCGGGCATTTGCCCGCCCCACTTTTTACTTGCTCAGCACACCATCGGGAATCCCCAAAATATCCTCAATGCGAGGCATATCTTCCAAAGCAATCACTCGTCCTTCATCCTCAAAACCAGCAATTTGATCGAAATTCAAATAGCGATACAAATCACCAGCAAAAGGATCGATTCTCTTTGACACAATGTCATTGTATTCTTGGACTGTAGGAATGCGACCTAACAGCGAACAAACGGCCGCCAATTCCGCCGAACCGAGATAAACTTGTGCATCTTTGCCCATGCGGTTGTTAAAGTTACGAGTAGAAGTTGAAAAAACCGTTGTCGCATCTTTAACCCGCGCTTGATTGCCCATACAAAGACTGCATCCGGGCATTTCTGTACGCGCTCCAGCGGCTCCAAAAATGCTGTAATAACCTTCTTCTTTGAGTTGCTGTTCGTCCATGCGAGTTGGCGGGCAAATCCACAGGCGAGTTTTCACTTCCCCTGCACCTTCCAACACCTTCGCTGTGGCGCGGTAGTGACCGATATTTGTCATGCAGGAACCGACAAATACTTCGTCAACCCGATCGCCCGCAACCTCACTCAACAACTTAACATTATCCGGGTCATTGGGAGCAGCCACAATTGGCTCTTTAATCTCGTTCAGATCGATTTCGATGATTTCAACGTATTCCGCATCAGCATCCGCCTCCATCAGCACCGGATTTGCCAGCCATGCCTCCATCTTAGCCACCCGGCGCATCATCGTCCGCGCATCTTGATAGCCCCGCGCCACCATGTTTTTCAGCAGCGCGACATTGGAACGAATGTACTCAGAAACAGTCTCCACGCTCAATTTAATGGTGCATCCAGCGCAAGAACGCTCTGCAGTCGCATCGGTCAATTCAAAAGCCTGCTCAACCTTCAAATCGGGCAAACCTTCAATCTCCATAATCCGCCCAGAAAAGATGTTTTTCTTGTTCTGTTTCGCGACGGTTAGCAAACCTTTTTGAATTGCTACATAGGGAATGGCATTCACAACATCCCGCAGCGTTACTCCCGGCTGCAATTCACCTTTAAACCGCACTAAAACTGATTCCGGCATATCCAAAGGCATGACGCCCAATGCCGCAGCAAATGCCACCAATCCCGAACCCGCAGGAAAGGAAATTCCCAAAGGAAAACGAGTGTGAGAATCGCCGCCGGTTCCCACTGTATCTGGCAATAACATCCGGTTCAGCCAAGAGTGAATAATGCCGTCTCCGGGGCGCAAAGCTATGCCGGCGCGCTCTGCCATGAAATCGGGCAATTCATGGTGAGTTTTGACATCAACTGGTTTTGGATAAGCGGCGGTGTGGCAGAAACTTTGAATAACCAAATCGGCGCTAAATCCCAAACAAGCAAGTTCTTTCAATTCGTCGCGAGTCATTGGCCCTGTGGTATCTTGCGAGCCGACTGTTGTCATGACTGGTTCGCAAGATGTACCGGGGCGAACGCCGGACAAACCGCAAGCTTTGCCTACCATTTTTTGTGCTAAAGTAAAGCCTTTTCCCGTATCCACTGGGATTGTAGGACGGGTAAAAATAGTGCTCGGTTCTAGTCCTAAAGCTGCGCGAGTTTTGTCGGTTAAAGTTCGTCCAATTAATAGGGGAATTCGGCCGCCGGCGCGAACTTCGTCTAGAATTGTGTCAGGTTTGAGGGTGAATGTGGAGATAATTTCTCCGGCTTCGTTGGTGATTTCGCCTTTGTATGGATGGATGGTAATTACCATTCCTGTTTCCATTTGGGAGACATCACATTCGATCGGCAATGCGCCGGAATCTTCAGCGGTATTGAAGAAGATCGGGGCGATCGCACCTCCTAAAATATAACCGCCACTGCGCTTGTTGGGCACAAACGGAATATCATTGCCAATGTGCCAGAGCACGGAATTAATCGCCGATTTCCGCGACGAACCAGTACCGACAACATCACCAACATAGGCTACGGGATGACCTTTTTGCTTCAATTCTGCAATGGTTTGCAAAGCCCCAGGCATCTTACTTTCGAGCATCGCCAAAGCGTGTAGGGGAATGTCCGGCCGCGTGGTAGCATGAGGTGCAGGCGACAAGTCGTCAGTATTGGTTTCTCCAGGAACTTTGAAGACTGTAACGGTAATCGCTTCTGGCAATACAGGACGGCCTGTAAACCATTCGGCATCCGCCCAAGAATCGACTACCTGCTTGGCGTAGGGATTTGTATCAGACAAAGCTATAACGTCGTGGAAAGCGTCGAATACTAACAACGTTTTGCTCAGTGCCCGGGCGGCGGTGGCGGGAATGGCGATTTCGGCAGTGGGGTTGAGCAAATCGATTAAAGATTGGACGTTGTAACCGCCCATCATTGTCCCCAGCAGGTAAACTGCCCATTTGGGAGCAATTAGGGGGCTGTGGATTTCGCCTTTAGCAATGCCAGTTAAAAAACCAGCTTTGACGTAGGCGGCGCTGTCTACGCCTGGGGGGACGCGATCGCGCAATAATTCTATTAAGGTTTCTTCTTCTCCTGCCGGCGGATTTTTCAGCAGTTCGCACAGTTCCGACGTTTGCTGGGCGTCTAGCGGCAGCGGTGGAATTCCCTCATGGGCACGTTCGGCCGCGGTACGGCGGTAAGATTCAAGCATTTCTCCTCTCTCCTCGGATAGTATTCGGTGGTTGGCAAGTAGGTGGCTTTACTTTTTAGATTAGGAGCTTCCGCTGCACATTGGGTAAAGTACCTCGCCATACATCAAAACTTAACGCAACTTTAAAAACAGTAGATTTTCATACCAAAGACAGATGTGGTCTTTAACGAGAGAGCAGCGTATCAAACTTCAGTCGAGCAGTTTAGGGCCTTCAGTTGCATAGTTCTGGTTAAGATTAATGTGTTGTGGGCTACTGTAGATCCTCCTCTGCATCTGAAATCGTCATTTACCAATAGTCTGGACTGTTTGTAGTTCGTAGTGTGAAACCCTTGATTTTCCGTTGGTAGCTCCATTGGCGAATCGCCTTGAAACTTTTATTCTACGAATGCTAATTAAAAACAGTCCGCAGTATTGATTGACCACAAGTTTAAAAAAGTTGTCCTGCTAATGGATCGATTAAACAATGGAAAGTTTTATCCCTGAAAAGTCTGAAGACTGTCACGGCTGGGCCTCCAAGCCAGACTTGTACAAAGAGCTGCAAGGAGCCAAAGAATTACTGCTGACGATCGCCAACTCGATGCCAATACCCCTGATCGTGAGCAGTCTGGGGGACGGCACAATTATTTATAGTAACGATTTATGTCGTCAGGCTTTCGGGTTCACAGGATTTAAGTCGATCGACCGCCAAAAAGCCGAAACGCTCTACCACAAACCAGCAGAGCGCCAGGAATTGCTGTTGCGGCTCGCCCGCAACGGACACGTCCGCGAGACAGAAATCCGGTTTAAAAAAGCTGACGGCACGCTGTTTTGGGCAAGTGTATCGATGCGGTATCTGACATTGGTGTCGGGGAAAGCTGTTCTGTCGGTGTTCACCGACATTACGGATCGGAAGCGAGCGGCCGCCAAGGAGCAGGAATTGCTCACGTCAATCCACTCGCGAGCCCGCCAGCAAGCGGCCGTCGCTTACTTGGGGCAGCAGGCCCTGGCCGAAACTGATTTGTCCGCACTGATGGACAAAGCTGCGGTTTTAATTGCTCAAACCCTGGACGTTGATTATTGCCAGGTGTTAGAACTGTTGCCCTCTGGTCATGCTTTTATGCTGCGAGCGGGGGTTGGCTGGCAGCCGGGCCTCGTCGGCAGCGCTACTGTTGCCGCTTCTGCTCGATCCCAAGCAGGTTACACATTGCTAGTGGGCGAACCGACGATCGTCGAAGATTTGCGGGTGGAAACGCGCTTTAGCGAGTTGCCGCTACTGCACAACCACCGGGCTGTCAGCGGCGTTACTGTGATCATTCCCGGCAATCGGGGACTGGGGAGGAACTGGGGACAAGTAGAACCAGCGGACAGTTCATCCTCGCAGGCCTGGGGCATTTTGGGGGTTCATACCAGCCAAGGGCGGGTTTTCAGTCAAGATGACGTTTATTTTGTAGAAGCGATCGCCAACGTGTTAGCTGCGGCGATCGAGCGGATTATATCGCAAGAGCGCTTACAAATGATGGAACGGGCGATCGAAAGTTGCAGCAACGGCATTGCAATCACCGACGCAACCGTTGCAGATAATCCGATTATTTATGTCAATCCCAGTTTTGAGCGGATTACGGGTTATAGCAGAGACGAGTTAATGGGCAAAAATTGCCGATTTTTGCAAGGCACAGACACTGACAGCCCCGCTGCCAAAGAATTGCGAATTGCGATTGAAGAAGGCAGAGAAGCTCAAGTTATATTACGCAACTTTCGGAAAGACGGCACGCCTTTTTGGCACGAATTGTCGATCGCTCCGGTTTACAACTCGCGGCGACACTTAACCCACTTTATTGGAGTACAAACAGACATTACCGACCGCCAGCGTTCGGAAGAAGAGTTATTTTTAAAATCTCAAGCTTTAGCAGCTTTTAGCGCTAATCTCAAACACTTGCACCGGATTACAACTTATCATTATCAAAACTTTGAAGAACTGGTTGACGATTATCTAACAGCCGGCTGTTTGATGTTTGGACTTTCTATGGGCATCATGGCTGAAGTTGACAGCGAAACTTTTATTGTCCAGGCAGCGAAAACTGATTTAGGATACTTCGTGCGAGGCTTAGAATTGAACCTCAGCGATACTTACTGCGCCGCAGTAATTAAGCTCAACAAAACAGTTGCGTATTCTCATATAGGAGCAGACAGAGAGATGCGCGAACATCCAGCTTATCTAAGCTGCAAGTCGGAATCTTACATCGGAACGCCGATATTTGTCAACAATAAAACTTACGGCACGTTAAGTTTTAGTTCGCCAGAAATAAAAAAAAGAAAGTTCAAGTACGAGGAAATAGAAATTATAGAATTGATGGCTCAAAGTATTGGGAAAATTCTGGCGGTTCACCAAATGGAAATCGAACGCCAGCAAGCTGAAAAAGAGCGATGCGAGTTGATAGTATCTCTCAAAGAAAGTGAAGAACGCTATCGCCGTTTAGTAGAACTATCTCCCGAAGCGATCGCCGTTCACAGTCAAGGGAAAATCGCCTACATCAATGCTGCCGGCGCGAAACTCCTCGGTGCGAGTTCTCCCGAAGCGCTGATTGGCTTTCCCATATTGCATTTCGTCCATCCAAACTATGTGGAAATAGCCACAGAGCGCATTCGGCTAGTCGAGACAGAAAATCAGCCACTCGACCTTGCCGAACAAAAACTAATGCGGCTCGACGGACAAATAATAGACGTTGAAATGGCCGGTATCCCCGCTATTTATCAAGGCTCGACGGCCGGCCAGATTATTATCCGAGATGTCACCGAGCGCAAGCGAGTAGAACGGGAACTGCTGCACGGCGCTTTTCACGATGCGCTGACGGGTTTGCCCAACCGGGTTTTGTTCATCGACAGGCTAGGACAAGCCATCCGCCGATCCAATCAGTCCCCCGATTACAAATTTGGTTTACTTTTCCTAGATTTAGACCGCTTCAAAGTCGTTAATGATTCTTTAGGACACGTTTTAGGAGACAAACTGCTAATCGCCCTCGCCCAGCGACTGCAAACCTGCGTCCGGGTTTCGGATACCGTCGCCAGACTGGGGGGAGACGAATTCACGATCCTGCTAGACCACATTCAGAGCCTCAGCGACGCCACCCTCGCAGCTAAAAAGATACAAAAAGAACTGACGAAGCCGTTTCATCTCGAAGGGCACGAAGTATTTACCACCGCTAGCATTGGCATTGTTTTCAGTCGAGGCGAAGCCACCCCCAGTGGCGAATTAAATTCGTACACTCACCCGGAAGAATTCCTACGCGATGCTGACATCGCTATGTACCGCGCTAAAGCTTTGGGTAAGGCCCGCCACGAAGTGTTTAATTTGGCGATGCACGACCAAACTATGTCGCTGTTGCAGTTAGAAACTGACCTGCGGTTGGCTATTTTGGGCAAGGAGGAATTAGGAGAGAGCAAGAATCAATGTTCGCACTTTATTGTGCACTACCAACCGATTGTTTCGATCGCCAGCGGTGCGCTCGAAGGTTTTGAGGCCTTGGTGCGCTGGCACCACCCAGTTCGGGGTCTAGTTCCGCCGTCTACTTTTATCCCTGTAGCTGAAGAAACAGGTTTGATCGTGCCTCTGGGAGCCTGGGTGTTGCGGGAAGCTTGTCAGCAATTGCGGATTTGGCAAGAAATGTTAACCGAGGAACAGGGAAGAAGTCCAATGGAAGTCGGAACAAGGCCCTTTGACTCGCTTCGGCTGCACTCAGAGCAAGTCGCTCAGCGTAACCAGAAGGAAGAAGGCGCTTCGACTTCGCTCAGGGTAACAACAGAGGAGAGGGCAACGGGCAATGTAGGGGATTTAACTGATGTAACAGATACAGGGCATGAGGAACACGGAACTTTTACTGAGCGTAGCCCCAGTATTGGTCACAGGGAAGAAAGAATCGGTAAAAAATTACCAATTCCCAGTTACCAATTCCCGATTACCGATTTCCACTCCTCTATTACCAATTCCCAATTCCCAATTACCAACTCTTCGGCTACGTTCAGTACAACTTCCCAGCTACCAATTGCGAATTTTAAATTACCCATTATTGATCCTTCGCAATTAACAATGAGCGTCAATCTCTCTCCTAAACAGTTAGGTATGCCGAATTTAATCGAGGAAATCGATGATATTTTAGCAGAAACTGGCTGCGATCCGAGCTGTTTAAAATTGGAGATTACTGAAAGCGCGATCGTGGAAAATGTGAAAAAAGCCAATATTGTGCTAGCCGAATTAAAAGGTAGGAATATTCGATTGTCGATAGACGATTTCGGTACTGGCTATTCGTCTTTAAGTTACTTGCACCGTTTTCCGCTGGATACACTGAAGATCGATCGATCTTTTGTGAGCCGCTTGGGGGCTGTCGAAAATGGTGACGACGGGGGTCAGCCTTTGCAGATTGTGCGGGCGATCGTAACTTTGGCTCACAATTTGGGATTGAATGCGATCGCCGAAGGTGTAGAGACAGGCGAACAGTTAGCACAGCTTCGAGAATTAGACTGCGAATTAGCTCAGGGATATTGGTTTTCTAAACCTTTGGACAGTTCTGCCGTGACCGAAATCCTGATAAATCTCGGTAATATAGAAATTAGGGACTGATTGAGCTACAGATTGGTAAATAGTGCCTCACCCTGTGAAGACATTTTTGCTACAAACTCCTAATCTCAAAACTGATGCACCAGGGAATAAATGGTGCATCAAAATTAGATTTTAGGTGATGATATCAAATCTGTTAGGATCGGAATTATTCATCTGCGTGAATCCGCGTCCATCCATTGTCATCTGCGGTTAATACATTCTCTTTTTTTAACCGCAGATGAGGGCAGATTAACAGATATTCACGCAGATAAATGAGTTCAATTCCGGTTGTACCGTCCGTGATTGTTGAGTATTGATATCGTTTCCGGTTGCATCGGAATGATTTAACCGCAGAGGGCGCAGAGAACGCAGAGGGAGAGAATACAGAGAGGAATAATTCCGATGCTACCGGATTTGATATGACTGGATTTTATTGCAGAAGGAAGCAGGAAGAAGCAATATAATCAATCGTTTCAGCCATTAACAACGTCCTAACTGTCTTGGCGGTTGCTATATCAGGACGATGCTACCGGATTTGATATGGTTGAAAATTACCAAACTGACCACGAATTTCTTCATGTGGTACCCGCCACGTGGTTTATCCGTGGAATCAATCCAACATCGGAAATCGAAAATCCTCAAGAAAGAGCATTTATCTCGCGCAAGTCAATCCAAAATCTAAAATCTAAAATCTAAAATCGAATGACGCACAGTAACGCTTTCGCAATTGCCAATTACAACTTACCAATTCCCTATTAACAATTAGCTTTGAGGGGAATCTCGATCGCCAATTCTGTACCCTGGCCCGGCGAAGAAGTGCATTTCAGCGACCCGTTGTGTCTGTCTGTAACAATTTGATAGCTAATTGACAAGCCCATCCCGGTGCCTTTACCCACAGGTTTAGTAGTAAAAAACGGGTCAAAAAGCCGAGTGCCGACAGTCTCCGGTATTCCCGGCCCGTTGTCAGCAATCCGAATGATTACTTTGCCGGCTGGCGATAGTTCAGTGCGGATGCGGATGTTGCTGGGCTTTTGCCGCTTTTCCTCAGCAGAACGGCGCATATCCCGTTCTTCTAAAGCATCCAAAGCATTGCTCAAGATGTTCATAAATACTTGATTTAATTGTCCGGCATAACATTCTACCAAGGGCAGTTGAGCGTATTCTTTAATTACCTCAATTTCTGGATGGTTGTGTTTAGCTTTGAGCCGGTGCTGCAAAATCATCAGGGTGCTATCTATGCCCTCGTGGATGTTGACGGCTTTCATTTCCGCTTCGTCCATGCGGGAAAATGTGCGGAGAGAAGCAACAATTTGTTGAATTCTGTCTGCACCGACTTTCATTGAAGAAAGCAACTTTGGCAAGTCTTTCATCAGAAAGTCGAGTTCAATATTGTCTACTTCTTCTTGAATTTCCGGGACGGGATCGGGATAGTGGTTTTGGTAAAGTTCGATCAGGTGTAGCAAGTCTTGGGTATAGTCGTTGGCGTGACTGAGATTGCCGTAAATAAAGTTAACTGGGTTGTTTATTTCGTGGGCGACTCCTGCCACAAGTTGACCGAGACTCGACATTTTTTCATTTTGAATTAACTGCGATTGAGTGCTGGTTAATTTCTTCAATGTTTTTTCTAATTCGAGAGCTTTATTCCGAGTTTGGGCGTAAAGATCGGCTTGGTTGAGGGCGATCGCCAATTGAACTGTAACCGCTTGCAATAATTCTACTTCGTCGTCACTCCAGAGTCGCACAGCAGCGGAGTGGGCGCAGGTAACAACGCTCACTACTCCCGAAAGTGCCTGCATGGGAATTGCCAAGACAGATTGGTAGCCCAGAGAGTTAAGAGAGCTTCTCCAAATAGGGTCTGCGATCGCTCCGACATCATCGATTTGCAGCGTTTCTAGACGCAACATCTGTTCTCCTATAGTTCCGAAATCAGAAGCTTTATAGCAACCTATTAAATCTGGAAGTTCTCTTGTGCGAGATTCTTGAATAATTTCCCAGTATGGTTCGTCTCCGTCGCAACGATACCAGCTAAAGTTGCAACGATCGATCTGCATGAAAGCCCGAATTTCTTGGACGGCGACAGCAATAATGCTGTCGAAATCGAGGGAATTGCGGATTTGAGTAGTGAGGTTGTTGAGCAGTTTTTCTCGCTCGGCTTGCTGTCTGAGTCTGGCTGACGATTGCCTTAAGGCAATTTCTCCCCGCTTGCGATCGGTAATGTCTTCGGTGACAGCTAATAGATATTGCGGTTTGCCATCAGCATCGAGTATTGCTGTTTTCTTGCTATGAAATATCCGCGTTTCTCCTTGGCTAGTTTCAATTTCTTCTTCGGCGATTTCTAAAATTTGCCCGCTATCGATCACTTCCCGGTCTTTGGCGGTGAAAAAATCAGCTTGTTCTGTTGGGAAAAAGTCGTAATCATTTTTGCCGATTACTTCTGCTGCACTGAAACCGAGTAACTGTTCAGCTACTGGGTTCCACAGAACAAACCGCAGTTCTTGGGCATCCTTGGCAACCACTCCTACGGGTATGGTTTTGAGCACTGACTCCATAAAATTTTGAGCGTGTTGCAGTTCTGCTTCTGCCTGTTTGCGATCGCTAATATCTCGGACGTTGGCAATGATGCTGAGATTGCCGTTGAGATTAATTTTGGACAGGGCAATTTCTGCATCAAAAGTTGAACCGTCCTTGGGACGCCTCGCTTTCCATTCCACGCGACCAGTTTCGCCTGCTAATACTCTTTCCCAAAGTTCTTCCATTTGTTCAATGGGATTGTCGGCGCTTGAATAGTCATTTTTAATTGATAATTTTTTTGCTTGTTCGGGGCTCACTCCGTACATTTCTAACATTCGATTATTGACATCGAGAATGTTTCCTTCTAAATCGTGAATGAAGATAGCATCGTAGACATTGTTAAATATGGTTCGCAGGTTTTGCTCGGAAACTTGCAGCGCTGCTTCTGCAAGTTTTCGATCGCCAATTTCTTGTTCTAATTGGGTGACTGCTTGGGAAAGTTCGGCCGTGCGATCGCTCACTCTGTCTTCTAACTCGACTGCTGCTTGCCGCAGGGCTGCTTCGGCGGCTTTGCGATCGGTAATGTCGATCACCGTACCGAACATTTTTACCACCTTGCCGTTGACATCGGTTTCGGCTTGACCCACGGCGTTCACGTGTCGCAAGATGCTGTCGGGACGGTAAAGGCGAAAGTCAAAATCAAAGGGGATGCCCGCTTCGAGTCCCCGCTGCACTTGAGTTTGCCACAATGCCAAATCTTCTGGATGAATCTGAGCGACCTGTTCGGCTAGGTTGGGCGCGATGGGGGCTGGTTCGAGTCCGAAGATGCGGAAAAGTTCTTCCGACCAAGTGATGGTTCCGGTGGCTGCGTCGAGTTCCCAATTTCCGACGTGGGCGAGTCTCTGGGCTTCTTGTAGCTGTCGCTGGCTGTTGCGGATGGCGGTTTCGGCAACTTTGCGATCGGTAATGTCGAACAATACGCCGCAAAATACGATTTCGCCGTTCTCGCTGCGGGTGGGCATGGAGTCGCCCTGCCACCAGCGAATCTCGCCGTCGGGCTTGACTAACTGCCCTTCGTAGTGCCACAGGGAGAGGTTTTCTATGGCCTGGTTCACCGAAGCGATGTAGCCTTCCAAGTCTTCGGGATGGACGCGGGAAATGAATGTATTGATGTCTTGCATCATTTCTGCTGCGGTAACGCCACTGATATCGAAGATGCGATCGCTCATGTAGTCAATGCGCCAAATTCCGTCACGGTTGCAAAACTGGAACAGAGCTCCGGGCATGGTGGCTGCGATCGTCCGAAACTTGGTTTCGCTGGCACTGAGTGCGGCAAAAGTCTGTCGCAGTTCGGCTGTGCGCGCTTCTACTCTGCGCTCTAGTTCTGCGTTGGCGTGTTGTAAGGCTGCTTCTGCTCGCTTGCGATCGGTAATGTCGGCGGCTGTACCTGTGGTGCCGAGGAAGTTTCCGGTTTCGTCGTAGAGGGCGATCGCGTTAAACATCAAATGTTTCATGCTACCGTCTTTGGCGATTTGGGTGGTTTCGTACTGGAAAATTGATTCTCCGGCAAACAGGCGGGCGAAAACTTCTAAATCTTTCTGGCATTGTTCTGGTGTCACAAAGTCGGAAAAGGGCCTACCGATCATTTCTTCTGGTTCGTAACCGTAGATGTACTTAACTGCTGGGTTGACGAAGGTGTAGCGTCCTGAAGCATCTACCGACCAAATCATGTCTTGGGAGGTTTCTACCAGGCTGCGGTATTTGCTTTCGCTGGCTTTGACGGCTTCTTCTGCTTGTTTGCGTTCCGTCATGTCGCGGGAGACGCCGACAGTCATGACGATTTGGCCGTCTGCGTTGCGGATCGGTGTTTTGACGGTGCTGAACAGCCGCACTTCTGAGTCGTAGCGCGTCACTGGTTCTTCGGAAATTTGCAGAGTCTGTCCGGTTTCAAATACGAAGGCGTCATCTCTGACGTACTGGAGGGTATTGTCTGGATCGGCGAAAGGTGCGTCTAGGATGTCTTGAAGTTCCTCTTGAGTCATGCCGTAATAGTCGCGGAATGCTTGATTTGCCCAAACAATTTTGGATTTAGGGCCTTTGACTAATACCATATCGGCGATCGAATCGAGAATTTGGTGATATTTTTGCTCGCTGTCGCGGAGTTTCTGCTGTGCTGCTTCGATTTGTGCTATTTGCCTCTGAGTTTGTAAGTGCAGTTCGGCTTGGTGGATGGCAACTGCTAAATGATCGCCTACTTGTCTGGCAAATTCGATTTCGTCTTCTTGCCAATCGCGGGGATTGCCGCAGGAGTGAATGCACAGCAATCCCCACAAATGTTTCCCTTGCAGCAGGGGTACGACTAAGTTGGCTCGAATTTGAAATCGCTTGAGGATTTTGAGGTGACAAGGGCTCAACCGGGCTTTGTAGATGTCCGTGACAGCTTGAACGTAACCTTTGGCATACTTGGCGGCAAATTGTTCGCCGAAACAGTAGTCGCGGACTCTTGCTCCCAAAGATGGGCTGTATTGGGGCAGTACGTCTTCGGACACTACTTCGCCCTCATTCCATTCGGATTCGGGAAAGAATCGGTAGACGGCGACTCGATCGGCATTTAGGAGTTGCCGAACTTCGGTGGCTGTGATTTTGAATATTGTTTCTAAGTCTAGGGATTCACGAATTTTGCCAATCACTCCCATCAGCGCTTGCAGCTTTTTGAACCAGGTTTGAGACTGCGTTTCTCTTTCTAGGTGAGCTAGTTTCTCGCGCAGGTTGCAAACTTCGTAATACAGGTATTCATGAAACATAATGCTTTTTCTTTAGTTATTTTGCGGTTTGGTATCGAGGTTGATGGCATCTCAATAGCGCTCTGCAAGTTGAGTCTGGTAAGTCAAAAAGGCAAAGAACCTATTCTCCTCCTTCTGCTAGCACTTAGCAGCTACTCACACTGCATTTCCGTATTTTTTCGAGATTTGGAGGTCTATCGACCATCTTAGCTCCCGTATATTTACTGAAAAAGTGGCATAATTTGCTACTTCATTAAGTATCAATTATTGAGAATAATGCTAACAAAACTTACACATAAACCCGGTTTATTAACGTAATCAAGTCAGGGAATCTCCGAAAGTGGAAACAAGAAACCCGGTTCCATTTCGCGATCGGGAGGAGCGTCTCTGACTAATTTTGACATTTTTTTTGCTCGCCTTCGGTTTCTATTGTCACCTTTTTATTATTACCGCAAACTCGATTAATGGTTTCCTTGTTTTGGCGATTGAATATCCTGTTGGGAACACGTCTTTTAAAATTTGTTTGAATTTCGGCGATCGCCTTTTCTAGAGTTTTAAGTAATGCTCGATTTATAGCAATCCTAAATGATTATACTCGTTACCAGGAAGAGCGTGGTAACGCATATCCGGAGGAAGAGCCTCCATAGTCTGGGCCGAGGCAGAGCCTCGCTTACATCGGTTCCCAGGCAGAGCTTGGGAACCAGTTAAAAAATGGCAGATTTTTGCTTGAATTTCTACAGAAACTGTGAGGGTATTGTCGCGCAAACCAAGTTCAACTGCTTTTGCCAGTTTTTTGCGTTGTCAGCAAGTTTTTGATAGTAAATTTTATACCAATTATCCAAAATCTTGCAACAGTTATGAGTTTTTGGTGTGTTTCCTGAAACACTGTAAGCTGTTCTCCATTTAAATTGTGTGTCAAAAATAACTCAAATTATTGTGGGATGGGCACGCGAGCCCGTCCCGAATATGCAATTTAAACGCGCAACAGCTTATGCACCGGTGCGGATCTGTGAGAGAGTCGCTTTTTTTGATAACTTTTCTAGGGCGACGCACCCGGAGCGCTACTGTTGCATGATTTTTGATAATTAGTATTATATTTATCAATCGGTTCCTTGCTGCCATTTTGTAGCTGGTGCAATACAGCCTAACAAAGATGATCGATAATATTTATCAAAGGACTGTTGAAATCCGAGAACCCAACTTCCGACAGAGCGATCGCACTATCATACTCAGTATAAGTTATTATATTGAAGCGACGAGCAGGCTGCTTTTCTCAACGAACTCCTACAAGCTTAAGAAGCCGTTTTCAGTATAGCCCTGGCTTCCTCAATATTTTGGGCAACCAATTTCCCCGACTCGATAAAGGCTGCTCTTTCGGTATCGCTGAGTTCAAGTTCCACTACTTGTTCGACTCCCTGATACCCCAAGCGGCAGGGCACTCCTAAAAAGATATCTTGCACACCGTATTCGCCGTGCAAATAAACGCAGCAAGGCAAGAGTCGCGACTGATTAAATAAAATAGATTCTACCATCAAACAGACAGAAGATGCGGGTGCAAAATAAGCACTACCAGTCTTCATCAATTCTACAATTTCTGCGCCGCCGTGGCGAGTCCGCTGTACGAGTCGATCAATAGTCGCAGCATCCATAAGTTGATTGATGGGAATACCGTTGACAGTGGAATAGCGGGGCAAAGGAACCATCAAATCGCCATGAGAACCGATGACAGTTGCATTGACTTGAGCATTTGAAACGCCCAATTCCATTGCAATAAAAGTTTGAAAGCGGGCGGAGTCGAGAACTCCCCCCATCCCCATGACTCGGTGTTTGGGCAAATCTGCCGCTTCCCAAGCTAAATAAGTCATGATATCTAGGGGATTTGTGACTGTGATTAAGATTGCTTCGGGAGAATGCTCGATCGCTTGTTTTGTGGCTTCGGTGACAATTCGAGCATTGATTTTAATTAAATCTTCGCGATTGATACCGGGTTTGCGCGGCACTCCGGCTGCAATTACTATGATATTTGAGTTGGCCGTATCTGTATAATCATTTGTACCGACAATTTGGCGATCGTGACGTTCCACTCCCCTAGCTTCCATCAAATCCAAAGCAACGCCCTGTGGCCAACCCTCCACAATATCTAACAATACTACATCTGCCAGATTTTTCTCAGCAATTCGCTGGGCTAAGGTACTGCCGACTTTGCCTGCACCAATAATTGATACGCGGTTTGATGGAGAATTCATTGGGTTTTAGGTTTTAGATTTTAGATTTTAGATTTTAGATTTTAGCAATCAGCTTAATTGGGGAAAGGTGCGCGGTGTGCACCCTTCGCTACATTAAGAACAGTGTGTTTAGTTTTGGTGAGTTACTGAAAATCTTCGAGTTGGTCTACCCGCAGCCAAATATTCGGGGTGGGAACTTTGCCAAATTTGACGAAGGCATAGTCGCCGCGAACATCCATCACTTCGCCCTTTGTTTCAAATATATAGGAGGAAAAGCGCTGGTCGCTGGCTTTGGCTTCTAGACTGTTTTCCAATTTTTCGCGTACAGCGCGAACTATGCTGCCTTTCTTGATTGCCATAACTTGCTTGGTTTAGTTTAAAAAACTATACAAATTTTAATCTAGATTTGGCTGCAAAGTCACTCGGCGATTGAAATCGCTACTAAACAAACGAAGTCACTCCAAGCTGACTAAGGAATAAAGGAGTGCGATTCGTGGGGTATATCTAAAATCTAAAATCTCAAGCCTAAAATCCCTTGACTGCTTCCTATGTCTGACAAAGGGGGCAAAAATGAGTCGATCGCCCTGCTAATTTTATACGTTGGATGGTTGTGGAGCAAGTGCGGCAGGGTTGGCCGGCGCGATTGTACACCCAAGCGACGCCGCCGTAGTTGCCGTTGACACCTTGGACGTTGAGAAAATTGCTAAAAGTGGTGCCACCGGATGCGATCGCCTTCTGTAAAACTTGAATAATAGCTGTATGGATGCGCCCAATTTGCTCTGCTGTCAAATCCGCGCACAGAGTTGTGGGCATCACTCCCGACAAAAACAAAGTTTCGTCTGCGTAAATATTGCCCAAACCAGCTATCAGTGACTGGTCTAGCAAAGCTGTTTTAATGGGTCGCGCCCGCCGGTGCAGCTTGCGGGTCAAATATTCTGTTGTAAATTCCTCTGAAAACGGTTCGGGGCCTAAGAGTTTCAGACCGATGACAGTGCTCGAAACCTCGGTTTCTGCGGGCACGTACCACATTTGCCCGAAGGTGCGCTGGTCTACAAAGCGCAATTCTTGGTTTCCCTCAAAAAACAGCCGGACTCGCGCGTGTTTTTGCAGGGGCTCGGATCTGTTCACCCACAGCAGTTGTCCTGTCATCCGCAGGTGAACGCCCAGCCAGCCGGCTTTTGAAGGAGGGAAGAAGGCGGGCGCGGGGAGGGCGGGCACGGGGGCACCGCCCCTACATTGAGATAGTTCTGCCAGTAGATATTTGCCGCGTCTGTACCAGCGGGCGATCGACTTTCCTTTGACTTTTGTCAAAAAATCGGTCGCAGAGATTGAGCGGGCGATCGTGCTGTTTAACAACACGTCCCCGTCCAAAATTTCTCGATCGAGGGTTGCTTGATTCAATCCCCGGCAAATAGTTTCAACTTCTGGCAGTTCTGGCACAATTAGCGTTGTTCTGTTCCTTGATTTGGCGAACCTTCGACGCTGCCGGTCACTTCGGCACCGGGTTTGCTGTCGGTCGAAGTTTTCGGCTGCTGGGGGGCTCCTCCGCTGCCGGTTTTCCGGGTTTTCTCGTCCAGCGTGGTTTGTTTGCCGCCGGAAGCTACTGGAGTCCCTGTTTTCGCTTTTGCTTTGGGTGCTGACACTTCCACTAATTCGCTTTGGGCGAAGTTGTTGGTGTTGACGCCTGCATAATTTACGCTGTTAAAGCGAACGATAACTGGGTATTTAATGCCGCTTTGGTCTACCGTAGCAACGGTGCCCACTTCTTGATACCAGAAGGATTCTTTGCGGAGAATCCGAACTGTAGAACCGCGTTGAACCATGAGCTTTGTTTCCTTTGCGATGAATAAACGGATAAAGCCATTTTTTTTACTCTAGTCGATCGCGCGACGCATTTGAAGTCTGCAAGGAAATTTTTACCTGTCGCGCCGTTTTTTGATCTGCTTTTTGTAAAGAAAAGTAAATACTTTGCTAGGGCGATCGCTGGGGGACAAAAATAAATAAACAGACATTATCCGTTAAATACAAGCTGTGCGATCGGATCTATAAAAAACTTTACAAATTGTTGTGGGGTGGCGAGTTTGTTACGGGGGTGTGAGGAGGTTGTCGGGGCAGTTAGGTTGTTGCGGGGGCCGCCAGGGGTTTTAAACCCCTGTCTCATAGCTAAAGTCGTCTAAAGACGACTGAATATACAAGTGTATTTTTGGGGCTGATTGTATTTTGGGGTGGGCTGATTGTATTTTGGGGCGGGCTGATTGTATTTTGGGGCGGGCTGATTGTATTTTGGGGCGGGCGAGACGCCCAACCCCTACTCCCCACAATAAAATTTAGTGATTGTGGAACAGGCATCTTGCCTGTTCCTAAGAATGGTGAAAGATGTGAGATTAATTAACTTTGTATTTAATTATATTGTCGCGCTAAACTATTGCAAAGCGCGGGGAATATTTACAGTATGTCGTTAGTTGATTTAGCTAATACTAAAGTTAGGGTTCTTGGATGGAGTGCGGTGATGGGTGTTGCGCCAATGATTGCCAGCGCGATCGCCAATCCGGGAGTGACAGCAGCATTAGGTGTGATGGCCAATCCAGCCGTTGGGGGCATTTCGATATTAGCAACGATCGCGGGCGGTATAGCGGGGAATATGGCGGCTAACGACTTGGGAAATCTGATCGCCGAAAAGTTGGGAAAAAATCCGAATATTCTTGACAATCGCGATTTGATTGAGGCGGCGGGTGAGGCGATCGCCTATATTTTGAAAGATGTTGCTTCGTCAGATGAATTAATTGCGATCGCCCTGAGTAAAAATTCGTCTGCCAGGGATTTAGATCGATTAGCCGAAAAAACTCCTGAATATTGGCTGAAGATTAACACAGAAGGGGTTGATTTGTCAAGGGGTTTAAATATTTCGGAAGACCAACTGACTCTGATTTTTTCGGCGGATGCTGCGGAGTTCGATCGAGTTACGGGATTGACACCGGAAGATTGGGCAAGATTCATCGGGGAATTCGCGGCCAGTGAGGGGAAATCCTTTGATGCAGAAATCGTGGAATTTGCGGCGCAAAGACTCTACGAAACTTTCCCGAAAGCCTACCGCGAAGTGCTGAAACAAGATGCAGCCAAGGGAGGAGAAAAGTTTGCGGCGATGCTGTTGAATTTGCACCAAATTGCTTTGGCGGATCTCAAGGATTTGGGGCTGCAAAATCGGGAAATTCTCGATAAATTGGAGGCAGTGGCAACTCGGCAGCAGATTTGTCAAGTGATGGTAAAATTGGAATCTATGCAAAGTGAGATCCGATCCGATTTGGCGCAGGTGCGGGCCTTGCTGCAAAGATATATCGATCCTGCTGCGCCGAGTTTGCCGATTTCTTTTAAGTCCGAGACGATTATTCAGGACAGAATTAAAGACTTTACCGGCCGCAAATTTGTGTTTGAAAAAATTAATGAGTTTTTGGAGAAGAATCCGAAGGGCTATTTTGTTTTAGAAGCGGAACCTGGTGTCGGGAAAAGCGCAATTATGGCAAAATGCGTGGAGATGCTGAAACGACGCTGCGTTACTCATTTCAATTCGCGATCGGATGGGATTATCAGCGCTAAAACTTTTTTGGAAAATGCCTGCACTCAGTTAATAGAAGGCTTTAACCTCAAAGAAAAGTACCCGTATTTGCCGGAAAATGCGCTGGAAAACGGCAATTTTTTAGGGAGGTTGTTGGGGGAAGTTAGCGCTAAGTCGAGCAGAGAAAAAAAGTTAATTTTTGTGGTGGATGCGCTGGATGAAGTCGATTTAAATTTGCAAAGTAGCGGCAGCAATGTTCTATATTTACCCAATGATTTGCCGGATAACGTTTATTTTATTGTCTCCAAGCGGCCGGAATTTCTGCCGATGCCGACAGGAAACCGCAAAGTTTTTGATTTGATGGAGTACAGCGCCGAAAGTTTTGCTGATGTCAAGGCTTATCTGGCCAAACGTACCGAGAAAAGCGAGTCTATTCAGAATTGGATTGAGCGTCAGAGTTTGCAGCGGGAAGAGTTTGTGACGGCGGTAGCCCAGAAAAGCGAAAAGAAATTTATCTACCTCCGCTACATCCTCGATGAGATTGAAGGCGGTACTTACAATGATGTGAGTTTAAATGATTTACCAGCGGGCTTGCAGGAATATTATCAAAAACACTGGGGACAGATGATGGGCAGGGAAGACGATCTTCTGCTGGAATTGAAGGTTAGAATTATCTACTTTCTGTCGCAAGCAGAGGAACCAGTTTCTGGTCGCTGGTTGGCTAAATCTGCCGGCGAAAATAATGTTATGAAAGTACAGCAGGTACTCGGAAAATGGAATTCGTTTTTGCGACAGGAGAAAGTAGGAAGGGAAACTCGATACACTATCTATCACAACAGTTTTCGGCAGTTTCTCGAAGCAGATGAAACTGTGCAGTCGGCGGGTATAACACTGGAAGATATTAACGATGATATTAGCGATAACTTTGCAGGAGGAGCGCCGATATGAGCGATTTAGGTGTGTGGTTGGCGCAGCAGTGTCAGGAAGATCGAGATTTGCTGTTGAAATACCAACCGAAGAGATTTGCGAAACGGGGGAAGGTTGACCGTTATTGTGCTTGGTTGACGGATTTCGGTTTTATTGAGATGAAACTGGAATTGTTGGGGGTACAAGCGCTAATTGATGATTACGATTTGGCGAAAATTTCTGATGTGTTGCTGTCGGATGGGCAAGGTGAAACTCTGAGATTGATTCAAGGGGCAATTCGCAAGTCGGCGCACGTTTTGGAGAAGGATAAAACGCAGCTTGCAGGGCATTTGTGGAGTCGGTTGGTGGATTTTGAAACACCTGAAATTCAGGGGGTCGTGAAACAAGCTAAGCAGTCGAGAAATAGTTCCTGCCTGTGGCCTTTGAAGCCTAATCTGGAAAGGGCAAATGAGGGTGCGCTGCGGACGCTTGCCGGTCATAGTTCCAGGGTAACAGCAGTGGCGATCGCACCAGACGGTAAAACAGCGATTTCCGCTTCCAAGGATGAAACCCTGAAAATCTGGGACACCGAGACAGGCTCACAACTGAAAACTCTCACGGGTCATAGTTCCAGGGTAACAGCAGTGGCGATCGCACCAGACGGTAAAACAGCGATTTCGGCTTCATGGGATACAACCCTGAAAATCTGGGACACCGAGACAGGCTCACAACTGAAAACTATCACGGGTTCTAGTTTCGCGATAACAGCAGTGGCGATCGCACCAGACGGTAAAACAGCGATTTCGGCTTCATGGGATACAACCCTGAAAATCTGGGACACCGAGACAGGCTCACAACTGAAAACTCTCACGGGTCATAGTTTGGCGGTAACAGCAGTGGCGATCGCACCAGACGGTAAAACAGCGATTTCGGCATCCGACGATCAAACCCTGAAAATCTGGGACACCGAGACAGGCTACGAACTGAAAACTCTCACGGGTCATAGTTTGGCGGTAACAGCAGTGGCGATCGCACCAGACGGTAAAACAGCGATTTCCGCTTCCGGGGATCAAACCCTGAAAATCTGGGACACCGAGAGTGGCTCTGAACAGAAAACTCTCATGGGTCATAGTTCCGGGGTAACAGCAGTGGCGATCGCACCCGACGGTAAAACAGCGATTTCGGCATCCGACGATCAAACCCTGAAAATCTGGGACACCGAGACAGGCTCACAACTGAAAACTCTCACGGGTCATAGTAGCGCGGTACTAGCAGTGGCGATCGCACCAGACGGTAAAACAGCGATTTCGGCTTCATGGGATACAACCCTGAAAATCTGGGACACCGAGAGTGGCTCACAACTGAAAACTCTCACGGATCATAGTAGCGCGGTACTAGCAGTGGCGATCGCACCCGACGGTAAAACAGCGATTTCGGCTTCATGGGATCAAACCCTGAAAATCTGGGACACCGAGACAGGCTCACAACTGAAAACTATCACGAGTCATAGTGACGCGGTAAGTGCAGTGGCGATCGCGCCCGACGGTAAAACAGCGATTTCCGATTCCGGGGATTATACCCTGAAAATCTGGGACACCGAGACAGGCCGGAAACTGAAAACTCTCACGGATCATAGTTCCTGGGTAACAGCAGTGGCGATCGCACCCGACGGTAAAACAGCGATTTCGGCTTCCGACGATCAAACCCTGAAAATCTGGGACACCGAGACAGGCTCACAACTGAAAACTCTCACGGGTCATAGTTCCGGGGTAACAGCAGTGGCGATCGCACCCGATGGTAAAACAGCGATTTCGGCTTCCGATGATACCCTGCAAATCTGGGACACCGAGACAGGCTCTGAACTCAAAACTCTCACGGGTCATAGTAGCGCGGTACTAGCAGTGGCGATCGCGCCCGACGGTAAAACAGCGATTTCGGCTTCCGATGATCGAACCCTGAAAATCTGGGACACCGAGACAGGCTCACAACTGAAAACTCTCACGGGTCATAGTGACGCGGTAAGTGCAGTGGCGATCGCGCCCGACGGTAAAACAGCGATTTCGGCTTCCAAGGATGAAACCCTGAAAGTCTGGGATTTGCTCACAGGTAAAGAAATTGCTAGTTTCAGGGGAGAAACTGAGTTTAATTGCTGTGCTTTTGCGCCTGATGGAGTGATAGTTGTAGCGGGCGATAAGTCAGGTCGGGTGCATTTCCTGCGATTGGAGGGAGTTAGCGGCGGGCGATAATCGAATTTTTGTGTTTGTAGGGGCGCTCTCAAATAGAGAATGAGAGCAATGGAGTTTTTAAATGCCTGCTAAAGATATTTTTCACGATACTGTCAAAGCTGCTTTACAAAAAGATGGATCGATAGTTATTCGTGAAAAATTTCGGGTGCAAGTCGATGAAGAAGGTCTAGCCATGTTTATCGATATGACCGCCGAAGAATTGATCGGTGCAGAAAAAGAAGGTCGCAAAATAGCTGTGGAAGTTAACAGCTTTCAAGACAGATCCGACTTCTATCAATTTCATGCTGCTCTCGGTCAATTTCTCAACTGTCGATCGGCATAGAGAGATATTATGCCAGATTTTATAGTATATTTAGCAGTTCCTTTAGAAACCTAGTGTCCTCTTTTGCCGCTATGATATTGAAAATTTGATAAACAGGACTCACGCATTTTTCCCAAAGAAACCGGGTTTTTTACCTAATCTGTGGGCGACAACGAAAGATTTTGCTAAAAAACCCGGTTTCTGAGCACCGGTGCGTCCAGGACTGATAAATTAATGACAGATAAAATCGATCGACCATTAGCAACAGTAATACTCGCGATCAGTGCTGACGGTAAAATTGCGGATGCAGTGCGATCGCCCGCGAGATTCGGTTCTGCCAAGGACAAAGCCCACCTCGAACAGCAAGTAGCAGCAAGCGACGCCGTTTTGTTCGGCAACGGCACTTTACAGGCTTATGGGACGACGATGAGAGTGATTTCGCCGGAATTGCTCAAACAGAGGGAACTGCAAGGGAAGCCACCACAACCGGTGCAAATTGTGTGTTCGCGATCGTCCCAATTTGACCCAAATTTGCGATTTTTCCAGCAACCTGTGCCTCGCTGGCTGCTGACGGGGCAAGACGGTAGGGAAACGCCATTGCCGTCTCCTCTCAAGAACGGGCAAGATGCCCGTTCCACAAGAGATGAATTTTCTAGTGAAACAGGCATCTTGCCTGTTAATAAAAGGCTTATTGAGAATGGTGCAACATCTCAATTCGATCGAATTATCTATGCGAAAACCGCAGGTGAAGAGATTGATTGGATTGATGCGTTTCAACAGCTAGCCAGCTTCGGTATCAAACGCTTGGCGATTCTGGGCGGGGGGAAACTGGTAGCCTCTGTGCTGGCTGCAGGCTTGGTAGACGAACTTTGGCTGACGGTGTGCCCGTTAATTTTGGGCGGCGCGGATGCACCGACACCTGTGGAGGGAGAGGGTTTTTTGGCGGATGTAGCGCCGAAATTGGAGCTTTTGGCGGTTAAACAGGTGGGACAAGAGGTATTTTTGCATTATCGGGTCGATCGATAGTCGCGCATTAACTGGTTTAACTGGTTCCCCGGCTCTGCCTGGGAACCCATGTAAGCGAGGCTCTGCCTCGCCAGCCCAAGGAAAATCGAGGCAGAGCCTCTGGATCTGCGTTACCAGGCAGAGCCTGGTAACAAGTGTCGAAGAGGGGAAATTATATTAACTTAAATGAAGTTCGATCGCTCTACGCTCAAATCTCCCTATGCTGAAACAGCCAAAACCTCAATATTCTGTAGCCTGGATTAGCAAAATAGGCGAAATCCCGCAAGCGTCGTGGGATGCCCTGGCGATGCCACTAAAAACTCCATTTCTGGAATGGGATTGGCTGAACAATCTCGAAGTATCGGGCAGTGCGACAGGTAAAACCGGTTGGCTACCGCATCACTTGACTGTGTGGCGAGACAAACAGTTGATTGCTTGCGCGCCACTTTATGTCAAAAGTCACAGCTACGGCGAATTTGTGTTCGACAATCAGTGGGCCGATTTAGCTCAACGTTTGGGTGTTCAATATTATCCCAAATTGATGGGAATGACGCCGTTTACTCCGGCTGAAGGCTATCGGTTTTTGATTGCCGAGGGAGAAGATGAAGACGAGTTAACGGAAGTAATGGTAAGCGCGATCGACCATTTTTGCGATCGGCACAATATCTCCGGCTGCAATTTCCTTTATGTCGATCCAGAATGGCGGCAGCGCATGGAACGCCACGGTTTCAGCGCTTGGTTGCACCACAGTTATATTTGGCAAAATCAAGGCTATCAAAATTTTGACAATTATTTAGGCGCATTTAATGCCAACCAGCGCCGCAATATCAAACGCGAACGCAAAGCAGTTGATCAAGCTGGTTTGTTGGTAAAAACGCTGACGGGCGATGAAATTCCCCAAGCCATGTTTGCTCAAATGTATGCTTTTTATGAGAATACTTGCGACAAATTTGGTTGGTGGGGAAGCAAGTATCTGACTAAGCGATTTTTTGAACAGTTGCACCACAATTATCGCGATCGAGTTTTATTTGTAGCTGCCTACGACAAGGAAGATGACAGACACCCGGTGGGTATGTCTTTTTGTTTGTATAAGGGCGATCGACTGTACGGGCGTTATTGGGGAAGTTTGCAGGAAATCGACTGCTTGCACTTCGATGCTTGTTACTATACGCCGATCGAATGGGCGATCGATCGGGGCATCCAAAGCTTCGATCCCGGTGCCGGCGGGCGGCACAAAAAACGGCGTGGCTTTCCAGCTACGCCCAATTATAGTTTGCACCGATTTTATAACAACCGTCTTGCCCAAATTCTCAAGTCTTATATCGGTCAAATCAACGAAAGAGAACAGGAAGAAATTGATGCAATCAACGAGGATTTACCTTTTACTAAGTTACCTCCGTTGTTACTCGGCGAGTGACGGTTGACTGGGAATTGGGAATTGTAAATTAGTAACAGCCCATCGGTGTCAACCTAATACTAAAACCCTGTGTATATCTCGTTTGTATCGAAGTTTCGATCCCCCTAAATCCCCCCGATCGGTGGGGAGTAGGGGTTGACTTTGAATGCTCTTTCCCCTTTATTAATGGGAGTTAGAGGGGAGGTAAGAATACTCTTTTCCCCCCTTATTAAGGGAGGTTAGGGGGCTCTAAACTCAACTATAAACGATATTGATTATGGATTTGAGTCTTAAGTTGACACGAATGGTAACAGTCAACAGTCAACAGTCAACAGTCAACAGTCAACAGTTAAACTAATTCAAAATTACCTTGCCATCTTCCTGAATTTGCAGCGATTTTGTATCAGCCTCCAACTCAGTTGTCGCGCCGAAACTGACTTGCAACATTCCCGGCATCGCGGTTGCTTGGGGGCGAACCAGCAGCAATCCGCCGTCTGGGCGCTGATAAGTGATGGTGATGGGCACTTGGATGGCTTGAAGCAAAATTTCCGATTGTTCGCCCAGAGTGCGCGGCTGGGTGACGCCTACGATTTGATAATTGATGACGGCATTGGTGGTATTCACCAGTTTAATTACTATCATGCCTTCGGCAGGCGTAACTCGCGCACTGGGCATGGGGAAGCGGGCAGGCGCGTCTGTTGGTGTAGAGGGCATCCCGCTGGGGCCCGGACTCGCAGCCGGAGTTGGTTCGCTGACGGGTTCTTCAGTGGCTGCGGGAGTCTCTGCGGGTTGGGAAACGGGTTTTCCTTGTTGGGGCGGGGGGCCGCCGGCGTGGGAAATTGTTGCGAGACTAACGAGTAAACCGACGCCGGTGGCTGCTAGCAAGCTGATTTTTTTAAACGGTAGATTGTGGCGAAACATAAATAACTCCTCACAAGTTCGATCGAGGTTGTCTAACAAAGTTCATGTTAATCTATGCGGGAATTGAATTTTAATAGCTTGGTTTGGGCCAGAGGTAAGAAGAATCAGGCTTGAGGGGGAGATTTTTTTTTACCGCAGAGGGCGCAGAGGGCGCAGAGGAGGAGGGGAAGTTTTAGAGGTGGGATGCTTCTGATTTGTGGGCGGGGAGGGTGACGGTAACGGCTGTACCTCGATCGACTTGGCTGTCTATGCGGATTTGGCCCCGGTGATTTTCGACAATTGCTTTGGCGATTGCTAATCCTAAGCCGGAACCGGCGGCGCTGCGATGGGTGCGGGCGGGATCTGCGCGGTAGAATCGATCGAATAAATGTGGCAGGGCTTCTGGGGAAATTCCGATGCCGGTGTCTGTTACTTTTATTTGCAGGGCTGGATTTAAGATCGGCGAATTTCTTTTGTTTTTGGCTGCAAGTTGCAATTCTACTTCTATTTCTCCGCCAGAGGGTGTGTACTGCACGGCGTTGCTGACTATATTGGTAAAGAGTCGGGCTAGTTGATCCCAGTCGCCCAACAGTGTAAAGTTGTCCTCAGCGTTGGGCTGATCGACAATTTCCAAAGAAAGAGAGAGATTTTGGGTAGTGGCGATCGCCTGTTGTTCTTCAATTACCTCCATCAGCAAAGCATCGAGGGGAACTTCAATCCACTGCTGTTGCACGATACCGCTGTCTTGTCTGGCTAAAAACAGCAAATCGTCAACCAAGCGCCCCAAACGGCGGGTGAGGCGTTCGATAACTTGTAGCTGTTGGTGTTGCTGCGGTTCGATATCCGGTTCCGCCAAAGCTACTTGGACGTTAGTTTGAATAGTGGCGATCGGATTTCTGAGTTCGTGAGAAGCGTCGGCGGTAAACTGTTTGAGACGCCCGTAAGACTCTCGCACCGGTGCCATTGCCAATCCCGACAGCAGCCAGCCAATCGCCGCCACGCAAATTAGAGTTAAACTCGCGCCCAAAATCAAATCAAGAATTAATTGGCGGATGGGTTTTGTCACTTCAAACCAAGGATGACTGACTCGCAAATATCCCAGAACTTGCCTGCCGATTTGTACTCGCTGGGTTACTTGTCTGAGAGAATAGTTTTGAGCTGACTGCAACTCATTATTAATTATCCAAACTGTTTCGCCGGTGCGGTTAGCGTGAATGGGAATATTCAGCGGTTCCGATAATGTAGACCACAGCAATTCGCCCGTAGGACTGAACCATTCTAAATCTATGTGGTCGTCTTCTACTGCATCGGTGCTATCTCGAAAACTGGCTTGAATATTAACTTGCAATTTATTTTTATCTGTGGTATTAGGGATTTTGAGCGGTTCGATAACGAGAGTTCGCTCTATTACTTCGACAACATGATTGAGGGTGTCATCAATGCGATCGATCAAAGTAGTGCGGACGTAGAAATAGAAACCTGTGGCGAATACAAGTAATAATACGGCAGTAACGGCAGTGTACCAAATAGCGAGGCGGCGGCGGGTAGCTTGGAACATATTGCGAAGGAAGTTCGGCAACTGATTTTGTAGTGGATTCAAGAGATTTAACTCATATGTTGCACCATTCTCAATTAGCCTTTTCGGAACAGGCTTTCCGGCCTGTTCCACAAGAAAATCTATTCTTTGTGGAACAGGCCGGAAAGCCTGTTGCTGACAATGGTGCAACATCTCAGTTTAACCAATTTAATAACTATAACCTTCTTCCCTTCCTTCGTGTCCTTCGCGCCTTCGCGGTTCGTTAAAAAAAAGCCTTGTTCGCAAATTATCTCAAAAAACTCTAACAACTTTCCATTCTTGATACTTCAGACAGATGTCGAGAAAGCTGTCACCATAGTATTCTAATCGCGAAACTTTTTAGGTAAAAGCTTGTGAATAAATTTTTATTTCGAGCCGCGATCGGGCTGTTAATGGCATTTTTTGGGGCAATCACCTATTTTACAAACGACGTAGAAAATCCGGTAACAGGAGAGAGACAGCGGGTGCAGCTTTCTCCCCGCCAAGAGATAGTTTTGGGATTGCAGGCGCGAGATCAAATGGCCGCCAAGCACGGGGGGCTTTATCCCAGCCAAAGTATTCAGCAGTATCTCGATCGAGTAGGAGCACGAGTTATCAACGGTTCTGTGGCGAAACAAGCGGGTTATCCGTTTGAATTCCACCTGCTGCGAGACGCCCAAACTGTGAATGCTTTTGCTTTACCGGGGGGACAAGTTTTCATTACTGCGGGGCTGCTGGGGCGGCTGAATTCGGAGGCTCAGTTGGCCGCTATACTCGGGCACGAAGCCGGTCACGTTGTCGCCCGCCACGGTGCGGAACACTTGGCAAAACAGCAGTTGGGCAGGGCTTTGGTAACGGCGGTTGGGGTGGCTACTAGCGACGATCGCGGGGGCGGGCAGCAGGCAGCATTAATTGCTCAAGCTGTCAATCAAGTTGTCGGTTTGCGGTACGGTAGATCGGATGAACTTGAGAGCGATCGGCTCGGTTTTCGGTTTATGACTGAAGCTGGTTACGATCCTAGAGGTATTGTTGAGGTGATGCAAATCCTCGGTGCCGCTAGGAAGGGCGAAGCGCCGCCGGAGTTTTTGAGTTCTCACCCCAACCCTGAAAACCGAGTGCAAAAATTGCAAGCTTTAATCGCGCAAAATTACCCTAACGGCGTTCCAGCTAATTTGGAGTCTGGACGCGATGAGTTTGCTAAAAATGTGTCGGGCGGTTAGCAATAATTGCATCGGGCTTTACCGAAATTAATGGGTCTAAAGCCCCGTCCTTCTAGGACGGCTTTTTATTTTATTGTATTTTATTTTCTCTGAGTCCCCCATGAGAACATTTTGACTATACAATAATAGTATGAAGACTCTGAAGTTCAAACTATACAATCATAAGCGAAATAAATACCTCAAGCGAACCATCAATGCTGCCGGGGTAATTTATAACCATTGTATAGCACTCCATAAACGGTACTACCGGATGTGGGCTAAGCATTTGAACTGCGCCAAACTTCAGGCTCATATTGCCAAACTGCGGAAGCGCAATCCGTTCTGGCAGTTGGTTGGAGCTCAAGCTGTGCAGGATATCTGCCAGCGCATTGAGAAAGCCTACCAGTTGTTTTTCAAACATCATCAAAAAGGAGTGAGGGCGCCGGGATTCAAGAAAGTAAAGAAATATAAGTCTTTCACCTTAAAACAGGCTGGATACAAGTTTTTAGGTGGCAATCGGCTCAAGATTGGGCAGAAAGTGTATCAATATTGGAAATCGAGAGAAATTGAGGGAACAGTCAAAACTTTAACCATTAAACGCACGACATTAGGTGAGTTGTTTATGGTTGTGGTTGTTGATAGCGTTTCGGAGTCAGAAAGCAAATTCGAGACGAGTAGAATCGCTGGATTTGACTTTGGTTTAAAAACGTTCCTCACCGTCTCGGATGCTGCCAAAATCGAATCGCCTCAATTCCTCAGACAGTCGCTTAATGCCATCCAGAAAGCGAGTCGCCAGCACTCTCATAAACAGAAAGGTTCAGCCAATCGGGAACGCGCTAGAAAGCATCTTGTTCGCCAGCATGAGGATGTGGTGAATCGGCGCTCTGACTGGTTCTGGAAGCTGGCACATAAACTAACAGATCAGTTTGACGTGCTGTGCTTTGAGACGTTGAACCTGAAGGGAATGCAACGCCTCTGGGGACGGAAAATTTTAGATTTAGCATTTGGGGAATTCCTGCAAATTCTGGAATGGGTGGCGACGAAGAAAGGTAAACAAATCATTTTTATCGACCGTTGGTATCCATCGAGCAAGACTTGCTTTCATTGCAGTCATGTTCTGGAAAAACTAGATTTATCAGTGAGAGAATGGCGTTGTCCGTCCTGCCAATTACTAAATGGGCGGGATGAAAATGCCGCCAAAAATATTTGTGCGGTTGGGGCATCAACCGCTAAGTTAGGCGATGTCAGACGGGCGAGAGCCTGCAATTGCTGTTTGACCTTAGAATCCCCGTGCCTGATGGCCGGGGAGTATGTCAAAAAAGTTATTACTAAAGGCGGATCTAAGTTCGGCTTTAAGTTGGCACGATCGACTTAATGAGCGATCGAGCAATTGGAAAGTTGAAAACCATGATTGAATCTTGGATGATTATCGGGGGCGTGACTTTCTCAGTCGCCTTCGGAACTCTGTTTTTTAAACTCCGCGATATTAATTGGGCCGTCAAACTTGAAAGACCGGATTGGATGTTTTTTGAGCCTGCTATTCCGTTAATTTGGACGGTGATTTTTGCTTGCGGGGCCGGCAGCGCTACTTTCGTGTGGGAACAGGAGCCAGGGAGCCTTAAAACTTTGCTGCTGATGGCTTTGTACTTGCTTTTAGAAATTGTCACAGTTGCTTATATTCCTGCTACTCTCAGAGCCAAAAGTCTGAAAGTAGGGACAATTTTGGGAGGGGCTGGCGAGATTTTAGGGGCTGTATTGACGTTGGCTGTTTTGCCGATTTCTCAAACCGCGGCTTTGTTACTTTTGCCTTACGTGATTTGGGGTGCGATCGGCACTTATACCACTTGGGAAATGATTAATTTAAACCCAGAAGCTGCATAAATCTTCGGTGTTATTCGGCGCACCCTACATACTATAACCCTCGGCTCTTGCTTCGTGTCATTAGGGTCTTCGCGGTTCGTTAAAAAAAGCATTGTTAATAATAGCAAATCCGTGCTAGCGGGTTAACCCACCCGATAAAGTGAGGAAATCCGCTTAACAGTGTGTGGGTATTTGATGAGAAAATAGATGAATAAAACTGCTTTAAATCAAAGGATGACAGTTATCAATGGCTATTAAAGACCAGCCCCAAGCACCTCGTTTTCGCCAAATTAGCAATATTTTGTTATTGCTCTCAAGTTTGTTTTTGCTGGCAAACATCTTTTTACCCAATTTGTTCGGCCCCCAAATTCCACAAGTGCCTTACAGCTTGTTCGTCCATCAAGTTCAAGAACAAGATGTAGTCAGAGCTTCGGTAGGTCAAAATGAAATTCGCTACCAACTCAAAGGCGAAGGTGATAAACCCGGTCAAGTGCTGTCAACTACGCCGATTTTTGACCTGGAATTGCCTAAACTTTTACAAGAAAAAGGCGTTGAATTTGCGGCAACTCCCCCTTCCAAAAATGGCTGGATCGGCAGTGTTTTAAGCTGGGTAGTTCCGCCGCTGATTTTTGTGGCGATTTTTCAATTTTTCATGAACAGGCAGGGTGGCGGGCCACAGGGCGCGCTCTCGCTGGGCAAAAGCAAAGCTAAGGTCTATGTAGAAGGCGAATCGGCGAAAATTACTTTTGCTGATGTGGCTGGAGTAGAAGAGGCTAAAACTGAATTAGTCGAAGTTGTTGAATTCCTGAAAACTCCCGACAGATTTACGGCAATCGGTGCGAGAATTCCGAAAGGCGTGCTGTTAGTCGGGCCTCCGGGAACTGGCAAAACGCTGTTAGCAAAAGCAGTGGCTGGTGAAGCTGGCGTACCGTTTTTTAGCATCTCCGGTTCGGAGTTTGTGGAACTGTTTGTAGGTGTTGGTTCTGCCAGAGTTAGAGATTTATTTGAGCAGGCTAAGAAACAGGCTCCTTGTATTATTTTCATTGATGAATTGGACGCGATCGGCAAATCTCGTAGCAGTAACGCTAGCTTTGGGGGGAATGATGAACGCGAACAAACTCTCAATCAATTGTTAACTGAAATGGATGGTTTTGCGGCGGGCAATACTACGGTAATTGTGCTGGCTGCAACTAACCGCCCGGAAAGTTTGGATGCTGCTTTGTTGCGCCCTGGCCGTTTCGATCGCCAAGTTTTAGTCGATCGCCCCGATTTATCTGGTCGCGAAGAAATTTTGAACATTCACTCTCAAAAAGTGAAGTTGGGCCCGGATATTGACTTGAAGGCCGTGGCCGCTCGCACCCCCGGTTTTTCGGGCGCAGATTTGGCAAATTTGGTCAATGAAGCTGCTTTGTTGGCGGCCCGCAACAAACGACTAACTGTAGCGCAGGAAGACTTTTTTGAGGCGTTTGAGCGCGTTGTGGCCGGCTTGGAAAAGAAAAGCCGGGTGCTCAATGAAAAAGAGAAAAAAATTGTGGCTTACCACGAAGTCGGGCACGCGATGGTTGGTGCTGCACTGACCGGCGGCGGCGAAGTGGCCAAAATCTCGATCGTCCCGCGCGGTATGGCAGCATTGGGTTACACGTTGCAGGTACCGACAGAAGACCGTTTCTTGTTAGATGAGTCGGAATTGCGGGGTCAAATTGCGACTTTGTTGGGCGGGCGATCGGCTGAGGAAGTCGTGTTTGGTAGCATTACTACTGGCGCTTCAAATGACTTGCAAAGGGCGACTGATTTAGCTGAACGGATGGTGACAACTTACGGGATGAGTAAGGTTTTGGGGCCTCTAGCTTACGATCGAGGTCAACAATCAATGTTCCTCAATGACGGTATGGGAAATGCCCGCCGTGCGGTAAGTGCTCAAACTGCTGAGGCGATCGACCAAGAAGTCAAAGAAATTGTCGAAACTGCACATCAGCAAGCTTTGGATATTCTGAAAGCAAATCGGGAATTGTTGGAAACAATTACGCAGAAACTGTTGGAAACAGAAGTGGTGGAAGGTGACGCACTTCGCGAATTCCTCGGTCAAGTGCGGCCTTTAGATAAGGTGGCGGCTTGAGTTTAATAGGGTTTAATTAAACCGCCGATGAACGCAGATGATTGCAATATCATCTGCGTTTTTTGGTATTTCTTAGCTCGTAGATTTTCAAGCAGAAGGCTTGGGAGCCGGTGCCCCCCGCAGCATTCCTTCTGTACTGAGGTCTTCATCGATTTCTTCCCAGTGAATGCCATAGCCTCCTCCGCATACTTCCCATTTTGCCCTTTGATCGGGCGTTGCATTAAACAATCTGGGATACCAAATTAAAGGCACAGTAATGGTTCGTCCATCCATCAAATCAACACTAATTGTTTCTTCTGTAAAATGAATCTCCTTAACTCTCTCGTCCGCTCGAATCGCCAAAATACCCATACCAAGCCTCCAATAAAGTTTGTTGATTTTCTTGTACTACCGACTGTATTTTCCGAAGTTCTTTAGCACTAAAACCAAGGTTGTTTGCCAAACTGACTGGCTCCAACCAAAATTTAACTGATGATTTGTCTCTGTCAATGTGAACATGAGGTGGTTCATTCGGTTCATGGCTGTAAAAGTAAAGTCGGTAAGGGCCTACTCGTAAAATAGTTGGCATAATTTCAGGTTATACAACATTTCAATGCGAATATCTGTAAGTTTTGTATTCTATGATAGCACAGGGCGATTTTATATTTTGGTTACAACCCTTTGATATACTGCCTCAATACAGGTGGGAGAGTGTAAAGACTTTCCTGTTTTTCTATAAAGCAGCGCCGTGATAAAGATTGGAGCGCGTTGAGTAAATCTGATGAGGATATTTGTCCTTTTTCTAGCAATTTTGCTAGGTTGACTGGCTGGTTTTCCCTAGCCAACAAAGACATAACTTGTTTTTCTAGTTCGGAAGTGCGATCGTACTGCTGCTGTAAAACATCTTTCAAATCTTCCGGCAACAATATGGTATCATCTAGTAATAATTCTGTCGCGCTGATTCCCAACTCTTCAATCAGATTCCCCACGCTTTTTAACCATAGGGGGTTGCCTTGGTAGCGGTGAATGAGTGCTTCACTGTTGTCGCTTTCTTCTAACCCATAATCTCTGAGTATTTCCCGTCCGGCTGCGATGTCTAAACCCTTGAGTTGTAAGGTACGAATAAGAGTATTTTGGCTTTTAACTTGAGTCACTTCTCTGGGTTGTTCCCAACCGATTAGCAGAAAGCAGCTTTGATGAGATAATTTTTCTATTTGTTTGAATAAAGAGCGATATTCTTCGCATTCTGGTTTATATTTTCCGGCCAATTCCCCGCTACAGAAAAGGTTGTGAATGTCATCCAAGACTATTAAACAGTGATGGTTTTGCAAATATTTAATCAGCGGTAAGCGTTTCGGGTTTGTTGCCGATGAATTTAGCTTTTCTGACTGGGAAAAAAGCTGTATTAAGTTAGATTGAAATTTATCTATGCTGGGGAATTCGTCGAAAGTATACCAAACTGCGTACTCAAACTCGTCTTTAATTTGTTGTACGAGTTGCACTGCTAAGGATGTTTTGCCGATGCCGCTGATGCCGGTGAGGGCTATGAGGCGACTGCGTTGTTGTAAAATCCATGTGGTGAGGGTGTCGAGTTCGAGAGTGCGATGGTAGAAATCGGCCAACTCTGGCATTTCGCTTAAATCTTGATGTAGAGTTTGAGGTTGTTTTGTGTTAGATGTTTCCTGATTTTGTGGGTGTGAGTTTGGGATATCTGGCGGGTATCTAGCTTCTCCACAAATGTTAAAATTACCGATGGCTACAACGTCACCTTGTGCAAAGTTTGAAGAATTAGAGACTTGGAACCTCTTAATTGCCGAGCGAAAATTTGATTTAGTAACATCTTCTCCCAATTCTTCTGAAAGTGTCTGCCATAATTCCATTCCTACCTCTCTAACACGATCCTCTGATCTATTAACCGCCTTGGCAATTTCTTTGTAGCCTTCATCTTCCCATGTTCCGCGCAGAATCCTCTCTTGCAAGTCATTGAGGTGCTTACCTGTTCTAGCAAATACCAAATCTTCTGCGAGTTTTAGCACTTCTGTAAGGTTCATACATCCGGATAGATATCAAGGTTGGTTGTATTGTACCCAACATTTACTCACATTTCCCAACATTTTCCCATATTTTCCAATTTTTTGTCTGTTATCAACTCGAAAAGTCCCGATAACTACCAAAGTTTTTGCAAGCGTAAAAACCAAAGTTAAGTGCTAGTATGGAGCGGGAGCAACTTTACTCTGGGAAATGTCAAATACATGGCTCAACCTATAAATTTAATAAGATATCAGTGAGATGAAAGACACGCTCATCGTCAAAATTCTCAAGGAAGGCGACCAAGTTTTGAATGTCTCATACATTGGTGAAGCGATTCACATAGTTGTGCGGAAACCGAACGAGGAAGTTTTTGTTTACTCCGTATCCCGTGATGCATATGGACAGCCTAAACTGTCTAAATTACCAGAGATTACCATCACTCATGGAGATGGTGAAGTTGAAGCACGGGCAACCGATGCTAGTGGTCAAGAAGTTCTCTCTATAACGGCTTAATGAGGTGAGTAATGGGTAAGAAGTCTCTTAAAATAACAGTTCATGGTTTATCTGATGAAAACTACGCCGATGTTGCTCATGGGATAGTGAAAACAGTCAAGTCAGTTGCTCCAAATAGCGATATCTCAATTCTGGGGGCCAGTCCACAAACATTTAAGGGTTCATCCAACAAGGAAATCGAGGGTAAGTAACGTGGCAAGTCAGAAACGATCCAACGAACACTTGAAGGCACAGAAGGCAGTCAAGCAGAGGGATGGTAACGAATGTGAAATTTGCGGTAAAGTCCCGGAGATCGCAAATGGACACCATGTTATTGCTTACAGTGATGGTGGTCCCGCGGATTTGAAGAATATGATGACACTTTGCCCAGAGTGCCACAGGGCTTACCACAATGGAGAAATACAAGTCGATATTTGGCGATTTTGAATACAACGTCAAGCTTGGCTACTGTTCTCCAAGATACCTATAAGAATTGATAAGCCTCAGCTTTTGTTGCTGAGGTTTTTATTTTTATTTAAGGGATTAAATCGCACCTCAACCTGCATCCCATCTGAGAAAGTCCTTTCTTTTTGCTTCTGCATCCCGCTCCATCGCTGCTATAGTTTTTGTAAACTTTTCTACCCATTCTTTACTGACTTCATACTCTAGTTCATCTTTACTCAGGGTTTCCAGCTTATTAAATCTATAGCTATAATTCCTTTACCATTATAAACATACAAAAACCCGGTTGCTTCAAAACACCGGGTTTCTAAATATTGTTGCTGCATTTTCGATCGATTAAATTCCGGGCACGTAAGCCATAACAGGAGAACCTTGCTGCTGCTGCGCGATTTCCAAAAGACGCTGAATCCGCTCCTCTGTCGGCGGGTGAGTTCGGAAAAGTGACTGCAAACCTTTAGTCGAAAAAGGATTCACAATCAGCAGCGGCGACATCGCAGGATTGCCGTGCATCGGAATTTCATGACCCATTTTCTCCAATTTTTGCAGGGCGTTTGCTAAGCCGATCGGGTTATTGGTAATTTCCACCGCACCGCTGTCTGCTGCAAATTCCCTCGTCCGAGAAATCGCCATTTGAATTAGGGTTGCTGATAGCGGTGCTAAAATGATTAAAAACAGCAAACCAAACGGATTCGGGCCTTGTCTGCTATCCCGCGTTACCGGGCCGTAAAGCGCTCCAAAAGTCAGAATTCGCCCGACAAATGTAATTGCACCGGCAATTGTTCCTGCAACTGCTTGAGTGAGGGTGTCGCGGTTGCGGATGTGCGTCAATTCGTGCGCTATAACGCCTTCCAATTCGTCGCGGGAAAGCAAATTCATGATGCCTTCAGTAACTGCTATTGTGGCGTGTTCCGGGTCTCTTCCTGTGGCGAATGCGTTGGGAGATTGAGTGGGAACTACAAAGATTTTCGGTACTGGAATTTGGGCTTTTTTACTCAGCGATGCTACCATATCGTAGATTTCTGGTGCTTCGCTGCGGGCGATGGGGCGAGCGCGGTAAGCCATTAACGCGGCCGTGTCGGAATAGTACCAAGAGCTAAAACTTGAGAAGGCGGCTAGGGCTAAACCGATGTAAAGTCCTTGCTCGTTGCCGATTAAATAATAACTTCCTAAAACTAGAAGACCGCTTAGGAGTCCTAAAAGAGCTGCTGTCCTGAGTTGATTTGTTCCTAACATGGCGGGTTGAGGGCGATCGCTATTTTGATATTTTTGAGCTTCTAATTAGATTTTCATATTTGCGGGCGATCGCGCCTCTATCTGCCGAAATAACTGCTGTCGCCAATAGTAGTATTTCACCTTTTGAGTCAGAAACTGGGAATGTCGATCTGGAGGCTCTCTCTGGCTGCTCTCAAGAGGCGACACAGCCGCAGGATATGACATTTCCAGGCTCTGCTTGGAAACAAGATTAAACGAGATAACCATTCTAAATACCCTTTGACTGCAATTACGGTATAATTGGTGAATATGACATAGTAAAAATTCCACATAAATCATGACTATCGATATAGAGATTTTTCAAACTCTCGTCAAGATGCCAGAATCTCTCAAACAAGAGATATTGCATTATGCAAAATATTTACTTGAAAAACACGCAAAAACTGAATCATCTCAAGAACAACTTGAACAACCTCATGGTTATGGTAGTTGGGCCGGTCAGATCGTTATGTCTGATGATTTCGATGAACCGCTGGAAGATTTAAAGGAATATATGTAACATGAACTCCCTTTTAGATACTCATGCCTTTCTGTGGTATTTGCTTGGCGATTCCAATCTAGGTAGTAAGGCAAAAGAAGCGATCGATACTAAAACAGGTTTGTATTTTAGTATTGCCAGCCTTTGGGAAATCTCTATTAAAATCAATGTCGGTAAGCTTCAACTGAATCGGCCATTTGAAGACCTGCCGAAGGAATTGCAATACATTAACGCTCAAATTCTACCAATTACATTTGAAGACACTGAGATTTACGCAGGTCTTCCTCTGCATCATCGAGATCCCTTCGATCGCATTCTGGTAGCACAGACGATGAATCATTCGCTGGTTTTGATTAGTCGTGATGAGGCTTTTGATGCTTATCCAATTCAGCGGGTGTGGTGATGAAGAAGGCAAAAATTTTATCAGTAAGCCCAGATAACAAAAGAGAATAGCCAGATACCCGACTTGTTTAAGAAGTCGGGTATCTGGCTATTAGGTAGAATTCTCGAACCCTAAACCGCTTGCACTTGCTTTTCCTCAACAGCAACAGGTTCTTGATATACAGTTTGAGACTCCGACGCCAAAAACTCAGCCAATTGAGCTTCAATTTCATCCCGCACAATCTGGCGGTATTCGAGGAAATGCTCGTTGTGAGCACATACGGTTAAATAGTGATCCCAAACAGCAGGATTGCGCTTGAGAATGCTGAACAAATGATGCCAGAACTTCCACCGAGTTTTGCGCTTGACTCCCTGCCGCCAAACCACAGTTAACAGTGCTCGCAAATCGATCCAACTGGGAACTCTTGCAGGTATCTTTGCTGTGGGTGCACCTAACATTAAGAAATGGCGATAAGTCCGGTCTAAATATTTCTCAGCATCGTACACTTCGCAGAATGCCTCGACATATTCGCGGGCAATATCTTCGAGAGGCCGCGTGGGAATGAAGTTCATCAAGGTAGTCTGGTTGAGGTTGCCAGATTTGTCGCGCAACCGCCCTTCTTTTGCTAGTCTGTGGGACAATGCAGTGTGCGGCAAAGCTTGCAGCATTCCAAAGGTTGTGCTAGGAATGGCTGCTGCTTCGGCAAACTTGACAATCCGCTGACCGGCACCGGGTTTTTCGCCGTCAAATCCGATGATAAATCCGGCCATTACTCGCAAACCGGATTTGGCAATTAACTCTACGGATTCGATCAGGGAATTGCGGGTATTTTGGAATTTTTTCGTCATTTGCAGGCTTTCTTCGTCGGGAGTTTCAATCCCTAAAAACACTGCATTGAAATTGCAAGCAACCATCATGTCCATCAATTCTTGATCTTGGGCTAAATCGATGGATGCTTCTGTGTTGAAAGTAAAGGGAAATTTGTGTTCTTCTTGCCAGACTTTTAAGTCTTTTAGCAACAGTTTGACGCTGCGTTTGTTGCCGATAAAGTTGTCGTCTACCATGAACACGCCGCGCCGCCAGCCCAAGTTGTAGAGATAGTCTAATTCTGCTATCAATTGTTGGGGGTTTTTCGTGCGAGGTTTGCGGCCGTAGAGGACGATGATATCGCAGAATTCGCACTGGAAAGGGCAGCCTCTGGAAAATTGAATCGACATGGAATCGTAGGCGTCTAATTCCAGCAAGTCGAAGCGGGGGACTGGGGTTGTGGTAACATCGGGTTTTACGCCGTCCGATCGATAAATTCCGCTTTTTTCGCCCCGCCCGATTGCTTCGACGAACATCGGCAAGGTGATTTCGCCTTCGTCGAGAATCAGGTAATCTATGCCCGCTGCTTGAGGTTCTTCGGGTACAGAGGTGGGGTAAGGGCCGCCGCAAGCTACGGATTTACCGCGCCGTTTTGCTTCGCGAATGATGTCTAGCAAATCTTCTTTTTGGACAATCATTGCGGAGAGAATAACGAGCTCTGCCCATTCCCATTCTGCTTCGGTGATTTGTCTGATATTGCGATCGACTAACTTAAATTCCCATTCTTGGGGTAAAATAGCTGCTACTGTTACCAAACCCAGCGGTGGCAGCAGAACTTTACGATCGACTAATTCTAGGATTTTCTCGTAAGACCAAAATGTTTTCGGAAACAGCGGGTAAACTAGAAGGACTCGCATTATATGTTAAACCTCACCAAAAAACTGGGTCTGAAGCCCCGTCCTTATAGGACGGCTTTACATTGAATTAAATCCCCTTTCGGGGTCGGAGAGGGAATTTTATGCAACCTCTCCGATTTTTGGGGAATGGTTGCCCCAAACTCCCATTTCTGAAAGTTAGCTTCGACAAAGTTATAAAGGCTTGCGCCGGCTAGCAGCACTGTCGAGCGTGACCTTAAGACTGTTTAACCACTAGCGACAGAGCAAGGGACTAGCTTCGCATCAAGCGGGTGTCGTGACCTAAATAACGTAGCTATTTAAAGCTTAGTCTGGTCAGAATGGCCTGTTAGATTTCTCTTTCAAGCCTCACGCCTTTAGGCTGAGGTTTCTGACATCAGTAAACAACTTGCGATCGGGCTGGCGTGTTTGAGAGTTCGATCGACTCTCAAGACTTAATGTTAAGGCTAAAATTACGATCTTGCACTCGATCGAATATCTGGCGAGGGGTGACACCCCCTAAGACAAACAAATTGAGCGCAATTTTTAGCTTGCAGTTCCCTGTTAAAGTGTGCAAATGCTGATATCTTATCGTATTTGACCCTTAATTGACGATAATCGCATTTAAAAAGCATGGGACTAAGGCAAAAAAGAAATTGAAACAGTAGACTTCAATAGCATAAAGAATTAGGGATGGGCTAGAAGCCCATCCCACAAATTGTTTTTTGTGGGATGGGATTTGAGAAGCGCCAAAATAATTAGGGACGGGCTAGAAGCCCATCCCACAATCTTTCTTGTGGGATGGGCTTCTAGCCCGTCCGATTATTGGTGCGGAGTGTACGGACTACTTTTTATTTTTATCGGGAATCCCGCTAGTTTTTAACATATCAGCAACTGTGCCGCAGTAACTCGGCATTCCTATGGTTTCGGGATTCACAAGATTTTGATAGGTAAAATGGCGGTAGCTGATGCAAAATCTATCCCAAGCAGCCACTTGAATTCGGAACAGCCAAATAAAGAAATCGGCCAGCCAAGGTGACAGAGTTATCCGAAAAAATATCTTTTTATTCAAATACTCGCAAGCTTGTTCTACCACTTCGTTAGCTGTAATCGCCGGATTTCCTAGCACAAAATGTCGCGGTTCATCGGAAGCCGGCGGATGTTCAACTAAATAATTAACTACTTTAGCAATATCTGCGCCGTGGATGAAGTGAAAACTGCCATCTGCCTTAAACCAGCGAATCAAACCAATCCATTTTGCGACAAGTGGCAGGCCAGATGACAAGTGAGAGACTGGTTTTTCGGCGTCTCCTCCCAATACTAATGTCGGGTAAAGTGCCGTAATCGGAGGCACATTTGTCAAGGCTGACAAATGCACCATGCAGTTGTATTTTGAGCTAATATAATCTGTCCCCAGTTCCCCGGCTTCTTTAAGCAAATTGTTGTCTCTACCGAGAATGCTGGCCGTTGAAAAATAAATTACTTGTTGGCAAGTCTGTGGCGAAAGTAGTTGAATTAGCTGGAGAGTTTTCGTTACGTTAACGTCAAACACTTCTTGAGTTCCTCCCCAAGCAGTGGCAGCTAAAATTGCTACATTAATTGTTTGCAAAAGTTCGGCGTGTTGCTCGATATCTCGCATATCGCCTTGTATGATATTGATGCCGGGGCGGGCTTTCCAGTCAAATTTTAATTTTTCGGGGTTGCGAACTAAGAGGTAAAGTTCGTGGTTTGTTTCTTGAATCAAAGTTTCGGCCATGTAGTGACCGATACAGCCACTTGCACCCGTTATGAAAATTTTTTTGGCGTTCATTTTGCAGAAGGGGAAGGGGGGGACGGCAAGGGGGAGAATAGGGCTGTTTCATTCTCCTGCAATCCGCCAGGGGTTGAAACCCCTGGCGTCGGGCAAAAGTCGGTTGAAACTGAGATGTTGCGCCATTCTCAATTACTTGTTTAGGAACAGGCTTTTCGGCCTGTTCCACAAAGAGTGAATTTTCTTGTGGAACAGGCCGAAAAGCCTGTTCTTGAGAAGGGTGCAAGATGTGAGTTGAAACCGACTGAAGAGTACCATTGTTAATAAAGGGCTTTTTTGTGGCTGGGGGCGGGTTTATTTAACCTGTCTGCACTCTTTAAAGCTATTGGTGAACCCGCCCCTACGGGATGTTTTATTGGCAAGGGTGCTCTTCGGTGAGTTAAAACCGATATCTTGCACCATTCTCAATTAGCCGTAGGGGCGGGTTCGCCAACAGTTTTAAAGCTTGCAAATAGGTTCTATAAACCCGCCCGACCCCACGAAAAATCCTCTTATTGATATTGCTGCAATATCTCAGTTAAAACCGACTGAAATATTAATCTTTAGTCCTCATAGCGAGGACTTTAGCTATGAGACAGGGGTTTCAACCCCTGTCGGATTGTCGGACTCAAGCAGCAACTGCAAGCAATTTGTCGGCTTGTTTTGCCGTTTCAAAGAAGAAACGCACGTTGTCTTCGGGAGTACCCGGTAATACACCGTGTCCCAAGTTGAGGATGTGTCCGCGCGGGCCGGCTTTGCGAATTGTATCAAGAATTCGATCGCGAATAAACGCTTGAGAACCAAACAACACGCCCGGATCGAGATTTCCCTGAACGTTCATATTCGGGCCCAAACGTCGGCGCGCGTCGGCCATGTCAACCGTCCAATCGACGCTGATGATATCCGCGCCGGATGTTGTCATGCGTTCGAGGAGGCCGGCGCTACCGGTGACTAACAGAATTAGCGGGGTGTCAGGATGGGTTTTTTTGACTTGCTCGAATACTTGTTTCTGGTAAGGTAGAGCGAAGGTGTCGTAGTCCTGCGGGGAGAGTTGGCCGGCCCAGGAGTCGAACATTTGCACGACTTGCGCGCCGCAGTCGATTTGATAGCGCACGTAAACGGCGATCGCATCTGCAAATTTCGACAGCAACTGATGCAGTAAAGTTGGATCGGAAAATGCCATGTTTTTGATGACGGCATAATCCTTAGAACCTTTGCCCTCAACCGCATAGGCCGCCAGCGTCCACGGCGCGCCCACAAAACCGAGCACGGTGGATTTGTTGCCGACTTCTTCGCGCAGGGATTTCAGGATAGTTTTGATAAACGGCAAGCTTTCTTCCGGGTTCAGCGGTTGCAGCGCGTCGATTTGCTGCTGAGTGCGGATGGGTGAGTGGATAATCGGGCCTTTACCTTCGGCGATGTCCATGTCGATGCCCAAACCGGGCATGGGGGTGACAATATCGGAAAACAGAATTACGCCGTCGGGTTGAAACGCGCGCCACGGCTGAAGGGAAACTTCGATCGCCACTTCGGGAATTTCGGAACGTTCGCGAAACGAGGGATACTTTTCTCGCAAATCTCGATAAGCCTTCATGTAGCGCCCGGCTTGACGCATCATCCACACGGGCGGGCGGTCTAGAGTTTCGCCGCGGGCTGCCCGCAACAACAAGGGAACTTCATTTAATGCCGACATTTTAACTTTTCTCTACCTTAGATATTTCAATGCCTTTGGTAGCTTACCACTGTGCGATCGTCCTTTTTGACAAAAAATTCATCTGTCAGCGGGGAGGGAGATGAGGAAAGTGGCTGAGTTCGATAGCAACCTTCTGGCACGGTCAAGGAATTCTTAATAGGTGAAACTCTTGCTAATAGGGAATTTTCACATCCACCCTTTTGCTACAATGACCATGCAAACTAACAGAATCCGCGACCGCGACCTCAAGCAGACGAAGCCTCTAGCACTGGTGCAGCGGCAAAGCGCAGAAAATCACAACCGCGAAATAAAAATATGTTTTTTGACAATTGGTTTGAAATAATTCGGATTTTGACGCTCGGCGTTTCCGCTTACGCCGCGCTGATTTTTTTGCTGCTAGTTTCCGGCAAGCGAACTCTGTCGAAGTGGAATGCCTTCGATTTCATCGTTACCATCGCCCTCGGTTCGACGCTGGCGACTGTCATCATGTCAAAAGACGTTTCCTTCGTCGAGGGCGTTTTCGCCCTCGGCTTACTCATCGGGCTGCAATTCATCGTCACGTGGCTTGCGGTGCGGGTAAAGTGGGTAAAAAATCTCATCAAAGCCGAACCTACTATGCTGCTCAGCCAAGGCCAATTTCTGCCTGTGGCGATGCGGCAGCAGCGCGTGGGTGAATCGGAAATTCGGGCGGCGATTCGGGGGACGGGCTGCGCGTCGATCGAAGAAATCGAAGCAGTCGTGCTGGAAACCGACGGCAGCATGAGCGTTATCAAAAAATCTCCGAACAATTCGCGATCGGCTCTCAAAGATGTAGCTTAGTCGATCGTTAAATCTGTAGAGACTCATCTTATATGGTGCGTCGCTGCTCCATTTTCAAGCTTAATAGTAGATTTTACTGGGCGACGCACCCTACGGTTAATTAAATCGAAACTATCTCGTCACGCACACTCCGCCCACAACTACCCGACATTGATCTGGGCTCGCATCGAATCTACTATCATTCCGCCTCGCCGAATCTAAATTTCTAGTCCGCGAATTGTAGTAATAATCTCCCGCCGGAAACCTTCTATTCGGGACAGCGCAGTAAGTTGAATCTTGATTACCATCGTCAAACCTTACTCTCACCATAGAACGTCTCTCGCGACAATCAACAGACCGCAAGCCAAAATCATCTTGCAGAATCTGTGCTCTGTCATATTGACCGTCATATCGATCGTCATCTCGCCTCGTGTACCAATCGTCCCGCGAATTGCGAGATCGTCTGTCGCCCCCATCAATTCCCGCAACTTCCAGCGTGTAGTTACCGCCCCTGGCAGCATCTTTTGCTAACACTAACAGTTTGTAATCGCCACTACGGGGAATTTGATAATTAAAAGAACGGTCTTGCGTAAAAGCGACTTGTTTGTTGTTCCCGTAAAATAGCACCATGACGGGAGTAAAACCGCGGCTTCTATCTGTATCTAAAAACACTTCAATGTTGTCGCCTTCCCTGGCGCTGAATGTGTATTCTTGGCCGCGCAATTCTTCCGTTGGAGAACCCGGAACCCACATATTCCGAAAACGGTAAATCGGGGAAGTGCGGCGAATTACTCCGGCAACGCGATCGTTATTCCGTATCTGTTCGCCAACAGCACTAGACGAAATGCTCGTAAGTGCCAATCCTGTAACTAGGAATGCGGCAGCAATACTGTTTAACAAGTTGTGTGCTTTCATATCAACCTCTGGAAAATTTAAAATTTTTTTTGCTTTCTTGGCGCAGACATTTGCATACACAATCCATTTTAAATGTAATTTCTGCCAACCGTGTCAACCTCACCTAACGGGAATATTTAGCGGGTGCAAAATCTCATGTTAAAGTTATAGACGTTGAGCCCTAATCTAAAGTTGCGATCGATCGCCACAAATCAGCAATCCCGATTCAGCGTCGAGACTCGCCATAATTCCCATCGGTAAAGCAGCGTTAACTCCCTCGTGCCCGAAAGGCAAATCCGAGACAATCGGAATATTCAAGTCCCCCAGCCGATCTCGCAAAACCTCTTCAATGCTAAAACTGGGAATACTCGGCTCAATCTCGCAGCGGCTGAAGCGTCCCAAAGCAATGCCCCGCACCCCAGTGAAAGCCCCCGCCATCCGCCACAAAGTCAACATTCGATCGACCCTGTAAGGAGCCTCGGAAACATCCTCAAATGCGAGAATAACCCCCGTCAAATCCGGTTGATACGGGGTTCCGAGCAAGTGAGAAGCCACCGTCAGATTCGCCGGAAACAGCGGCCCCGTGGCTTGTCCGCTGCCCCATCCTTTACCTTGCAAAGATTGTAAGGGACGACCTTCGATGCAGTCAAAAAGTCGATCGACAGACCAATCCGGTTCATCCGCCAAAGTTGTCAGCATCGGGCCGTGAACGCCCCAAATCCCCAATTTGTCGTGATTCCACAGCAAAGCAGTAATATCTGAAAAGCCGATTAACCATTTCGGCGAATGGGAATCGGGAGTTGGAAATTGGGAATTTTCCGCCTTTCCCACATTTCCTTTTTCCAAAAGTCGAGTGCTGCCGAAACCACCTCGAACACAGAGAATACCGCGACAATCCGGGTCATTGAGGGCATCTGCTAGCTGTCGGACGCGGTTTTCGTCGGAACCTGCCAAATAGCCCCAGCGATCGTCAAAACCCGGTGTTAATTCAATTCGATAGCCGCGAGATTTCCAAATTTCTACACCCTTTTCAAAGTTGGTTGATTCTCGCAAAGTGCCACTAGGGGCAATTACTTTGAGCAAATCTCCTGGTTGCAGAAATTTTATGTCAGTCATTTGTTATTAGTTATTAGTTATTTGTTATATCGTGTTTTGTGAATTAACGGTAATTCTGTAGGGGCGGGTTTTACCAACCATCAACTATTAAAACAAACCATCTCCAAAACCCGCCCCAAACCCAGGGACTATCGACATCAACCTTACCCACATTTACATATTTCGTTGGGTGGGGCGGGTTTTCGAGATTGTCTGTTTCATGCGGAAATTTTCTGTGAACCCGCCCCTACGGGATAGGGTTGATTATTGATTTAGGAGTGAGTTTTTCAGATTATTTGTTAATCATTACTAAGGTAAAGTTAGAATTTCCACCCCAGAATCAGTCACAGCCAGAGTGTGCTCGAATTGAGCCGAAAGCTTTCCATCCTTGGTGATAGATGTCCAACCATCGGCGAGAATTTCCACTTCCCAAGTACCCTCATTAATCATCGGCTCGATCGTAAAAACCATGCCTTGTCTGAGCTTCTTTCCTGTGCCCCGCTTACCGTAGTGCAGAATTTCTGGTTCAGTGTGAAAGACTCGGTGAACGCCGTGTCCCGCAAAATTTCGCACTACCGAAAAACCCTGTGCTTCAGCATATTCTTGAATCGCTGCACCGATGTCGCCGGTACGAGCACCCGGTTTGACTTCGGCAATTCCTCTTCTTAAACATTCCTCGGTTACTTCAACTAACTTTTTCGCTACCGGTGAAGGTTTCCCGACAAAAAAAGTTTTGGAAGTATCGCCATGATAACCATCAACTAAAGGGGTTACATCAATATTAATAATGTCACCTTCTTTAAGAATTTGTTTCGCATTGGGGATGCCGTGACAGACTACTTCATTGACGCTTGCACACAGAGATTTGGGAAATCCTTTATAGCCTAGGGGAGCGCTTTTTGCTCCGTGTGCCAAAGTCCAGCGTTCGGCTTCGTCGTTAATTTCTAAAGTGCTGACACCCGGTTTTACCATCGGTTCGAGATGCAGCAGAAGTTCGGCCGCTAAACGGCCGGCTTGGCGCATTTTTTCGATTTCTCTACTGGATAAAAGCACTAAACGTTCGGTTGCCATAGTTGTTTCAGTTTTCTTTTTTTGTGGTCGCTTAAGAGTTTATTTAACTCAATTTGAGAATAGATTTGAATTGCTGTTCCATAAACTTGTAAGGTGCATCAGTCAGCGAATCTTTCTACAAATTGGCCAGTATTATTACTGACGCACCCTACTAGCAGTGATAGATTTGAACCAGTGTTCACAACGATCGCCCAAAGCTGATAAAGAATATTCTACCTCTGCTTGTCGCCGGCAAGCGCTGCGGTCAATTTTGTCTAAGCGGGCGATCGCACCTACCAAGCCATTTACACTATCAGGCTGCACTAAAAAGCCCGTCAGTCCGTCTCTAACAATTTCCGCCGGCCCCCCGCGCTCGTAAGCAATCACGGGTACACCGCACGCTAAAGCCTCGATCGCGACATTTCCGAAAGCTTCCACCCAACGTGGTGTCATCAACAATGCTTGGCACTGACGGGTTTGCTCTTGCATTTGGGTTGTTGTCAAAAACCCTAAATATTCTACCGGAGCATCCGGGTAATCTGCACAAATTTTTTGCCAATAATCCTCATCTTGCATTTTGCCCATAATTTTGAGGGGAATGCCTGTAATTTTCGCTGCTGCTACTGCATCTTCTAAGCCTTTTTCCGGGGCGATGCGGCCTAGCCAAGCTAATTTAGACTGGGATTTGTTGCAAAATTGGTACAGCGATAAATCAATGCCGCTTCCCAACAACTGACATTCCTCGGCAAAGGTGAATGTTTTGGCTTGAGAAGCGGTGTGAACTCCGATCGTACCAGGAAACTGGGCGGCGGTTTGTTCGGCAATGCGATCGAGGGCTGCAGAAAGGGATCCCATGCTGATCAAATGTGCGATCGGAGTCCTAAAAAATGGTGTCAAATAAAACGGCAGCCAATCGTAGGCAAAATTAACAATCACATCCCATTCATCCTGAACTTGGCGAGCATATTCCCACATATTCGCCAGCACCGAGTCGGCGGGCATCACAATAGGAGCATGGTAATCTTGTGTTTGGGCGGTTACTTGCAACTCACCCGTTATTTCGATTACAGAAATTGATTCTAAGACTGAACCTATCGGCGCTACAACTCCTATTTTATGACCCCGACTCTGCAATTCTTTAGCTAGGTTAAGGACTGTAAGTTCGACTCCGCCGCCCAACCCCGAACCGAGTTGACCGACAGAAGTTGACAGAAACAATAGTTTTAAAGTGTTATTAGTCATTAGTTATTAGTCATTAGTTATTAGTCATTAGTTATTAGTCATTAGTCATATCATGTCCGGTCGATTACCCTGATTCCTGTAGGGGCGGGTTCACCAATAATATTTGCCAAAAACGGACAATCTCACAAACCCGCCCCGACCTATGTATTGTGGGCGATCGATCGGACATGATATCAGTAGTCATTAAGCTGTTCGGCATTTAAAGGGCTTGCGTAAGGTGCGTCAGCATCTAAGGTTTTCCGTTTCAGCGTAAGGGTTCTAGCTGACGCACCCTACTAGCCTCGTTACTGGTTTAAATGCTCCACAGCTTAGTCAGCCGTCACTAATTCTAACATAATCTAAATTATAAATTCTCCCATCTCAAATCTCTATTTTCAAATAATTTGAAAATTGCTACATTTATTAATCCATCCCAGAACGCGGACGGAGGCGGTTTAACTGATTGATTGCCCAGCGAGCAGTTTCCTGAACTTCTGGATCTGGATCGTCCGTCGCACGGTGCAACAAGTAACTGATTTGATTCACCAATTCGTAAATCCGCGTCAAGTCGCGAATTGCATTTTTACGCACTTCGGGATTTTCATTTTGCAGCGAGATTGACCACGCATTATTCATGGGTTTGAGCGTGCGAATGCCAATTTCCGAGAGACTTGCCAAAATTAAACTGTACTGCTTGGAGTCGGAATTTGCTAGCAAATCGAGCAACGGCTCAACTGCTCTGGAATCTCCCCGCTGACCTAGTTCCCAAATTGCTTTGCCTCTCTTTGCCGGATTTAGCTGCTGCAAATCTTCAATCAGTGCTTCAATAATATCAACTTGAGGTCTACGATCCGTTTCGGGAAGGGCAATATTTTTCTTCTTCGCTAGGGAATCGGTTTGATTAGTTGTTTCGGGAATGTTGAAACCTGTGTTGCTGTATCCGTTGCTGTGAGTTTCCAAGGGCGATGTGTCGGAATTAATTCGATCGCCCTCGACGGCTGCATCATCGGGTTCTGGTTGCCGGGATTCCATGATAAAAGGTTGAGCGCTGCTCTCAATACTGTGGCCTTTTGGCAAACCAAAAGGGTAGGGCAAGGCTGACAGCGATTGTCCCCCAGAAGAAGTCTCTTGTGGCCTAATTTGGTGCGAGTTTGTAGGAGAATCGGGATTAGTGAATGGAGAGTTTTTTGGGTTGTGGCGCTCAAATCTTCCCCGTCTTCGCTTAGGATAATTTGACTCGTCACTGCTAACTAATTTGAGCATGATAAATACTGCCGCTGCCGTGACGACAACTGCTGCCAAACCCAACATTAAGAACCCCCGCTGACGAGACAAAATGACGAGCAAATTGGATACCGATTTCGGGATCTTAGAATTAGATTTGGACGTTTTGGACGGCTGAGATTTGCTTTTATCGGGCGCTGGAGACGGTTTTAGAGGCTTGGAATTCTGGCGATCGTCCGGGGGAGAGTTCGCCTGAGCAATTTCTTGGGAAACAGCACGCGCAGAGGCATTGAGTACCTGTTGCCCTCCGTCGGCACTTGGACTGAACGCAACGCCCAGACAGGCAATGCAGGTGAACAAACATACAGAGGAGCGGTAATGCGCCATAAGACTCAATCCGGGTTTTGAGAGGCAACGCCGCATGACGAGCTTTAGTTTAACCGTGAGTTAGCTCGATCCTAGCTGCTATGGGCTTAACTAACTCACAAATAGCACCAGACTAGCGAAAAACCCTGGTTTGAGAGGGCACCGAGCCAGATATTTCTTATAAGCACAATTGTGTCATTGACGTGCAACTCCTTTAAATAATTAGTTTAATTAGTTTAAAACGAACAACTACATTGGCGGCCGCGACTTTAGCAGCGGCATCCCGAAAGTTGATTGCAGCTAATCTCACCTACGTGCAGTGTGCAGTGCAGGCCGCGCAGCCCAGCACTGCGGGGGCGTTAGCAGACGATTGTGGCTAGCCGTCGATTTCTCACCAATAGCGTGGCATGACCAAAAGTTTAACAAGCTTCCGAGCCTGCAGGTCGATCGTTTTTGTGTGAATTTGGGCGGAAGTGGGACAGGGGCATTGGCACTGCAAACGTGAAACAGGGTTTTTTCGTTAATTCTTCGCTGCTAAACCGCATATTTTCCGTACATTCCAGGACGCACTCTCGATCGAAGAAACCGGGTTTTTTTACGAAAAATGCTGTAACAAAGAGAGCGCTGATTTGACAGATGTTAATTTGCAGCGGGCAATTATGGCGGATAGAAGTGTTTGGGCGATCGACTAAGATAACCGTTAGGAAATATTGTATTTAGCTAGCAATCGCCAAAAATCATACTATCTTGTAAAAGTAGGGTCGGATTTAGTTAGGATTTATAGTGAGAGCGAGTAGACCCTTTCACGCAGGCGTCCTCTGTCAACGTTCTGTTTATTTGTACCCAATTAGGAGCGCGAATTAAATAACTTACAATTTTAATTGTTATTGTGGGATGGGCGTCCCGCCCGTCCTTTTT